>CAYQPD010000037.1:0-20656 GCA_964419305.1 uncultured Rhodobacter sp.
ACGGAAGCCCGCCGGAAACAGCCCCGGCGCAATCACCGCAACCATCGAGAACAGATAGGCTGCCGCGATGCCCATCGAGATCAGCGAGAACATGTTGAGATTCATGGTGCGAAACGACTTCCAGCCGCGCACCAGGAACGGCCAGCCCGACCACCCGATCACCGGCGAGGCCAGCGCCACCTCAAGCCAGAGCGCGGCGCGCTGGCCGAAAAACTCGCGGATCTGCGGCAGGCCGACAAGCGGGCTCATGGTCAGCACCAGAAGTGGGATGGTCAGCGCCACGCCGACCCAGAACCGCCGGGTGAAATCGACCAGTTCGGGGTTCGGCCCCGCGTTGCCCATCGCCGCCGATTCCAGTTCCAGCCCCATGCCGCAGATCGGGCAGGATCCGGGCCCGGTCTGGCGCACCTGCGGGTGCATCGGGCAGGTATGGACCGGCCCCGACCAGCCCGTCGGCACGGTGTCATATTTGCCGCCGCCCGAGGCTGCCGCCTGAGCCTTGTGCCCATGGTCATGCCCGTGATCGTCTGATCCGTGATCATGCCCATGGTCCGCGCCATGCCGCTCCGCCGCGCCCACGGGCACCAGGAACATCCCGCATTTTGGACATTTGCCCGGGCCTGCCTGGCGCACCTCGGGGTGCATCGGGCAGGTATAGACGGTTGCATCGGTCGCGGCTGCGGTGGTCGGGTGAGGGTCATTCATGGCGGGCAACTCCTATGTGGTCGCGGAAGCCGCCCGGTTCGGCGGGGATTCGGCTGAAAGGCCGGAACTGCGGGTCTGCGCCGGTTGGAAACTTCCCGCAAGGCCGGGCCGGATGCCCGGTTCAGGCCGCGGCCGAGCGGCTGGCGCAGGCGTTGAAAATCCCGCCGAAGATGCGCGCAGCATACCAGCCGTAAAGCAAGCTTTCCACCAGCCCGATCGCGAGCCCCACCGGGGTCAGCCAGTTGATACCGGGCAGCAGCCCGGACCAGGTCATGTACATAGCATATTGCGGCAGCATGAGGTCGAAGCTGATGCAGATCACATGGGTGATCACCAGAAACAGGCTCAGCGCCCAGCCCAGCGGGATGAGCGGCAGCATGTCCGCACTCCTTTCTATTCAAGCGCCACCATCTGATGCGCGATGCCGACCACGGGAACCGGCACCCCGTCCGGGCTCAGGCGGTGACCGAAAACTCGGTCATCATGCCGGTCGCCATATGCGCCATGTGGTGGCAATGCAGCAGCCAGGGGGCGGCTTCACCGGCATCGAGCGCAATCTCGACCATCGCCATCGGCGGCACATAGACCGTGTCGCGCAAGGCCCCGGCGATGCGGCGACCGTTGATCCCGACCACCTGGAAGGCATGGCCGTGCAGGTGCATCGGGTGGCCCATCATCGACATGTTGTGGAAGGTCAGCGATACGCGCTCGCCGCGGCGCGCGGCGATGGGCTGATGCTGGCCCCAGACCGCGCCGTTGATGGTCCAGACATAGGGCTGCATCGACCCGCCCAGCATGACCATATGGCGGCGCTCCACCGGCCGGTCGGCCAAGGGGTGCAGGGCGATAAGCCGCGATTCCTGCGCCAGATCGGTATCAAACGCGGGCGCGTCACTCTCGGCCAGCGCGTCGATGCGCCGGACCTCGGCCCCCGGCGTGGCAAGGATGATCCCGGTGCGGTCGCGCGCGCCTTCGCGCAACGCAAGGATCGGCCAGGCACCACCCTCATCCGGCAGGTCGATCTCGAAATCCATCCGCTGCGCCATCGCCAGACCAAAGCGGGTGCCGCTGATCGGCTGCACCGGATCGCCATCGACCGCGATCAGCCGCGCCTCAGCCTTGCCGGTGTCGATCCAGAACACGGTGGCGGCGGCGGCGTTGATCACCCGCAGCCGGATGCGCCCGCCGCGTTCGACCTGCACCACCTCGGGGTCCGAGAGCGTCCGGTCGTTGGCAAGATAGGCGTCCCAGTTGTAGTCGTTCAGGTCCATCGCCATGCCGCCCATGCCACCCATCTGCATGCCGCCCATGGTGCCATGATCCATGCCCGGCATGTTGCCCATGCCCGCAGCCGCATCGCCATGATCTTCGCCCCCGGCGGCGATCTCGGCCAGCACCTCGTCGGGGGTCTTGAACGAGAAATCGTGCAGGAACAGCACCACCTCCTGCCGGTCGGCGCTCAAATCTTCGGGCGCGCGCACGATCAGGGGTGCGGCAAGCAGGCGCATCTCGTGCGCCACCACATGGGCGTGCATCCAGAACGTGCCGGGCCGCGGCTCGAAGTCATAGGACCGCATCTCGCCCGGGGTCAGCAGCGGTGCCGTATTGGGTGCCCCATCCAGCGCGTTGGGCGGAATTTGCCCGTGCCAATGCACAATGGTCGGCACGTCAAGATTGTTGGTCAGATCGACCCGGAAGCGCTGGCCGGGATCAAGGATCAGGCCCTGGCCGCCGGGGCCGGCAAGGCCGAAGACGGTTGCCGCGCGGCCGTCGATATCGAGTGTGCGGGTGGTCGCCGACAGGGCGATCGGGGTCGTCGCCTGCGCGAAAGCAAGGCGGGGCATTTGGGCTGCGGCAATGGCGGCAGCACTTGCGGCGATAAAGCCGCGACGGGAAAAGGTATTCATGGGGTCTCCTCGGGACAGCGCGTCCCGTTTCAAAAAAGCCGAGGAAACGCCGCAGGCCGCAGCCCGGGCGCGTTCAAAGGAGGCAAAGTTTGGGGGGGCGTTCGGCCCGGGCAGGCACAGCGCCGGAAAGCACCATGCCGGTCGGCACGGTGTGACGGATCGAATGGCAAGCGAAATCCGCTTGCACGTCTGGCGGCGTCACGATCCCGGTCAGTCCGACGCTGGCGAAAGCGCAAAACCCGGCCATCGCCGCCCCACAATGCTGATGCCCGCCGCATGACACGGCTCGGTTGCCTTCGGCCTGCACCATCTCGACCGCATGCACCCCGAAGTCGGGCACGTCGCTCATCTGCGCCGCATGCGCCAAAGCCGCCGTCGAAATGACAGCGATTGCCAGTGCGGCCAGAAGAGTGACAAGGCGGTGGATCATGCAGGAAACGTAGGTGCTGCACCCGGGATTGTCCATTGGAACGGGCGGTGCTGTGCCTGCTGACAATCATTTGTTCGTGAAGCCGGGCACCCTATCCGCGCTCAGACCTGTTCGGCCAGTGCGTCCAGCACCGGGCAATCCGGCACCCGCGCGCCGGAACATCTGGCGGCAGTTTCGGCCAGCACGCGCTCGATCCGCTTCAGATCGGCGATCTTGGCGCGCACATCCGCGAGGTGATGCTCGGTGCGCAGCTTGACCTCGGCGCAACTGGGGGCCGCGCCATCGTCGAGCCCCAGCAGTCCGCGAATGTCGTCCATGGGAAAACCCAACTCGCGCGCGCGCAGGATGAAGCGCAGCCGCGCCACATGGGCCTGCGTATAAATACGATAGCCCGCACCAGTGCGCGGCGGGTCGGGCAGCAGGCCGGTTTTCTCGTAGTAACGGATCGTCTCGATATTGCAGCCGGTGGTCTGCGCCAACGCGCCGCGCGTCAGACCGCTCTCGTTCTTGTGATCCGACATGATGATTTTCCGCTTGAGCCTGTAGTTGCTACAGACTGTAGACAGGTTGCAACTGGATGACAAGGAGCGCGGCGATGAGCGACATTCACGATACCGCAACCGCGCCTGACCGCGCCGATCACAAGGGCCTGTTTGCCACCCTCGGGCTGGCGGGGGCGTTTCTGGCCTCGGCCTGCTGCATCGTGCCGCTGGTGCTGGTGACGCTGGGAATATCGGGGGCATGGATCGGCAATCTGACAGCACTTGAGCCCTACAAGCCGCTGACCTCGGGGCTCGCCATCGTCTTTATCGCGCTCGGGTTCTGGCACGTCTATTTCCGCACCAAACCGGTCTGCGTCGAGGGGTCTTACTGCGCCCGCCCGCAATCGTCGCGGATCACCAAAACGGTGCTTTGGGCGGCCGCGGTGCTGGTGCTGCTGTCGGTGACGCTCAACTGGTGGGCCCCGCTGCTTTACTGAAACCCAAGGAGAATCCCGATGAAACGTCTTGCAATTCTGGCGCTCGGAGCCCTGATGCTCGGCCTCCCCGCCACTGCGCCGATGGTCTTTGCCCAATCGGCAACGACCAGCGCAGCCACACTGACCGAAGTCAGTTTTGATGTGCCCGACATGACCTGCGCGCTGTGTCCGGTAACGGTCAAGGCCGCCATGAGCGGTGTCGATGGGGTGCAGTCGGTCGAGATAGACTTCGATGCCCGCAGCGCGACCGTGATCTTTGATCCCGCCCTGACCGATGCGGCGGCGATTGCGCAAGCCTCGGCCATGGCGGGCTATCCGGCCAACGTGAAGGGCTGACGAAATGAACGATTGCTGCACGATTCCCGGGACGGGCGTTTTCGACATCGCGGTGATCGGGGCCGGATCGGCGGGGTTTTCCGCCGCGATCACCGCGGCCGAGGCGGGCAAGCGCGTGGCGCTGATCGGTCATGGGCTGATCGGCGGCACCTGTGTCAACGTCGGCTGCGTGCCCTCGAAGGCGATGATCCGCGCGGCGGAAGCGATCCACGGCGCGAAAGCGGCACGGCGGTTTCCGGGGCTGTCGGGAGCGGCGCAGGTCGATGACTGGGCCGCGCTGATGGCGGGCAAGGACGCGTTGGTTGCCGGTCTGCGGCAGAAGAAGTATGCCGATCTGCTGCCCGGCTATGAGGGCATCACCTACATCGACGAAGGTGCGGCGCGGCTTGTCCCCGGTGGCGTGCAGGTCGGCGGGCGCAAGATCACTGCGCCCAAGATCATCATCGCCACCGGCGGCCGCCCTGCGGTGCCGGAGATCGCGGGGATCGACGCGGTGCCGACGCTGGACAGCACATCGCTTCTCGCGCTGCACGCCCTGCCGAAGAGCCTGATCTTTCTCGGCGGCGGCTATATCGGGGTGGAACTGGCGCAGATGATGGCGCGGATGGGGGTTGCGGTGACGATTGTCTGCCGCTCGCGTCTTCTGCCGCAAACCGAACCGGAAGTCGGCGTGGCCTTGGCCGACGTGCTGCGCGCCGAGGGTGTGACAATCGCGGCTGGCCTGCGCTATCAGGGCGCGCGGGCAGCGGACGGTCGCGCGGTCCTGACGGTGACCAAGGACGGTGCCGCACACGACCTGACAGCGGATCATATCGTCCTGACCACCGGGCGCAGCCCGAACACCGAAGGGCTGGGGCTGTCTGACTTGGGCGTTGAGACCGACGCGCGCGGCGCGATCGTGGTGGGCGACGACATGCAGACCACCCGCCCCGGTGTCTATGCCGCGGGCGACGTGACCAACCGCGATCAGTTCGTCTACATGGCCGCTTACGGCGCCAAGCTGGCAGCAAGGAACGCCATCGGCGGGGCCGAATACTATGACAATGCCGCGATGCCCTGGGTCGTGTTCAGCGATCCGCAAGTGGCGGGCGTCGGTCTGACCGAAGCGCAGGCGCAAGAGGCGGGGCACCCGGTGAAAACCTCGGTCCTCGGCCTCGACAACGTGCCGCGCGCCCTTGCCGCCCGCGACACACGGGGGCTGATCAAACTGGTGGCGGATGCCACGACCGACCGCCTTCTGGGCGGAGTGATCATGGCACCCGAAGGGTCGGACAGTGTGCAGACGCTGGTCATGGCGCTGAAGTTCGGGATGACGACCAAGGCGCTTGGCGCGACGATCTTCCCCTACCTGACCACGGTTGAAGGGCTGAAACTCGCCGCGCAGACCTTCGATCGGGACGTGGCAAAGCTGTCGTGCTGCGCGGGGTGATATATCTTCTTGTCGCGGGACCCGGCTGCCAGGAACGCGTCACCACCCACGCCACCGTTTCGTGAATGGACATCGCACGGGTCCCGCAATATACGCGTTTCATGGGTAAATTGGCTTCACTCTTTGCCATTGTGGTTCTCGCGGTGTTCGCCACGAGCGCCACCGTGCAGGCGGTGAGCGCGGATGCGATGGCGCTGGAAATGGCGATGTCCGACTGTCAGGCCTGCGCTGATGGCGGCAACGGCGTTCCCGACGCTGGGTGCGAATTGGTTTGCACCGCGCCGGTGATTGTGGCGATGAACAGCGCCGCCACGCCCGCACCTGCGGTGCCTGTGTTCAGCCACGACCGGCCCATCGGCATGACCCTGCCGCACGGGCTGCGCGCGCCGCCGGATCCTTTCCCGCCCCGAACCCTCATCTGATCCGACGGCACGAACGCCCGCCAAGGCGTCGTCGTGATCGTCTGCCTGCGTATCCGCGCGCCCGAATTGCGCCGCGATACGCTCAGCCCTCGCGCCAGCTACGCGAGTCCGACGGCCCCTGTCAGATGAGCCAAACCCATGAGTTCAAGATTTCCATCCGCGCTGTCGCGTCGGCGTTTTCTGGCCGGTAGCGCCGCCTTTGCGGCGCTGTTGCCCGCGCGTTCAGCACAGGCCGGGGGCGGGGCTGCGTCAGCACTCGCCTTCGACGGCGATGCGCTGATCGCGGCGGGCGCGCAGGTCTGGCGGCACGAACTGTCCGGCCTCGCCGAAACCCTTGCCCCGCCCGCAACGCCGATCCGCGCACTCGCCTGTCACCCCGAGCGGTCGGGGCGGCTGTTCGCGGCGACCGCAGGTGGCGGCCTGCTGCGCTCTGACGATGGCGGGCGGTCGTGGCGCGCGGCAGACGGCGGCCTACCCCAAGCGCCGGTCACGGCGCTCGCCATCGCTGCCGGGTCACCCGACACGATCCATGCCGCCGTGGCGGGCGATGGGCTGTGGCGCAGCGCGGACGCTGGCGCGACCTGGGCCTTTGCGATGGACCGCCCGTGGATTGCCGAGGCCGAGCGCGAAGTTCTGGCGCTTGCTTCGGTCAATCTCGCCTCCGGTATGGGCGGCATCTGGGTCTATGCCGGAACCGAGCGCGGCCTGACCCGGGTGCCCGATTGCTTTTGCCGCTGGCAGGACGTGGTGGCGGGCGACGCGATGGATGCGCTGGTCGCAGGCACCGCGCCGCCGCCGGAAGCGCCGCTGCCCGAGAGTGAGCCGGTATTGGCCCTCGCCTCGGCGCTGGCCGCCCCGGAACGGCTCATTGCCGCGTTGCCCTCGGGGCTCTGGACCTCGGCCGACGGCGGCGCGAACTGGGCGCGGGGCACCGACCACGCCGCGACTGCGCTGGCCATTCACCCCACCGACCCGAGCCTGATCGCCGCCGCCACACCGGACGGCCTGATCCTCAGCCGTGACGGCGGCACCACCTGGGCCGCGCTCTCAACCATCTGAAAGGACCCAAAATGAAACGCTTTGCTATTGCCGCCTTTGCCCTGCTCGCCACCCCGGCGCTTGCCGCCGAACCTGTCACCATCTGGCGCGATCCCGGCTGCGGCTGCTGCGACGCCTATGCCGAATACCTGCGCGCCGAGGGCTTTGAGGTCACGGTGATCGACGACCGAAACTTCGACAAAACCTCGATTTCGGTGGGCGTGCCAGAGAAGGGGCTTGGCTGTCATCTGGCGAAAATGGGCAACTACTTCGTCAGCGGGCTGGTGCCGGTCGAAATCCTTAACCGCCTGATGGCAGAACAGCCCGCCATCACCGGCATCACCCTGCCAGGCATGCCGATGAACGCGCCCGGCATGGCACCCGAAAAGACGGGAACGCTGCGGGTCTATGCCTTCGGACCCGAGGGCGTGGCGGTCTATTCCGATGAGTGATGTCATGGTGCAGATGATGGGGGACCCGATGATGGCCGTGATGATGGGCGGGGCAGGTCTGTTGCTGCTGCTCGTGCTGGCGGTGCTCGGCCTTTCGGTCGCGGCGCTGGTGAAATATTTGCGGGGCCCGGCATGAACCGTCGGACAATGGCACTGACCTTTGCCCTGGCGGCGAGCCTTGGATCGGTGGCGGGGCTTGCATTGGCGCAGGAAAGCAGCAGCGCACAAGGGCTTGCCTTTCTGGGCGCGCCCGTCACCCCGGAACAGACAGCACTCGGGCAGCAGGTCTATGCCGCCAACTGCGCCGCCTGCCACGGGGCAAAGCTGGAAGGCCAGCCCGACTGGAAGCGCAGACTGGAGGATGGCCGGATGCCCGCGCCGCCGCACGATGCCAGCGGCCATACCTGGCACCATGCCGACCGGCAGTTGTTCACCATCACCAAGCTCGGGATTGGTGCCATCGTGCCCGGCTATGAAAGCGTCATGCCCGTCTATCAAGACATCCTCACCGACGACGAAATCGCGGCGGCGCTGGCCTGGATCAAAAGCACCTGGCCCGCGCGCCAGCGCAGCTTTCAGGCCGAGGTGACGGCGAACGATGGCGGTGGATCATGAGCGGGGATATGCACGAAAACCCAAGCCGCCCGCGCGCCAGGATGTTGATGCTGCTTCCGGTGGCGATCTTCGCCGCTCTGGCGGCGGCCTTTCTGTGGGGGCTTTTCAACAGCGACGACCGGCTGCCTTCGACCCTGATCGGCAAGCTGGTGCCCGAGTTCACGCTGCCGCCGATCGCGGGGCGCAGCGACGGTCTGGCCACGACCGACCTGGTCGGCGCGGTGTCGCTGGTCAATGTCTGGGCGTCGTGGTGCGTGCCCTGTCGGGCCGAGAACCCGCTGATGGTGGCGCTTGCTGGCACCGGGGAAGTGCCGATCTACGGCATCAATTACAAGGATGCGCCGGACGAGGCGCTGGCGTTTCTCGCCGAGCTTGGCGACCCGTTCACCCGGATCGGGGCCGACCGCAACGGGCGGGTCTCGATCGACTGGGGGGTTTACGGCGTGCCGGAAACCTACGTGATCGATGCAACCGGCCGGATCGCCTACAAGCACGTCGGGCCGTTTGATCGGCAAATTCTGGATCAGCAGATCCTGCCCGTGGTGCGCAGGCTGCAAGCGCAGGCCGGGCAATGAGGCGGCGCCATTTCATGGCCGGTGCGATGGCGCTGGCGGCCGGACCGGCCTTGGCGCGGCCGCTGATACCGCTGCATGACGAACCGCAGCCGATGCTGTCGCCGCCCTTTGTCGATGGCGCGGGGCGCAACCTGACGCTCGATGATTTCCGCGGTCGGGTGGTGCTGCTGAACATCTGGGCCACCTGGTGCGTGCCCTGCCGCGACGAGATGCCGACCCTCGACGCGTTGCAGGCGCGCCTTGGCGGTGACGACTTCCATGTGCTGCCGCTGTCCATCGACCGGGCGGGGTTCGACCCGGTGCGGCGGTTCTACGACGAGATCGGGATCCGGCACCTTGGCCTGTATCTGGCCGAGGACATCCGCGCGATGATGGCCTTCGCCGTGATCGGCCTGCCGACCACGATCCTGATCAACCGGCAGGGCTTTGAGCTGGGCCGCCTTGCCGGGCCGTCCGCGTGGGACAGCGCCGGGAACGTGGCGTTTTTCGAGGCCATCATCGCAAACGAAAGGGCCTGACCGATGACCGAAACATCCGATCTGTTAGCTGTCCCGCTCGCCGCCTATGCCTGCGCCACCGGCTGGCGACCGTGGCGTCGGGCGAAAGGGGAGCCCGCGCATGGCTGATCTCTCGCTGATCGGCATGACCGCAGCGCTGCTGGCGGGCACGATCTCCTTCGTCTCGCCCTGCGTGCTGCCGCTGGTGCCGGGCTATGTCTCCTACATCGCCGGGCGCTCGGTCGGCGGCGCGGTGCAGCCGGGCCGGGGTCAGGTCGTCGGGCTCAGCCTCTGCTTCGTGCTGGGGTTCTCGACGATCTTCATGGTGCTTGGCGCCTCGGCCACCGCGCTTGGCCAGTCGCTGCTGCGCTGGCGCTTCGAGCTTAACATCGTGGGCGGCGGCATCGTCATCCTGTTCGGGCTGTTCATGCTGGGGGCCGCGCGCATCCAGGCGATGGAGCGCGATTTCCGCTTTCACCTCGACCTGCCGGGCGGGCGGCCTGTCGCGGCTTACGTGCTTGGCCTCGCCTTCGGCTTCGGCTGGACCCCCTGCATCGGCCCGATCCTTGGCGCGATCCTGACCGCGAGTGCGGCCAGCGCGACGGTCGGTCAAGGCGTGGCGCTGCTTGGCGTCTATTCCGCCGGGCTTGGCGTGCCGTTCCTGATCGTCGCCGCCTTCACCGACCGCCTGACGGGCCGCCTGCGCGGTGCGGGCCGCCTCGGGCGCCGCCTGCATCAGGGCGCGGGCGTTGTGATGATCGTGATGGGGCTTGCCATGATCACCGGGCAGTTGAGCGCGATGTCCTATTGGCTGCTGGATGCGTTCCCGGCGTTGGGGCGGATCGGCTGAGGGTCGTCGCCGGTCTCTACCACCGTCTCAGCTCATCCGATCCAGATCGAACCGCAGCAGACGCAGCGCGTTCAGCGTGACCAGAACGGTCGCGCCGGTGTCGGCGAGGATGGCGAGCCAAAGCCCCGTGATGCCGAGAATGGTCGTGACCAGAAACGCCGCCTTGAGACAGAGGGTGATCGCCACGTTCTGACGGATGTTCGCCATGGTCGCGCGGGCAAATTGTATCGCTCCGGCCACGTCGGTCAACCGGTTGCGCAGAATTGCAGCGTCGGCGGTCTCGAGCGCGACGTCGGTGCCGGAGCCCATCGCGACGCCCACATGGACCGGCATTGTCCCGGCCCGCGTCACAGGCGGTGCGGTCATCTGACCTCGATCACCGCAGCTTCGCCATCCGTGACCCATACCGGCCGCAAGGGTCCAGACGCCTCGGCTCACATGATCCGATTTTTCCTGGCGAAATCCACCTGACCGAAGATTGTGTCGGAAACGCCCGCGCCCCTGCGGCGTTCTTTTCATGTGGCTGGTAACTGTCACATCCCGCAAGGTGCCGGGCATCTCTGGCTGATCCACGTTATGGCGGCCATTTCGGGAAAGGTTAGACAGGGGACAGGCCTCGCTGCTGCCCCCGATTCCCCCGCAAAGCTGCGAACCCGTCCGACATGCCGCTGCTGCACTTGGCCCCGTTTTGCGGTTGTTCGGTGGCCGGACTGCTGCAATCCGGGCAGGTCTGCCCGGGGCCATCTACAGGAGACTGCTGCCATGCACCTCAGAACCATCCTCATTCCGGCGGCCGGCCTTGGCACGCGGCTGTTGCCCGCGACCAAGGCGGTGCCGAAAGAGCTTTTGGCGGTCTATGACCGGCCAGTGCTGCAATTCGCCATCGACGAGGCGATCGCGGCGGGGGCCGAGCGCGTGGTGGTGGTGATCCATCCCGACAAGCTGGCAATCCGCGACTATCTGCAACCCGACGATGCCCTGGTGCACAGCCTGAACGCCGACGGCAAGGCGGAGCTTGGCACCAGACTGGCCGCGGTGCAGGTGCCTGCGACGATGGAACTGGTGTTCGCTTTCCAGAACCACCCCTTGGGCCTTGGCCATGCGATTTCCTGTGGTGTCGGGCTGGTGTTGCCGGGGCCGGTCGGGGTGATCCTGCCCGATGACGTGATCCTGGGCACCCCCTGCATCGCCGAGATGGCCGATGCCTATCGCGGCGGTCATATGGTGGCGGCGATGACGGTGCCTGCGACCGAGGCGCAGCACTACGGCATGTTCCGCCTGCTGGGGGCCACGGGGGGGCGTTGCATCGCGGTTTCCAGCATGGTAGAAAAGCCTGAACCCGGCACCGAGCCGTCGCTGCTGGCGGCAGTAGGGCGCTATATCCTTGATCCGTCGATCTTTTCGACGCTGAAAGCCACCCGGCGCGGGGTCGGGGCCGAGATTCAGTTGACCGACGCCATCACGCAGGACGCCAGCCGCCTGGCGCTGACCGCCTTTCGCTTTTCCGGCCAGCGCTATGATTGCGGCAGCCATGACGGGCTGCTGGCGGCGGCACAGGCGCGGCAACAGCAGGTGAAACAGCGCCGCAACGGCCACGCGGCACCATGGGGCGCGGCTGGGTTGAAGGCGCGCCTCAACCGCTTTGACGCGGCCATCGCGGCGCAATGACGGCGGCGGCGGCAATGACGGGATTGAAAGGAGATGCAGATGCGCTGGGAAGAAATTGAGGCCGGCTGGACAGCGATGACCCGCCGCGTGCGGGCCGATTGGCCGGGTGCCGGGGCGGATAACGCGCCGGTGGTGGCATTTCTTGCAACCGCCCGGACGGCGGCGGTGACGGATGCCAAAACCAACACCCCGCCGTCGGACCGGCCGATGCCGTGAGCTTGGGTTCTGGCTGGCGCCTGCGTCGGGCCAGCCCCGATTTCTGGCAAGACCGCCGCGCCATCCGCGCCGATCTGTTCGGCACCGAGCGGCTGGAGCATCACGCGCTGTCGCTGGCGGCGGTGCAAAAGGTGGCCAGCGGTCGCCCGGCCTCGGTGCGCCGCCTGTCGGGGCGGCTGAAGGACAATGCCGACACGCTGCTGGGTGCCTACCGCGCCAGTGCTGCGGCGTTGCAGGCGGGCCAGCCGATCACCCCGGCGGCCGAATGGCTGCTCGACAATTTCCACACCGTCGAGGCGCAGGTGCGCCAGATCCGCGCCGACCTGCCGCCCGACTATTACCGGCAGTTGCCCAAGCTGGCGGCGGGGCCGTTTGCCGGTTATCCGCGGGTGCTGGAACTGGCCTGGGCCTATGTCGCCCATACCGACAGCCTGTTTTCCGCCCCGGTGCTGACCCGCTTCGTGCAGGCCTATCAGACGGTGCAGCCGCTGACGATCGGCGAGTTGTGGGCCATCGCCATCACCCTGCGCATCGTGATGATCGAGAACATGCGGCGGCTGTCGGTGCAGATCGTCGAGGGCGGTGCGGTGCGGGCCGAGGCCGACGCGCTGGTGGACCGGGTACTGGCGGGGTCGCCGGGGGCGATGGCAGCGGTTGAACGGGCACGGGCCGGGCTGACCGATGACGATGGGCCTGACATCTTCTATGGCCAGATCGCCAAGCGGCTGCGTGGTGCCGACCCCAGCGACACGCCGCTCTTGGGCTGGCTGGAGGATCGGCTGGCGCGGCAAGGTGCCTCGATCGACGCGGTGGTGACGGCTGCGCAGCAGCGGCAGGGCGCTGCCAATGTGACGATGCGCAATCTGGTCACCTCGATGCGGCTGATGTCGGAACTGGACTGGGCCGAATTCTTCGAGGCGGTCAGTCTGGTCGATGTGCAACTGCGCCAGGGCAGCGATTTCGCCGCGATGGATTTCGCCACCCGCAACCAGTATCGCACCGCGATCGAGACGCTGGCGCGCAGTTCCGACCACAGCGAGACCGCTGTGACCGAGGCGGCACTGGCCACCGGCGATCCGGGGTTGGCGCTGATCGGGCCGCGAAAGCGGGCGCTGGAGGCCAGTTTGGGCTTTCGCCCGCCGTGGCGGCTGCGGCTGCGGCGCAAGGTGCGCGGGCTTGGCCTGCCGGGCTATCTGGGGGCGATTGCGGCGGCCTCGGCGGCGGTTCTGGCGGTGGCTCTGGTGGCCAGCGGGGCCAGCGGCTGGGCCGTGGTGGCGCTGGCGCTGAGCGGGCTTGCGGTGGCCTTCGAGGCCGGAACCGCGCTGGTCAATCTGGCGGTGACCCGAACGCTGGCACCGCGGCTGTTGCCGGGAATGGCGTTGAAGGCGGGTATCCCGCCCGATCTGCGGGTGCTGGTGGCGGTGCCGGTGCTGCTGAGTGATGCCGCCGATCTGGCGCAGCAGATCGAGCGGCTGGAGGTGCATTACCTGTCGTCGATCGGCGGGGCGGTGCATTACGCGCTGCTGTCCGATGGTCCCGATGCCGCCTTTGAGACCACGCCGCAGGACGCCGCCCTGTTCGCCCTTGCCACCGAAGGTATCGCAGCACTCAACGCCCGCTACGCCAGCGAGGGTGGCAACCGCTTCCTGCTGCTGCACCGCGCCCGGCAATGGAACGCCGCCGAGGGCGTCTGGATGGGGTGGGAGCGCAAGCGTGGCAAGCTGGTCGAGTTGAACCGGCTGTTGCGCGGCGCTGCTGACACCAGCTTTCTGCCAGGGCCCCCGATGCCGCAGGACATCCGCTTTGTGATCACACTCGACGCCGACACCCGCCTGATGCGCGACACCGTGCGGCGGATGGTCGGCAAGCTGGCGCATCCTCTGAACCGCGCCCGGCTTGACCCCGGCTTGCAGCGGGTGGTGGCGGGTTACGGCATCCTGCAACCGCGGGTCACGCCATCGCTGCCGCAGGGGCAGGACGGCTCGATCTATCAAGAGGTGTTCTCCAGCCCCGGCGGGATCGAGCCCTATGCGGCGGCCACTTCGGATGTCTATCAGGATCTGTTCGACGAGGGGTCTTTCACCGGCAAGGGCATCTATGATGTCGATGCCTTCCGGGCGGCGCTGGCCGGGCGGGTGCCGGAAAATACGCTGCTCAGCCACGATCTGTTTGAAGGCGTGTTCGCGCGGGCGGGGCTGGCGTCCGACATTCAGGTGGTCGAGGATTTCCCGGCGCGCCAGGACGTCGATGCCCGCCGCCAGCACCGCTGGGTGCGCGGCGACTGGCAGTTGCTGCCATGGTTGACGGCTGTGCGGGGCACCGTGGGCGGCTTGCCTGCGGTCGGGCGCTGGAAGATGCTGGACAACCTGCGCCGGTCGCTGCTGGCACCGCTGGCGCTGGCGACGCTGCTGACGGGGTGGCTGCTGCCGCAGGCGGGGGCGTGGACGCTGGCGGTGCTGGCGATGCTGGCCTTGCCGCATCTGCTGGCGCTGCCCTTTGCCATCCTGCCGGGGCGGGCGGGCATCACCTCGCGCAGCCATCTGGTGGCGCTGTGGGGTGACACCAAGGCGGCGCTGGCGCAGATCGGGCTGTCGCTGGTGTTGCTGGCCGATACCGCCTGGCTGCGGCTGGATGCGGTGGGGCGCAGCCTGATCCGGCTGGGGCTGACGCGGCGGCACCTGTTGGAGTGGATGACGGCGGCGCGGGCGGGCGGCGGGGCGGTGCCGGGTCTGGCCGCGCAATACCGGGCGCGGGTCGGTGGGGTGGCGCTGGGGCTGGTGTGCTGCGAGCTGGCGGTGCTGGGCAACCCCGCCAGTCTGCCGATCGTGCTGCCGTTTGCGCTGTTGTGGCTGGCCGCCCCCGAGGTTGCCCGCCGCATCAGCCTGCCGCGCGCGCCACGGGCCACCGCGCCGCTGTCGCCCGACGAGGTGCAGACCCTGCGGCTGATCGCCCGCCGCACCTGGCGCTATTTCGAGACCTTCGTGACCGAGGCCGACAATTTCCTGCCGCCCGACAATTTTCAGGAAACCCCGCAACCCGCAGTGGCGCATCGCACCTCGCCCACCAATATCGGGCTTTACCTTTTGTCGGTGACGGTGGCGCAGGACATGGGCTGGATTGGCGCGGCCGAGGCGGTGACCCGGCTGGAGCAGACCCTGCAAACCTTGCACCGGATGCCGCGCCATCGCGGCCACCTGTTCAACTGGCACGATACCCGCGATCTGCACGTGCTTGACCCGGCCTATGTTTCCTCGGTGGACAGCGGCAATCTGGCAGGCCATCTGATCGCGGTGGCGCAGGTCTGCGAGGCGATGCCGGGGGCCGATCCACGGGCCGGGGTGCTCGATGCGCGGCTGCTGGCGCAGGCCTGCGATCCCTGCCCGCCGCTGGCCGCGGCGCTGGCGCGGCTGGCCGCCGATCCGCTTAACCTGCCGCTGGCACAGGCGGCGGTGGCGGTGGCCGAGGCGCAGGGGGCCAACCCCGAGGCACTGTTCTGGACCCGCGCGATTGCCGCCTGCCTGACCAGCAACCGGGGCGCGCCGGTGGCACCAGACCGGCTGCGCGCGGTGGCGCGGATGGCCCGCAGCTTTGCCATGGCGATGGATTTCGGCTTTCTGCTGGACCCCGAAAAGGAACTGCTGTCGATCGGCTTTGCGGTTTCCACCAACACGCGGGACGCCAATTGCTATGACATCCTGGCCTCCGAGGCCCGGCTGGCCAGCCTCATTGCGATTGCCAAGGGTGACGTGCCGACCCGCCACTGGTTCCGGCTGGGCCGCGCCGCCACCCCGCTCGGTGCCGGGGCTGCGCTGATCTCGTGGTCGGGCAGCATGTTCGAATATCTGATGCCGGCGCTGGTGCTGCGCGCGCCGATGGGGTCGGTGCTGAACGAGACCAATCGCCGGGTGGTGCAGCGCCAGCGCACCTATGCCGAAGGGCTGGGCCTGCCCTGGGGTATTTCCGAATCCGCCTTCAACGCCCGCGATCTGGAAATGACTTACCAGTATTCCAACTTTGGCGTGCCGGGGCTGGGGCTGAAACGCGGGCTGGCCGAGAACCGGGTGATCGCCCCCTATGCCACGGCGCTGGCGGCGATGGTCGCCCCACAGGCGGCGTTGCAGAACTTTGCCACGCTGGCCGGTTTGGGGGCCACCGGCCCTTTCGGCTTTTACGAAGCGCTGGATTTCACCGCCTCGCGCCTGCCTGTCGAAGGCAAAATGGCGATCGTGCGCAGCTTCATGGCGCATCATCAGGGCATGACCATCACGGCGCTTGCCAATGTGCTGCAAGACGGGCGGCTCAGGGCGCGGTTTCATGCCGAGCCGATGATCCAGGCGGTAGAGTTGTTGTTGCAGGAACGGGTGCCACGCGATGCCGATGCCGCAGCCCCGCGCGCCGCCGACGTGCAGGTCTCGCCCGCCGATCAGGTGGCGCTGGCCCGGACGCGGCATTTCGACAGCCCGGCGACGGCGGTGCCAACGGCGCATCTGCTCTCAAACGGCAGCTACGGCGTGATGCTGACCCCGACCGGCGAAGGCTTCAGCCGTTGGCGCGACATGGCCATCAGCCGCTGGCGGCCTGAGGGTGGCTTTGGCGGCTTTGTGTTCCTGCGCGACACCAGGTCGGGTGCGCTGTGGTCGGCGGCCTTGCTGCCCACCGGCCAGGACGCCGCCCACCACGCCGCCGAGTTCTGCGAGCATCACGCCGCCTTCACCCATCACGGGCCGGGGCTGACCACCCGCACCGAAGTGGTGGTCTCGGGCGAGGATGACGCCGAGGCGCGGCGGGTGACGCTGACCAACACCGGGCGGCGGGCGCGCGAGATCGAGGTGACCTCTTACGCCGAACTGGTGCTGGCCCCCGCCGCTGCCGATCTGGCACATCCGGCGTTTTCCAAGCTGTTCGTGGTCACCGACTTCCAGCCGGAACTTGGGGTGCTGATCGCCACCCGCCACCGCCGCAGCCCGACCGACCCCGAGGTCTGGGCCGCCCATATCGCGGTGGTCGAGGGCGAGGAAACCGCACCCCTGCAGTTCCAGACCGACCGCGCCGGTTTCATCGGCCGGGGCGGCGGCATTGCGGCGGCGGCAAATGCGGCGGCACCCCTGTCAGGCAGCATCGGCACCGTGCTGGACCCGGTGTTCAGTCTGCGCCGCCGGGTGCTGGTGCCGCCGGGCGGGCGGGCGCGGGTGACGTTCTGGACCATGGTCGCCGCCAGCCCCGAGGCCCTGCTGGAGCTGGTGGACCGCCACCGCGAGGCTTCGGCCTTTGGCCGGGCGGTCACGCTGTCGTGGACCCAAAGCCAGGTGCAGTTGCGCCATCATGGCGTGAGTGAAGCGGCGGCGGTGGATTTCCAGCGGCTGGGCGGCATGGTGATCCGCCATGACGCGCGACTGCGCGCGCCGACGGCCAAAATTCTGGCCGGGGCCGGGGCGCAATCGCGGCTTTGGGCCATGGGCATCTCGGGCGATCTGCCGATCCTGCTGCTGGTGATCAATGAGTCCGAAGATCTGGCGCGGCTGCATGAAGCATTGGCGGTGCAGGACTATTGGCGGATGCGGCAATTGGCGGTCGATCTGGTGATCCTGAACGACCGCGCCTCGTCTTATGTGCAGGATTTGCAGAGCGCCATCGAGGCTGCCGTGCGCTCGGTCCAGGCGCGCCCCAGGGTTGCGGGCCATGGCGTGCAGGGGGCGGTGCATCTGCTTCGCACCGATCTGCTGGCACCCGCCGCGCGGGCGCTGCTGTTTGCCGCCGCCGATGTGGTGCTGCTGGCCAGCCGCGGCAGCATTGCCACCCATCTCGACGCGCTGCCCGAAACCCGGCCCAGCCCCCCGCCTGCGCCTGTGGTGGCGCTGCCCCCCGAGCCATTGCAGCCCTTGCCGGTGCTGGAGTTCTTCAACGGCCTGGGCGGTTTTTCGGGTCAGGGCCGCGAATACGTCACGGTGCTGGACGGCGGGGCAACCACGCCCGCGCCGTGGATCAACGTGATCGCCAATCCGGCCTTCGGCTTTCAGGTTTCGGCCGAGGGCAGCGGTTTTACGTGGTCGGAAAACAGCCGCGAAAACCAGTTGACGCCGTGGTCGAACGATCCGGTCAGCGACCCGGCGGGCGAGGCGTTCTATCTGCACGATCTCGATAGCGGGCAGATCTGGACCCCCACCGCGCTGCCGATCCGCTCCATGGGCCGTTACACCGCCCGGCATGGCTTTGGCTATTCGGTGTTCGAACATTCCGGGCAGGGGATTGCGGCGGAGTTGCTGCAATTCGTGCCGATGGATGCGGCGGTCAAGGTCAGCCGGTTGCGGCTGCGCAATGGCTCAAACCGGGTGCGGCATCTGGCGGTGACCGGCTATGCCACTTTGGTGCTGGGGCCGTCGCGCAGCGCCACCATCGGGCATCTGATCACCGCCGTCGATCCGGCCACCGGCGCGATCCTGGCCCACAACCCGCGCAGCGATGGCTTTCCCGGCCGGGTGGCCTTTGCCGATTTCGGCGGCGGTGCCAGCCTGACCTGCGACCGGGCCGGGTTTCTGGGGCGCGGCGGCATGGCGGCCCCGGCGGCGCTGAATCAGGGCCCGTTGTCCGGGCGCTGCGGCCCGGCGCTGGACGCCTGCGCCGCCCTGCAACGCCGCATCACCCTGCAACCGGGTGCCACGGTTGATCTGACCTTCCTGCTCGGGCAGGCGGCATCGGCCGAGGCCGCCAGCGCCCTGATCGCGGCCACCCGCGCCCGGGGTCCGCAGGTGATGCTGGATCAGGTCACGGCACATTGGGCCGGGCTGCTGGGGGCGGTGCAGATCACCTCGCCCGACCGGGCAATGGACATCATGCTGAACGGCTGGCTGCTTTACCAGACGCTCGCCTGCCGGATCTGGGCGCGGGCCGGGTTCTATCAGGCCAGCGGTGCTTACGGCTTTCGCGACCAGTTGCAGGACGGCATGGCGCTGGCCAGCCTGCGCCCCGAGATCACCAGGGCGCATCTGCTGCGCGCCGCCGCGCGGCAGTTTCCCGAAGGCGACGTGCAGCACTGGTGGTTGCCGCATTCCGGGCAGGGGGTGCGCACGCGGATCTCGGACGACCGGGTGTGGCTGGCCCATGCCGCAGCGCAATATGTCCAGGTGTCGGGCGACGTGGCGGTGTTCGACGCGGTTCTGCCGTTCCTCGACGGCCCGCCGCTGGCCCCGGATGCTGCGGATGATTTCTTTCTGCCGAAGGTTTCCGACACCACCGCCAGCCTGTTCGAGCATTGCGCCCGTGGCCTTGATCAGGCCATCGCCCTGACCGGCGCCAACGGCATGCCGCTGATCGGCACCGGCGACTGGAACGACGGGATGAACCGGGTCGGGGCGGCGGGTCAGGGCACCAGCGTCTGGCTGGGCTGGCTGCTGATCGCCACGCTGCGGGCGATGGCGCCGCATGCCGCAACCCGCGATCCGGTGCGGGCGGCGGCCTGGCTGGCCCACGCCGACGCCGTGGCCGCAGCGATCGAGCGCGACGGCTGGGATGGCGCATGGTATCGCCGCGGCACCTATGACGACGGCACGCTGCTGGGGTCGGCCAGCGCCGAGGAATGCCGCATCGATCAGATTGCCCAATCCTGGGCGGTGCTGTCGGGCGCTGCCGATCCGGCGCGCGCCGCCACCGCGATGGCCTCGATGACCGAACACCTGATTCGCAGGGGTCCCGACCTGGCCCTGCTGTTCACCCCGCCGTTCGATCGTAGCGCCCCGGATCCCGGCTATATCAAGGGCTACCCGCCCGGCCTGCGCGAAAACGGCGGGCAGTATTCGCACGCGGCGATGTGGGCGATCCTGGCGCAGGCGCGGCTGGGCGATGGCGATGCGGCGCAGGGCCTGTTCGCGCTGCTGAACCCGATCAACCACGCCCTGACCCCCGCCGCGGCGCAGCGCTACAAGCTGGAGCCCTATGTCATTGCCGCCGATGTCTATTCCACCGCCCCGCACGAAGGGCGCGGCGGCTGGAGCTGGTACACCGGCTCGGCCGCCTGGATGTATCGCGCCGGGATCGAGGGGCTGATGGGCCTGACCGCCCAGGGCGACAATCTGACCTTCGATCCGTGCTTTCCCAAGGCCTGGCCGTCGCTGACCATCCGCCTTGCGCAAACCGGGCTGGCGGCGACCGTCACCGTGCAGAACCCCGATCACAGCGGCCACGGCGTGCGGCGCGCCACGCTGAACGGGCGCGCCTTGGCCGTGCAATCGGGTCGGCTGACCCTGCCGCGGCGTGACATGCAGGGGCATCTGGAGATCGTTCTGGGTCCTGTCGGGCAGGCTTGAGTGTGATCAGCCCAGCCGCGCCAGAGTTGTGCCAGCCTGACGCAGAATCAGAATGGAGTGCCGCGCCGCCAGGCCATCATCGCCGGACCACGGTCCGCAGCATGGTTGAGTTTGGCGAGAAACCCTTCGACTTTGTCCGGCTGATGACCGAACAGCCATTTCCCTGGCCAGAGACGGTTGGACCGCAGTCCCGTCTTCTCCGCCACTTGCCCTCGGATACGCGTTCTCCCGATCCCG
>CAYQPD010000038.1:0-20200 GCA_964419305.1 uncultured Rhodobacter sp.
CACCGGGTTTGAGCACGCGCCGGGCCTCGGCCAGCACGGCAGGCTCATCGGGCAGGTTCATGCCGACGTAAAAACAGATCGCGGCATCGAATTGGTTGTCATCGAACGGCAGGTGGGCGGCATCGGCGCAGGTGAAAGTTGCGTGGTCGCCAAGGCCGCAAAGCGCGGTCAGCTCATTGGCGGCCTCGACAAAACGCGGGGTCAGGTCAACGCCGGCGACATGCGCGCCATAGGTCGCGGCAATGTAGCGGGCCGGGCCGCCGATCCCCGCGCCGATGTCGAGCACGTGGTCGCCGACGCCTGGGGCCAGCAGGGCGGTATGGTCGCGGGTGGCCAGCAGCTCGCGGCCATGAAACTGATCGAAGGGGTAAAGCCGGGCTGCCGTCAGGGGTTCGTCGCCGTCGCGGCTGAACGGAATGGCGGCCAGAATGCGCGCCACGATGCCGGTGCTGGAATAGTGATCGGTAACCGGGTTGCTCATCATGCTCTCCCGTTCGGGAAACCCGCCTGACTGGCCGGGTGGCAATGACGCCAGAGTGCGCCCGGATCGGCAATCGCGCAACAGAATTCATGACTCGGGGCCATCGCTTTGGCGCGGCGGATCCGGTCACAATTTGATCAAACGGTCTGGCCCTTTTGCGCCGCATCGGCTAGACTGGCGGCTGGCCGCTGAACGGAGATCCCGATGCCCAAGCCCCTGCCGAACACCCCCGCCCCGGATGATCTATGGCAGATGGACCATGACCATGTGCTGCACCCCTGGGCCAACTTCGGCCCGTTCGAGGCCGAGGGCGCGCTGGTGATGGCGCGGGGCGAAGGGGCGTGGCTGTGGGATGCCGAGGGGCGGCGCTATTTCGATGCCATCGCCGGCATGTGGTGCACCAACATCGGGCTGGGGCGGCGCGAAATGGCGGATGCGATCGCCGATCAGGCGCTGCAACTGGCGTTCTCGAACAGCTTTGTCGATATGACCAACGCGCCTTCGGCGCGGCTGGCGGCCAGGCTGGCCGAACTGGCACCGGGCGATCTCAACCGGGTGCATTTCACCACCGGCGGCTCGACCGCGGTCGATAGCGCCTGCCGGATGATCCAGTTCTACCAGACCTGCATGGGCCGCCCGCACAAGACCCAGTTCATCGCCCGTGATCACAGCTATCACGGCTCAACCTACCTTGCGCAATCGGTCAGCAAGCGCTCCGACGACCGGGTGCCGCAGTTCCGCTACCAGCAAGACGGCATCCACCACCTGACCGCGCCAAACCCCTACCGCGCGCCGGGTGGCATGGCTCCGGCGGCATTTTGCGACTGGCTGGTGGCCGAGTTCGAGGCCAAGCTGGCCGAAGTCGGCCCCGAAAACGTCGGTGGCTTCTTTGCCGAGCCGATTCAGGCCAGCGGCGGGGTGATCGTGCCGCCCGAGGGTTATCTGGTGCGGATGGCCGCGATCTGCCACCGCCACGACATCCTGTTTGTCGCCGACGAGGTGGTAACCGCCTTTGGCCGCATCGGTCACTGGTTTGCGTCAAAGGACGAATTCGGGGTGCAGCCCGATATCATCACCTGCGCCAAAGGCCTGACCTCGGGCTATATCCCCCTGGGCGCAGTGATCTTTTCCGACCGGATCTGGGCGGCGATGGCGGCCGACGGGGCGCGCTGGTTCACCAACGGCTTTACCTATTCCGGCCACCCGGTGGCCTGTGCCGCGGCGCTGAAGAACATCGAGATCATCGCGCGCGAAGATCTGCTGGGCAATGCCACCCGCGTCGGCGCGCTGTTCGAGACCCGGATGAAGGCGCTGGAAGCGTTGCCGATGGTCGGCGAGGTGCGCGGGCGCAAGCTGATGATCTGCGTCGAGAATGTGGCCGACAAAGAGACCCGCGCCCTGCTGCCCGCTGATCTTGATATCGGCAAGCGTATCGCCAACGCCTGCGAGGCGATGGGCCTGCTGGTGCGCCCGGTCGGCCATCTCAACGTGATGTCGCCGCCGCTGGTGATCACCGCGCAGGATGTCGAATTCATCGGCGACACTTTGGGGCGCGCGATCCGCCAGGTGGCCGACGATCTGACCCGGCTTGGCGTGGTGCTGGGTTGAATCGTTTGATCAAATTCGCTTGACGCGCCGCCTCAAACCGGGTTTCATGGCGGCACCCGGATCCTGCGGCGTCTCCGGCCAGAACGATGTCCGCCTGATCCCGGAGATCCGTCATGGCGATGGAAGATGCCAAATCGCAAGTTGATACCGCTTTTACCCGCAAGGGCCTGCGCGGCCTTGCCGCCGAGAACGCGTTTGGCGGCGCCACCAGTTTTCTGCGCCGCAGCTATACCAAAGACCTGACCGGGGTTGACCTCGCCATCACCGGCGTGCCGTTCGATCAGGCGGTGACCCACCGCACCGGCACCCGCTTCGGCCCGCGCGCGATCCGCGAGGCCAGTGCCCTGCAACCCTATGATCCGCCGCACGGTTGGGGCACCAGCCCGCTGGAGGACATGGCGGTGATCGACTACGGCGATCTGGCGTTCGATTACGCCAGGGTGGCCGATTTTCCCGACCGCCTGACCGATCACATCCGCACCATCCTGGCCGCCGGGCCGGGCACCATCACGCTGGGCGGCGATCACTACATCACCCTGCCGATCCTGAAGGCCTACGCCGAAAAGTTCGGCCCCCTCAGCGTGATCCAGTTCGACGCCCATTCCGATCTGTGGCAAGACGATGACATGACCCGCATCGACCACGGCACCATGATGTACAAGGCGGTGAAACTGGGGTTGGTCGATCCCGCGCGCTCGGTGCAGATCGGCATCCGCACCCATTGCGACGACTACCTTGGCTTCAACGTGATCGACGCCCGCGCGCTGCACGAGGCCGGCACCGCCGCCGCCGTCGCCCGCATCAAGGCGATCGTCGGCGGGCATTCGACCTACCTCACCTTCGACATCGACGCGCTCGACCCGGCTTTTGCCCCCGGCACCGGCACCCCGGTCTGGGGCGGGCTGGCGTCATGGCAGGCCGCCGCCCTGCTGCGCGATCTGGCCGGGATCAACCTCGTGGGCGGCGATGTGGTCGAGGTCTCGCCGCCCTATGATCCCACCGGCGCCACCGCCATCGCCGGGGCGCATGTCGCCTATGATCTGATCTGCCTCTACCACTGGACCCGCCGCCAGCCCTGACCGGCGCAGTTTCTTCTTTGCCAAAATACTCTCGGGGGGTGCGGGGGGCTGACAGCCCCCCGCCCTTGACCGCTGGCCGTGCATCGGTCAAACCGCCGCCATGGTGCCGATGGCAAAACTTGACCAGATCACGCAGCGCTTCGAGTTTCTCGAGGCGCGGCTGGCGGCGGCTGTGGGGCATGCCGAGATCGCGGGTCTCAGCCGCGAATACACCGACCTCAAGCCGGTGGTGACGGAAATCGCCACTTACCGCCAGACCCTGGCCGAGCTGGCCGAGGCCGAAAAGATGCTGGCCGACCCCGACCTGCGCGCCCTCGCCGAAGCCGAAATCCTTGCCCTCAAGGCGCGCCTCCCGGTGATGGCGCAGGCCCTGCGGCTGGTGCTGCTGCCCAAGGATGCCGCCGACGCGGGCTCGGCGATCCTGGAGATTCGCCCCGGCACCGGCGGCGAAGAGGCGGCGCTGTTTGCCGCTGATCTGCTGCGGATGTATCAGCGCTACGCCGAAAGCCGGGGCTGGAAGTTCGAGATTCTGACCCAGCAGGATAGTGATCTTGGCGGCATCCGCGAGGTCACCGCCGATGTTCAGGGGGCCGGAGTGTTTGCCCGCCTCAAGTTCGAATCCGGCGTGCACCGGGTGCAGCGGGTTCCCGAAACCGAGGCGCAGGGCCGGGTGCATACCTCGGCCGCCACCGTCGCCGTGCTGCCCGAGGCCGAAGAGCTGACGCTCGACATCCCGGCCTCCGATCTGCGCATCGACACCATGCGCGCCTCGGGGGCCGGCGGCCAGCACGTCAACACTACCGATTCGGCGGTGCGGATCGTCCATATCCCGACCGGCATCATGGTCACTTCGGCGCAGAAATCGCAGCACCGCAACCGCGACATCGCGATGCAGGTGTTGCGCGCCCGGCTGCTTGATCGTGAACGCGCCCGCATCGACGACAGCCGGGCGGCTGACCGCAAGGCGCAGGTCGGCTCGGGCGACCGCTCGGAACGCATCCGCACCTACAACTTTCCCCAGGGCCGACTGACCGACCACCGCATCAACCTGACCCTCTATGCGCTGGCGCAAATCATGGCGGGCGATCTGGATGCGGTGATCGACGCCCTGATTGCCCAAGATCAGGCGACAAAGCTGGCCGAGATCGAGGCATGACCGCCACCGTCGCCGCCGCCCTGCGCGCCGCCACAGCACAGTTGACGCAGGTCGGGATCGTGGCCGCGGCGGGCGATGCGCGCCATCTTGTGGCCCATGCCATCGGCCTTGATCCCGACCGCCTGACCCTGCACCTGTCCGACCAGCTTGACGCGTCGGTGCAGGTGCGCCTTGAGGTGGCGCTGGCCGCCCGCGCGCGCCACCAGCCGGTCAGCCAGATCATCGGCAGCCGCCTGTTCTGGGGCCGCCGCTTCCGCGTTACCCGCGACGTGCTCGACCCCCGCCCTGAAACCGAGTGCCTGATCGCGGCCGCGCTGGCGCAACCGTTTGCCCGCGTGCTCGACCTTGGCACCGGCTCGGGGGCGATCCTGCTGACCTTGCTGGCCGAGCGCCCCGCTGCCAGCGGCCTTGGCACCGACCTCTCGCCCAAGGCCCTTGCCGTCGCTCTTGGCAATGCGCAGGCACTTGGCCTGACAGCGCGCGCCAGCTTCGCCCGTGCCGACTGGCTGGACGGTGTGCAAGAACAGTTCGATCTGATCGTCGCGAACCCGCCCTACATCGCCGCCGCTGAAATCGCGGGCCTTGCCCCCGAGGTGCGCGACTGGGAGCCGCACCTCGCGCTGACCCCCGGCGGTGACGGGCTGGGGGCCTACCGCAAGATTGCCGCCGGTGCCCCGGCCCACCTTGCCCCCGGCGGGGTGCTGCTGCTCGAGATCGGGCCGACCCAGGCCGCGGCGGTGACCGCGTTGCTGACGGCGGCGGGCCTGCGGTGCGGCCCGACCTTGCCTGATCTTGACGGTCGTGACCGGGTGGTGGTCGCGCGCCTGCCCTGAGTCGGACCAACCGCAGACCCGTCAGGTTGGTCGCAGCAGCGCGCGCCCGACCCGTGGCAAATTTGGCAAATTCCCGCCCGGTTTCGGAATTTTGCGCAAATTTCCCTTGTCAGCGCAGCCGCCTCGTGGTTACTCATTGCCACGCGACGAGGGAATGGCGGGTTTGCCGTTTCCCGCGCGGTCAAGCCAAAAAGCTCGACACGCTCCGGCCCGATATTCGAGCGGGTTTTACGCCCCAAAGCCGCAGGCGTTCGAGCCAAGCCAGATCATTCTGGATACAAGGACAAGATGAGATCCTCCAAGTCCCGTTCGCGTTCAAAACCGAACCGCTCGCGCCCCGTTGGCAATATCGTCAACCGCGTCTTCGACAGCTCTGGCCCCGAAGGCAAGGTGCGCGGCACCCCGCAGCAGATCATTGAAAAGTATATCTTCCTCGCGCGCGACGCGCAGTTGTCGAATGATCGTGTCGCCGCCGAAAACTTCAACCAGCATGCCGAGCATTACACCCGCCTGCTGGCCGAAGCGCAGCGCGAACTTGCCGCCGAGCAAGAGGCGCGGCAAAGCCAGCAGCAGCAACGCGATCAACAGCAACGTGATCAACAGCAACGTGATCAGCAGCCACGCGAGCAACAACGCGAGCAACAGCCGCGTGATCGCCAGCCACGCGAAGATAGGGGCGATTATCGCAGCGGCCCACGCTCGGATACCCCGGACAACCGCTTTGGCGACCAGCGCTACAGCCAACATGCCGACGTGATCGACCTGTCGGAAACCGCAGTCGATGATACCGGCCTGATCGAGACCCCGGAATCGCGCCCGCGCCCGACCCAAGCGCACCCCTATGAGCCAGGCGAGGCCGCGTCAGTTGCCCCCCGCCCGCGTAGCGACGCAGCACCCGATGCGCCCGAGCCCGCCGGGGCCGCCAGCAGCCGCGCCCGGTCAGACAACCCGCCGCGCAAACCCCGCCCGCCACGCAAACCGCGCAGCGAAAAACCTGCCGGCGACGATGGCAAGCCTGCGTCTGACGGCTCAAGCGAGGCTGCGGAATAAGCGAACGGCGCCACCTGGCCCCGTTTTCAGCTTGGCCCCGCCACCTCGCGCGCCAGGGCACAGAACCGTTCCAGCGAAATTTCCTCGGCCCGCGCGGTCGGATCAATCCCTGCCGCGCGCAGCCGGTCTTCGATGTCGGGGGTCAGCGCCTTCAGGCTTGAACGCAGCATCTTGCGGCGCTGGTTGAAGGCCATCGCGGTCACCCGCCCCAGCACCGCCTGGTCCGCCGGGTAGCGCGGCGCCTCCAGCCGGGTGAAATGCACCACCGCCGAATGCACCTTGGGGGCAGGGGTAAAGGCTTCGGGCGGCAGGGTCAGCACGATCTTCGGCTCACTGCGCCACTGCGCCAGCAGCGCCAGCCGCCCGTAGGCTTTCGACCCCGGTTGCGCCACGATGCGCTCGGCCACTTCCTTCTGGAACATCAGCGTCAGGCTTTCCCGGAACGGCGGCCAGGTGGGTGGCGTCAGCCAGCGGATCAGCAGTTCGGTGCCGATATTGTAGGGCAGGTTGGCCACCACCTTGATCGGCGGCACCAGCAGGCTGGCCGCATCCAGCGCCAGCGCATCGGCCGCGATCACCTCCAGCCGTCCGGGATACGCCGCCGCCACTTCGGCCAGGGCTGCGACACAGCGCGGGTCCTTCTCGACCGCCAGCACCCGCCGCGCCCCTTCGGCCAGCAAGCCCCGCGTCAACCCGCCCGGCCCCGGCCCGACCTCAAGCACATCGCACTGCCGCAGATCGCCCGCCGCCCGCGCGATCCGGGCGGTCAGGTTCAGATCCAGCAGAAAGTTCTGCCCCAGCCGCTTCTTCGCCACCAGATCATGCGCCGCGATCACCGCGCGCAGCGGCGGCAGGCCATCAATCGCGCTCACTCCCGCCCCTTTCTCATTGGCAAAAATACCCCACGGGGGTCCGGGGGGCAGAGCCCCCCGGCCTGGCCTACCCGATGCGCCGCCGCGCCATCTCTTGCGCCAGCCGCAGCGCCGCCACCAGGCTGCCCGGATCGGCCAGCCCGCGCCCGGCAATATCAAAAGCGGTGCCATGGTCGGGCGAGGTGCGGATGAACGGCAGCCCCAGCGTCACGTTCACCCCGCCCGCGAAATCGAGCGTCTTGATCGGGATCAGGGCCTGGTCGTGATACATGCAGAGCGCCACGTCATAGCGCGCCCGCGCCGCCGCATGAAACATCGTGTCGGCCGGCAGCGGCCCGGTGATTGCCATGCCCTCGGCGCGCAGCCGCGCGAGAGTCGGCGCGATCAGCGCGATTTCCTCGCCTCCCATCGCGCCGCCTTCGCCGGCATGGGGGTTCAGCCCCGCCACCGCCAGCCGGGGAGCCGCAATCCCGAAATCGCGGATCAACCCGGCATGGGTGATGCGGATGGTGGCTTCAAGCAGATCGGGCGTCAGCGCCCCCGGCACTTGCGCCAGCGGGATGTGGATCGTCACCGGCACCACCCGCAGCGCGGGGCAGGCCAGCAGCATCACCACCCGGTCCACCCCCGCCAGCGCCGCCAGATATTCGGTATGGCCGGGATAGGCAAAACCCGCCCCATCCTTCAGCGCCTTCTTGTTGATCGGGGCGGTGCACAGCGCCCCGGCCTCGCCCGCCTGCACCAGCGCCACGGCGCGCGCAATCACCGCGATCACGCTGGCCGCATTGGCGGGTTCGGCCACCCCCGGCCTTCCCACCGCCGGAAACGCGTGCACCAGCACCGGCAGGACGTCGGGCGCCACCGCCACCGCCGCGCGCGGGGCGTCGATCGCCTGCCAGCGCGCGCCCGGCGGCAAATGACGCGGATCACCGATCCAGAACAACGGCACCCCGGCCCCCAGCACCGCACGTGCCTTGAGTGCGATCTCGGGCCCGATCCCGGCCGGTTCGCCGCAACTCAGGGCAATCGGCAGCTCTGCCATTGCCGCGCTCACGGCTGGCGGATGATGGCGTTGGCGCGCAGGTCGGCGAGATAGTCGTCGGCATAGCCCGCCAGACGCTGGTTCACCAGTTGCGCCCGCATCGCCGCGCGGGTGGGGGCGACATCGAACAGCGGCGCGCGCGCGCACAACATCAGCAACACCCGCGCCCCGCCGCGCACCAGCGCGGTCGAGCTTTCGCCCGCATCCAGCCGCGCCAGTTCCAGCGCCACATCCGGTGGCACTTCGGCCAAGGGCTTGGTTTCGCGCAGCAATTGCTCGGCGGGCAACCCCTTGGCCAGGCCGTAAAGGTCGTTGCAGCTATCCGCCTTGAGGCGCAGCCGCGCCAGTTCGGCTTCGGCATTGCCGTCGTTGGGCACCAGAAACTGCGCGTAATCGACCGTCACCGAGGTTGGCGCGGGCTGTGGCAGCGCCTGCAACGCCTGCAACTGGAACAACGCAACGCCGCCGGTCACGGCCACCGGTTCCGAGACCTCGCCCGGTGACAGGGCCATGATGAACGGCGCAATCGCGGGCGGCAGGTTGGCCAGCGGCATCCAGTCCAGCCGCCCGCCGCGCGCCGCCGAGGCCGCCGCCGAGTGACTGCGGGCCAGCGCCCCGAAGTTGCCCCCATTGTTCAGCTCGGCCTTGAGCCGGATCGCCTCGGCCATGGCGGCCACTTCCTGACCTGCGGGTGCTGCGATCACCAGCTCCGACACCTGCACCGTCACCGCCGCCTGTTGGCTGGCGGCGGTAATGGCGCGGTCGATCTCGGCTTCGGTAATGTTCGCCCTGGCCCCGAATTTCATGCGCACCACGTCGCGCCAGATCACGCCAGCCTCGACAAAATCGCGAAAGGTCTGCGCCTCGACCCCGGCCTTGCCCAGTTCGGTGACAAAGACATCGGCCGTCAGGTTGGCGCGCGCGGCGAATTCTTCCATTCCGGCCTGCACCTGCGCCGGTGTTGCGGCAAGCCCAAGCTGTTTCGCCGCCGTCAGCCGCAGCCGGTCTTCGATCAGGTTCTTCAGCGCGATTTCCTCGGTGGCACCGGGCGCGCGCAACAACTGCATGAACCGCATCCGCTGCGCCAGCTCGAATTCGGTGACAGCCCGGTCGTTGACGTAGATCCGGGGCGCAAACGGATTGCCCTGCGCCAGGGTCGGGCAAGCCTGAGCGAACATCATCAGGCAGGCGGAAATCACGGTTGCAAGGCGCATCATCTGGGGCATTCTCATTTCAGGGTCATCCGGGCACGCATTCATGATCACGGGCAATCGAGCGGGGTCATCGCCGACAGGTCCGCGCCGGGCCGGACGCGGTGCCGCTGCCAAAACCCAAAAGATTGACCGCAAGGCCGAAATCCGTGGTTGGGTCCACATTAGTCGAGGACGTGAAGCGACGCGAGAGGGAAAGATCGAGCGTCAGACATTCATTGCTGAAGGTCAGCCCGATACCGGCGTCCGAGGCGTGGTGGGCCACCAGATCATAGCGCGTGGTGGTCTTGCCGGTCCAGTTCGGGGTAAGACTGACGTGGCCATCGAGATAAAGCTCCGAGGTGTCGGCCGGGCGGTTTTCGGATGTATCGGCAATCATCCAGACATAGCTCGATCCCAGCCCGTAATGCGCCCGGTTCACGTCGAGTCGCAATTCGCCTTTGGTGATGTCGAGAAAATCATTGAACAACAGCCGGTTGGTCAGCACCATCTGGTTAGCCAGGGTCAGTTGGCCGGCCGCCAGCCAATCCGAGTGAACCCCAGCCAGCCCCGAAGCCGGGCCGAACTGGCCCGGATCGGTGGTGCGCAACACCCGCCCAAGCGTGACCCCAAGACTCCAGCCCTGCGGATCGACGCGGGTCCAGCTTGCCCCGAGATTGGCGCGCACGCCGCTTTCATAGGCGTCCGACCCGGCAAAGCGGTTGAGCGAAAAAAGGTTGCCCTCGTCGAATTCCACCAGCGCCGAATCCTCGTTGGGCAGGGCAGCGCCGGATTTGGGGCTGGCCACCAGTTGCACCACCGGCTCGATCACATGGCTGGCCCCACCCCGCCCGCTGGCGACCCATGGCCAGCGCAACTCGACCGCCGCAGCGCCATCGAAGCGGGTGGTGGTGCCTTGATAGATCGCATCCTGTCGGATGGTGTAGATGTCGCCAGCGGTCTGGGCCTGCATCGCCCCCAGCACCCCGCCCGGCAACACGAAGGTGCGCCGCCAGTCCAGCCGCGCCGACACCCGGCCAAGGTCGCGCCCATCGGCCACGCCGTCGCCATTGGTATCAAGCGGATCGGTCGCGCTGCGGTAGTGGCTGTGGGTCTGCAATTGCAGACCGGCCTCGCCGCCCAGTGGCCCGCCGCTGAACCGGCGGTGAAACGTCATGTCACCCACCAGCGAGGGCAGGGTGGCATTGTCTTCGCCGGCCCGGATCGACTGAAACTCGATCAGCCGCCCCGAGATGTATTCGTTGCGCCGGGCGCGGCTGATCTCGATCCGGCTGTCGATCCGGTCCTGTTGCGAAATGCCGTAGTCGAGCAGATAGGCCGGGTCGCTGACGGTTTCGAGATGGAAGCGCAGATCAAAGCCGCGCGGCAGATCGAACGCCCCCTCGGCCAGCAGATAACCGCGCGCCTGACCCGGCAGCAGATCGTCGTAGGACAGCGCGCCGTTGACCTCGACCCTGCCGGTGCGGAAGGCCTGGCGATAGCGGGCTTCCAGCGTGCGCCCGTTCCCGGTGGTCAGGTACGGCGTCAGCGTCAGATCGCGCGACGAACCAATGGCGATGAAGTAGGGCAGCTTCACCCCCGACCCAAGGCCGCTGGTGGTGCGCAGGCTGGGGCGCAGAAAGCCGGTGGCGCGGTCCAGCGTCGGGTCGGGCATGCGCAGGTGCGGCAGGTAGAACACCGGCACTCCGGCAACCCGCATCTGCGCCTGATCGAAGTAGAGCTGCTGGGCAAGCTGGTCGTGCACCACCCGGCGGGCGCGAATCTCCCACAGCGGCACCGGGTGTGCGGCGCAGACCTGACACGACGACGCCACCGTGTCGGAAAGCTGGGTATAGCGCCCGCCCACCCGCCGCATCTGCGCTGCGGCAAGCTGCAACTGCTGGTTCAGCACCAGCCGGGCGCTGGTCAGCACACCTTCGCTCAGATCGGCGGCGAGATCGGCCTGACTGGCCAGGATGAAACTGCCGGTGGGGTCGGACAGCACGATCGGCCCCTCGATCAGCAGCCGGTCGGTGGTGGCGTCGTAGGTGATGCGGCTGGCGCGCAGGCGGCGGCCTTGGTAAAGCACCTCGACCGCGCCATCGGCAATCAGGGTGCTGTCGCCCGCCAGCGTTACCCGGCCGGCGATCAGCGTGGCGATATCCTGCGCGCGCGCAGCCCCGACCGAAGCCACCAGCCACAGCGCCAGCACAAAGGCACCCAGGCCGCGCATCAGCCATCCTCCTGATGCAGCAGCAGCCCGAGCGCCAGAAGGGTGGCCGCGACCGGCGGGCCCCAGGCGGCCAGCACGACCGGGATCTGGCCGTTCTCGCCCAGCACCTGCGCGAAGTTGCGCAGAAAGAAGATCGCGAACCCGCCCAGCAAGGCAAACAGCACCATCAGGCCGGACTTGCCGACCCGGGTGTGGCGCATGGTGAACCCGGCCGCCACCAGCACCATCGCCGCCAGCAGCAGCGGCAAAGCCAGTTCCGATTGCAGCCAGACGCGGTGGTTGCGGGCCGAAAAGCCCGCCCGTTCCAGCCCGGCGATATAGGACGGCAGGCTCCAGATCGCAATGGCCGCAGGCTTGCCGAAACTGTCACGGATTGCTTCGGGGGTAAGGTCGGAGGCAAGCATGATGCTGGCCGTGGTGACCGCCGCGGCTTCGGGGTTGGTGGCCGCCAGGGCCCAGCTTTTGGCCTCCGTCAACTCCCATGCGCCCGGCACCAGGCGCGCGGTCTCGGCCTCGATTCGCGTCAGCGGCACCCCATCACCGCCGAACGACAGAAAGCTGACGCCGAACAGTTGGGTGCCGTCAGCATTGGCGCGCGCCGCATGGACCACGGTCTGGCTGCCGTCGCTTCCTTGCCGCAGCCACAAGCCATCGTCACTGACCGACAGCACACTGGCGCTGCCGTGCACCAGGGTGGCCACCTGGACATCGTATTCCTTGATGGTTGCGGCAACCAGCGGGTTCAGCACTGCCACCGCCAGCACGCCGGTCGCCAGCGCCGCCAGCACCGGGGTCACCAGAAAGCGCAGCCCCGACTGCCCGGCTGCCCGCACCACCACCAGTTCGCGCGATCGCGCGAGGCTCAGAAACAGCGCCATTGCCGCCAGAATCGTGATCAGCGGCAGAATGCGATACAGGCTTTCGGGCACATTCAGCGCTGCCAGATGCATGCCCTGCCCAAGGCTGATGCCGACGCTTTGACCGGAAAAGCGGCGCAAGTGTTCAATCGTCTCGATCAGCATCATGATGCCAAGAAAGACCAGAAATACCCGCGCCAGCATCGAGCCGAAGCGGCGCGCCACATAAAGGCCAAGCGTCATGGCCGCACCTCGACGGGCGCTCTGGCGCGGCGGCGGCGTGGGCGCTCGGCCAGCCACAACAGCATCCCCGCCATTGCCATGCCCAGCAGCGGCGCGGCATAGACCAGCGGCCAGACCTGCGGATCACGCAGGCCGTAGCTGGTGGTGGCGGTGTTGACAAGCTGAACCCCGATCAGCAGCACCACCGCAAACAGGATCTGGCGCCACAGGCCAACCCGGCTGAATGCCCCCAGCAGCAGCGCCGAAAACCCGATCAGCGCGGCGGCCGTGGCCAGCAACGACTGGGCAAAGCGGTTGTGAACCTCGAGCCGGAAGGCGTCGGCACTCTGGCCGGTTTCGGCCAGCAACACCGCAGTCGGGGCCAGCAGGTCAAACGTGGTCAGGGCATAGATCGTGCGTCGCGGCGGTGCCCGCGAGGTCAGCACGCCCGCCAGATCATAGGTGAAATCGGCAAAACGCGTGGTTGACAGCCGGGTGCCGCTGGTCGTCAGTGTCTGCACCATGCCGTCCAGCATCACCAGTTTGGGGCCGCTGTCGCTGCGCACCAGCAGGGCGCGGCGGGCGGTATAGGTGGTGTGGCTCTGGCTGCCCCGATCATCGGCCAGAAACAGGTCAAGCAGCTCGCCGGTGGCAGAGATTTCCCGAATGTAAAGCGTGATACCGGTGGCAGGATGCAGGAACTGGCCGTCACGCAGGAACTTGGCGGTGACGTTCTCCGAGATCTGGGCGTTGCGCAGGGCAAGGGTGGCGCGGCTGGCGGGCACCAGCACATGGGTCAGCATCAGCATCATCGCGGCGACGATCAATCCGAAGTAGAGCACCGGCCGCGCCAGCCGCCAGGCTGACAGACCGCAGGCCTGCATCACCACCAACTCGCTTTCCTGCATCAGGCGGTTGATGACGAAAACCGTGGCGGCAAATGCCGAAACCGCCAGCACCAGGCTGATCACGTTGGGCAGGAACAGCAGCGAGAATTCCAGAAACACCAGGGCCGTCTGGCCATCCCCGATCAACTGGTCGAACAGCATCACCGCGCGGTTGACCCAATAGACCGCCACCAGCACCAGCGAAAAGAAGCCAAACAGCGTCAGCAATTGCGACAGCAGATATCTGTCGAATCTCGACAACGGGGCGTCTCCCTTCGGGGCTCAAGGACGGGCTGACGCTAGCCGATATTGCGGCCGGGGAAAACTCATATCTGGTCAAGCCCGGTGCCAGCCGCTAGCCTTGGGCCAAACCCGCCCGCAGGCGGGCCTGATCCCCGGAGAGCCGCCATGTCGCACCACCCCGTTCCGATCCAGTTTCGCGCTGTCGATCCCGCCGCCCTTGCCGCTGCCCCGGGCCGGATTGCCGTTCTGGCGGGGGCCGGTGGCAGCCTTGGCGTGGCGGGGCGCAAACTTGATCGGCTGATGCGCGGCGCGCTGGCACGCTATCTTGGGTCCGCCGCCTTTGCCAAGCTTGCGCCGGGCGAATCGCAGGATCTGGCCTGGCCCGCAGGTCTCGCCTGCGAGGCGGTGCAGGTGGTCCGGCTGGAGCGCCGCGCCGATGCCGCCAGCGCCCGCAAGGCCGGGGCCGCGATCGGTCGGGCGCTGTCGCCGACTGCTACGGTGGTGCTGGCCGAAGGCGTTGCCCGTGCCGCCGATCTGGCCTTCGGGCTGGCGCTCCGAGCCTATGATTTCACCGCCCACAAAAGCGCAGCACCAACCCTGCCCGGCCCGGTGACGCTGATGGTGGCAAACCCCGAGGCGGTGGCCAGTGCAGCGGGGCCGATGGCGGCGCTGGCTGAAGGCGTGTTCTTCACCCGCGATCTGGTCAACGAACCCGCCAATGTGCTGAGCACCTTCGATTTTGCCGCCCGACTTGCCGCCATGCAGGAACTTGGGCTCGAGGTCGAAATCCTTGAGGAAGACCAGCTTCTGCGCCTTGGCATGGGCGCGCTTCTGGGGGTGGGGATGGGGTCCGAGTCGCCCTCGAAGGTGGTGGTGATGCAGTGGCGCGGGGCCGCGCCGGATGTCGCCCCGCTGGCGCTGGTCGGCAAGGGCGTGGTGTTCGACACCGGCGGCATTTCGATCAAGCCGGCGCTTGGCATGGAAGAAATGACGATGGACATGGGCGGGGCGGCGGTGGTGGCCGGCGTCATGCGCACCCTGGTGCTGCGCAAGGCCCGCGCCAATGTGGTCGGGCTGGTGGGGCTGGTCGAGAACATGCCCGATGGCCGGGCGCAGCGCCCCGGCGATGTGGTGCGCTCGATGAAGGGCGACACTATCGAGGTCATCAACACCGATGCCGAGGGCCGTTTGGTGCTGGCCGATGTGCTGTGGTATGCCCAGGATCGCTTCAAGCCCGCCGCCCTGATCGACCTTGCCACCCTGACCGGCGCGATCATCGTGGCGCTGGGGCATGAAAATACCGGGGTGTTTGCCAACGACGACAGGCTCTGCGCCGACTTTCTGCGGGCCGCGGCCGCGCAAGGCGAGGGGGCATGGCGGATGCCGATGGCGGCGGCCTATGACGAGCGGCTGAAATCGCGGATTGCCGATATGGTCAATTCCTGTGGCCGCGACGGCGGGGCGATCACCGCCGCCCAGTTTCTGGCGCGCTTTGTGCGGCCCGATGTGCCTTGGCTTCACCTTGATATCGCGGGCACCGCCCTGCGCAAAGAGGACACGACGCTTGCCCCCAAGGGTGCGACCGGCTGGGGGGTGTGCGCGCTTGATCGCCTGATCGCCGACCGGTTCGAGGGGTGATCGCTTGGCGCAGGTGCTGTTCTACCACCTGACCCGCTCGCCGCTCGAGGTTACGGCCCGTGCGGTGCTGGGCAAGGCATGGGCGGCGGGTTGGCGGGTGATGCTGCGCGGCACCGACCGGGCCGCGCTGGAGCAGCTTGACGCCGCGCTCTGGCTGGGGCCGGACGCGGGCTTTCTGCCGCACGGTCTTGACGGCGGGGTGCTGGACGGCGATCAACCGATCCTGCTGGGATGCGGGCCGATCGGCAATGGCGCGCGGGCCCTGATGCTGGTGGGTGGTGCTGCGGTCGATCTGGCCGAGGCCCGCGCGCTGGAACGGGTCTGGGTGCTGTTCGACGGCGGCGACGAGGCCGCGGTAAGCGCCGCCCGCGCCCAGTGGAAAGTGCTGACCGGGGCCGGGGTGGCGGCGCAATACTGGTCCGAAGCCGATGGTCACTGGGAAAAGAAGTCCGACAGCGCCACCGCCTGACCCCTGCGCTCGCGGCTTCTTCTTTGCACCAAATACTCCCGCGCGGAGCGCCCCCTTGCCTGCCTGCGCGCGCCGGCTTAGGGCAAGGGCCGGATCACGCCTGATGGAGATGCCGCATGACCGCCCCAACCACCGCCCTTGATGCCGCCCATGCCGCGATGACGACCAGCCCCGACGATGCTGCCGCGCGGCTGTGCTATTTTGAACGGCTGGCGGATGGCGAGCTGTTCTTGTTGCTGGCGGCGGAAGCCGAGGGCGACAATCTGGTGCCGAAGGTGTTCGATCTTGAGGGCGGCCCGGTGGTGCTGGCCTTCGATCTGGAAGAGCGGCTGGCTGAATTCGCGGCCGGGGTGGGGGTGCCCTATGCCGCGCTGCCGGGGCGGGTGATCGCAACCACGCTGGCCGGGCAGGGGGTGGGGCTGGGGGTAAACCTCGGGGTGGCCCCGTCAGCGCTGCTGCTGGAGCCCGCGACGCTGGATTGGCTGGCCGCGATGCTGCGCCACGGCCCGGCTGAAGCCGAGGACCACCCGCAAGCGTTCCACGCCCCCGCCGCCCTGCCGCCGGGTCTGGTGCAGGGGTTGCGCGCCAAACTGGCCCGCGCGGGCGGGCTGGCAAGCCATGCCCTGCTGGCGGGCGTTACCTACCGGGGTGGGCGACGCGGCCATATGTTGGCGTTCATTGATGCCCGCGCCGGTGCCGAAGCGCCGCTGGCGCACGCCAGTGCCGAGGCGCTGACCTTTTCGGGGGTGGATGCAGGCGAGTTGGATGTGACCTTTCTTGCCAGCAATGACCCGGCCTGCGCCGCCATGGCCGCTTGCGCGCTGCGGTTCGATCTGCCGCAGCCGGCGGCCGTTCAGGTGGCAGCAGCGCCCCAGGCACCCGGCTCGGACCCCGCCCGCCCCCCGATCCTGCGCTGAAAGCGGGAAATATGGGGTATTATGATACCCAAATCATAACGCATTGATTTCATTAAGTAACATTACAACTCATCGACTTGACTGCGAAATCCCTTTGCGAGATACACCGCCATCCGAGACTCCGGGGGTGACCCCGCCCAAGTTCACAGGGTATGAAATGAAAACCTTTACCGCAACGCCTGCGGATATCGACAAGAAGTGGATCCTGATCGACGCCGAAGGCGTGGTTCTGGGCCGTCTTGCGACGATTGTCGCCAACATCCTGCGCGGCAAGAACAAACCCAGCTTCACGCCGCACATGGACATGGGCGACAACGTGATCGTGATCAACGCCGGCAAAGTGCAGATGACCGGCAACAAGCGCGCCGACAAGCGCTATTACTGGCACACCGGCCACCCCGGCGGGATCAAGTTCCGCACCGCGGCGCAGGTGCTGGATGGCGCCCACCCCGAGCGCGTTCTGGTCAAGGCGGTCGAGCGGATGATCACCCGCAACAGCCTTGGCGCGCAGCAGATGACCAACCTGCGGGTCTATGCCGATGCCGCGCATCCGCACGAGGCCCAGCAGCCCGTCGTTCTCGACGTCAAGGCGATGAACCCCAAGAACCACCGGAGCGCATGAGCATGACCGATATCAAATCTCTCGACGATCTGAAGTCGGTCGTGATCGAGGCCCCGGTGGTAGCCGTTGCCCCCCCACGCGTCGCGGTGCGCGATGCGCTTGGCCGGGCCTATGCCACCGGCAAGCGCAAGAACGCCATTGCCCGGGTCTGGATCAAACCGGGCAGCGGCAAGGTGGTGGTGAACGGCAAGACCATGGTGGAATATTTCGCCCGCCCGGTGTTGCAGATGATCCTGCGCCAGCCGTTCACGGTGGCCGGGGTCGAAGGCCAGTTCGACGTGATGGCGACGGTGACCGGCGGCGGGCTTTCGGGCCAGGCCGGGGCGGTCAAGCATGGTGTCTCGAAAGCCTTGCAGCTTTACGAGCCCGGCTTGCGTGCGGCGCTGAAGGCGGCGGGGTTCCTGACCCGCGACAGCCGGGTGGTGGAACGCAAGAAATACGGCAAGGCCAAGGCGCGCAAGAGCTTCCAGTTCTCCAAGCGCTGAGCGACGGCAGCACAGACTGGCAAGGCCCGCGCCGGACGCGGGCCTTTTGCTTTTCGGCGGCCGGATACCCGGCTGTGGCGCACCGGACTCGGTCACCCACAATCGCTCAGACGGTGGTTGACCGATTCTTAACCCGGGCCGCATAGTCAGGGAAGAGCAGACCAGCAAAGAGACCCGAATGGGACATCAGGCCGCCTTTCACGCCCCCAACGGGGGGGCCGGATTTCTTGCCTTGCGCTACAATCGCTCGGGTGCCACCGAGATCGTCTATGACGACGGGGCGACCCGCCGCATGATCTGGCGGGTCGAGACGCCGGATCTGAACGAGGATCGCATTGCCGATGCCCTGAGCGTTGCCGTGGGCGCGCTGCGGGTGGTTCCTGCCCTTTACCTTGAGCTGAAAAAGCGTGCGATCGCGATCGAACAGGTGACGGGCTAGGCCACGGCGGCACCGCATGGCAAAAAATTGATCAAATCATTATCGTTTGATTTGAGATGGTTATACACTTTTTATGGGCGTTGCGCCGGGTCGTCCTGCATTTGCCCCCTTCCCACGCGTCAATCCATGTGCCAGAAAAAGCAAAAATGCGCCGCTGACAGGGGGCAAAATGCAAAACGGCACGAGATGGGGCCGCTTCAGGAATTCTGAAGCCGCCAGCGGTCTGCTGCTGCTCAGCCCGACCGCGATCTACGCGATTCTGATGCTGGCGGCACCGCTGGCCACGATCACGCTTTATTCGGTGTTCAAGGATGGTTATCTGACCATCATCCGCGAATTCACCTTCGACAACTACATCGAAGCCTGGACCAACGTGCAGATCCGCTCGGTGATGATCCGCTCGCTCGGGGTGTCGCTGTCGGTCACGGCGGCGACGGTGCTGCTGGCCTTTCCGGTGGCCTATTTCGTGTCGTTCCACGTGCCGCCCGCGCGCAAGTCGATGTGGCTGTTTCTGATCACCATCCCGTTCTGGACCAGCTATCTGATCCGGGTGTTTCTGTGGAAAGTGATCCTGGGCTACAACGGCGTGGTCAACTCGGGCCTCTTGGGGCTTGGCATCATCGACGAGCCGCTGACCTTCATCCTTTACAATGTCAACGCCGTGGTGATCACGCTGGCGCACGCCTATGCCCCTTTCGCGATCCTGCCGATCTTCGTTTCACTGGAAAAGATCGACCGGTCCCTGCTCGAGGCCGGGCTTGACCTTGGTGAGTCAAAGTTTCGCACCTTTCTGCGCGTCACCCTGCCGCTGACCATGCCGGGGGTGGTGGCGTCGGTGCTGATCGTGTTCATCCCGACGGTGGGCGATTACGTGACGCCGCATCTGGTGGGCGGGCCCGAGGGGCGGATGGTCGCGAACCTGATCCAGTTACAGTATCTCAAGCTTGACAACTATCCCCTCGGCTCGGCGCTGGCGGTGTCGGCGATGGGGGTGGTTACCGTGGTCAGTCTGCTGTTCCTGTATCTCAACCGACGTTACCTGCGGGGGCCGCAATCATGAAGGGTGGCTGGTTCCGGGTCTATGCCTTTGGCTATCTGATCTTTCTCTATGCGCCGATCATCCTGCTGCCGCTGTTCGCGTTCAACGACGCCACCATCATCTCGTTTCCGCTGACCGGCTTTACCACCAGGTGGTTCAGCGCCATGTTCGACAATCCGCCGCTGCATCTGGCGGTCAAGAACAGCCTGCTGGTGGCGGTGACGTCGTCGGTGGTTTCAACCTGCCTCGGGATCTTTGCCGCCCGCGCCACCACCCGCTACAACTTTCCGTTCAAGGCCGGGCTGATGGGGCTGATCATGCTGCCGCTGGTGCTGCCCGAGATCATCGTGGCGGTGTCGCTGCTGGTGGTGCTGCTGGGGATCGGGATCAACCTGTCGCTGCTGACGGTGATCTTCGGCCACGTGCTGATCTGCACCCCGTTCGCCATCGCGATATTGTCGTCGGCGTTCCAGGGGCTTGACCGTTCGCTGGAAGAGGCGGCCTACGATTTGGGCGAAACCGCGTTCTCGACCTTCCGGCTGATCATCCTGCCGCTGGTCATGCCGGGGGTGATTTCCAGCCTGCTGATCGCCTTCACCATCAGCCTTGACGAATTCATCATCGCCTTCTTTCTGGCGGGCACTGAAACCACGCTGCCGATCTACATCTTTTCGCAGTTCCGCTTCCCGAAGGCGGTGCCGGTCATCATGGCGCTGGGGACGATCCTTGTGTGCCTGTCGATCATACTGTTGACCATTGCCGAAATCTTCCGCCGCCGCGGCATCGCGAAGGCCGGGGGCAAGGATACCGGAGGCTTCCTGTGAGCGCTGAGAAACCC
>CAYQPD010000039.1:0-6966 GCA_964419305.1 uncultured Rhodobacter sp.
AGGATTGGGACCACAAACCCAAACCCTGAACCTTCTTCTTTGCCCAAATACTCCCGCCGGAGGCGGCGACGCGGCCAGACGCTCCGCGGGGAGTATTTGGGCAAAGAAGAAATCTGCGTCAGATCACCGTCACGCGGGCGGGGCTCAGGCCCTCGATCTCGACCGTGCAGGTCTGGCCGCGCGCGATCGGGCCGACCCCTGCCGGGGTGCCGGTGAAGATCAGATCACCCGGCCGCAAGGCAACCAGACGCGAGAGAAATTCGATGATGCCGGGCACGTCCCAGATCATCTCAGTAAGGCGGGCGGTCTGGCGCATTTGGCCACCCACCCGGCAGGTGATGCGCCCTTGCGGGGCACCTGCGCCGGTTGCGGGGTGCAACAGGCCGACCACCGCCGAGTTGTCAAAGCCCTTGGCCATGTCCCACGGGCGGCGCAGGGCCTTGGCCTGAGCCTGAAGGTCGCGCCGGGTCAGGTCGTTGCCGGTGGCGTAGCCCCAGACGTGGGCAAGGGCGGCCGCGCGCGCAATATCGGCCCCGCCGCGGCCGATCGCCACCACCAGTTCGGCCTCGTGGTGCAGATCCCGGGTGGCGGGCGGGTAGGGAATGCGGGCCCCGTCAAGCACCACCGCATCGCTCGGTTTGGTAAAGAAGAACGGCGGTTCGGCCTGGGGATCGTGGCCCATCTCGACCGCGTGGTCGGCATAGTTGCGCCCGACGCAAAAGATGCGTCGCAGCGCAAAGCGGGCGGAACTGCCTGCTACCGGCAGGCTGGGCGGGGTCGGGCAGGGGATCACGTAATCGGGCATGCTATCATCCGTGGCTCAGGGGCCGATGGTAAAGCACTGGGTGCCGCGCGCTTGCAGGCGGCGGCAGGCAAGATCGGCCATGTCCTGGGTCAAGCCCATGAAATTGGCGTCAAACCCGCCACTTTTCGGCACGATCTTGCGCAACCCGTCACCAAGGGTGGTGCTTTCGGCCAGCATGGTTTTCATCAGGGCCCGGTCGGCGGCGGCACTGGAAGCAAACCGACCGATCGTCACCCCCCAGTGCCGCCCGCCCGAGGTCGATACCGCCATCACGACTTCGGGTTCCGTCGGCACCGGATCGGCGTTGGCAGCACCGGGCGGGGTGGCGGTGTGGATGATCATCGCGGTCATCTGTTCGGGCTTGGGGACCGGTCGCGGGGCAGGCGCTTGCACCGACGCCAGCGCGACGATGTTGGTCGCCTCGGGCAGCGTGTCGGCGGGGGGGATCGGCGCAACCGCGGCAAGTGCCATCTCGGGGGCGGCGGCGGGCAGGGCTTCTGCGGGGGGCGGCAAGGGGGGCGCTGTGGCGGCCTCGGCCAAGGCCCCGGCGATACTGTCCTGCATCGCGGCGACTGCCACTTCGGCGGCAGCGGCTTGCTCGGGTCGGGCTTGCGGGCGCGGCGAGCGGGTGACGGTGGTCACCAGGCGCAGCGTCTTGCCGGCGGCGACGCCAACGCCTTCGCCCTGGGCCACCAGACCCTCGGCGGCGGCATTTGGCTCCAGCACCGGTGCGGCGGGGGGCTGGGCGGCCGCGTTCGCCGGGGCGGCGGCAAAGCCGAGATCAAGCAGTTCGGCCATCTTGGCATTGCGCTGTGCGGTCGAGGTGCCGCCGAAGATCGTCGCGATGATGCGCTTGTTGCCGCGCTCGGCCGAGGCCGTCAGGTTGAACCCGGCCGGGCCGGTATAGCCGGTCTTGATGCCGTCGGCACCTTGATAGCTGTCGAGGAACTTGCGGTTGGTATTGGCGACCTGAGCCATCCCCGCATCCGCCGAGCGCCGTGAGAAAAGGTTGTAATACTGCGGAAAATCGAAAAACAACCGGCGCCCCAGCAGGGTCATGTCGCGCGCCGTGGACAAATGACCGTCGCGGGTCAGGCCATTGGCGTTGCGAAAGGTCGAGTGCTTCATGCCAAGCGCCTTGGCGGTGCGGTTCATCCGGGCGGCGAATTTGTCTTCCGATCCGCCCAGAAAATCGCCGATCGCGGTGGCGGCGTCATTAGCCGACCGGACTGCGGCGGCGCGGATCAGGTAGCGCAGGGCGATCTTCTGTCCGGCCTTCAACCCGAGGTGCGAGGGCGGCTCGGCGGCGGCATTGGCGGAAACCGTCACCATGGTATCAAGGCTGATCTCACCGCTCTCGATCGCGGCGAAGGTGATGTAAAGCGTCAGCATCTTGGTCAGCGACGCCGGGTGCAGCCGGGTGTCGGCGTTGCGGGCATAAAGGGTCTCGCCGGTGCGCGCGTCCATCACGATGGCGGCATAGGGGGCGGCGAACGACGCACCACCGCCTGCCACCCCCACGCCAAGGGCAAGCACCATAATGGTGAAAAGTCGTGCAAGCTGCCCGAAAAGCGCTGCCACGTCGCCTGCCCCTTGATCTGCCTCACGCCTGCCCCTGATTTAGCCGGGGCTTGTCTGCTTGCGCCAAGGCTAGCACAGAGGGTGAGTCAAGAAAAGCCCCCAAATTCAATGACTTTTGCCGTCGAGTTGAAGTGACCCCGGCAGGTCTTGGGGGCGGGCCTTGCAGTGCCCCAAGATGCTGTGTTCAGCGCAGCCCGGCAACCAGGGCAGGCAGGGCGGCCAGATCGGACAGGGTGTAAAAGCGCGCGTGATCCAGCGGCGCCTCGGCCTGTTCCAGCGCCCAGGTCAGGCCGTGCGGCACATGCACCCCCCAGCCGCCCGCCGCGATCACCGGCACCACATCCGAGCGCAGCGAATTGCCCACCATCATCGCCCGGTCGGCCCCGTCGCCGTGGCGGGCAAAGATCGTGGTATAGACGGCGGGGGTCTTGTCGGACACGATTTCGACCGCATCGAACAGATCGCCCAGGCCCGATTGCGCCAGTTTGCGTTCCTGATCCAGCAGGTCGCCCTTGGTGATCAACACCACCCGGTAGTCCGCCGCCAAGGCCTCAATCGCCGGTCTGGCATGCGGCAACAACTCGACCGGGTGGTCGAGCAGCTCGCGCCCGGCCGTGATGATTTCGCCGATCACCGACCCCGGCACCCGGCCTTCGGTCACTTCGATCGCGGTCTCGATCATCGACAGGGTAAAGCCCTTCACGCCAAAGCCATAGCGGCCAAGGTTGCGGCGCTCGGCGGCCAGCAGGCGGTCGTGCAGATGGTCGGGGGCGGCGTGATCGGCCAGCAGGGTGGCAAAGCGATCCTGGGTCAGGCGAAAGAACGCCTCGTTCTGCCACAGGGTATCGTCGGCGTCGAAGGCGATCAGGGTCAGGGGGTGGGTCATGGCGGCATGATTGGCCGTGGCGCGGCGCGCGGGCAAGCGGAAAATGCCCAAGCTTTCGCCCCCTTTGCGCGGGGGCAAAATCCGCTATATTGAAGCCTGTCGTACCCAACCCCGAATCCGCCCCGCAACCGGAGCCTTGCCCGTGATCCCTCGCCGCTTTCAGATGTCCGACAAACCCGGCACGGGCGGGCCCGAGATCTCGATCCTGACCAAGCCGCGCCCCCGCACACAGCGCCCGCCGCTTTACAAGGTGTTGTTGCTGAACGACGATTATACCCCGATGGAATTCGTGGTCCATATTCTTGAGCGGTTTTTCAGGATGGATCACGCCCAGGCCTTCGAGATCATGTTGACGGTTCACAAGAAGGGGCTGGCGGTGGTAGGGGTGTTTTCCTTCGAGGTGGCGGAAACCAAGGTGGCGCAGGTGCTGGATTTCGCCCGCCGTCACCAGCATCCGCTGCAATGCACCATGGAAAAAGAGTGACGCCGCCCCGATGCGATCTGCCCGCCTGAGATTTGCGCTCGAGTCCGGTGCCTTTGCGTTGCCTGCCACCGGCAGCATCGTGGTTTATCGCCCGGTGGCGGGTGACGATCTGTCGCCGCTGCCCAAGGACCGGGTGGTGGTGGCAACCGGCTTTCGCCCCGATCACGATGCCTTTGCCGCCCTTGGCTACCGGGTGGCGGTCGGCGGTGGCACTGGCCACGCGGCGGCGCTGGTCTGTCTGCCGCGCGCCAAACTTGCCGCCCACGCCGTGCTGGCCGAGGCGGCGGCGGCGGTCGTGCCGGGTGGGCTGGTGCTGGTCGATGGGCAGAAAACCGACGGGGTCGATGCGGTTTACCGTGATCTCAGGGGCCGGGTGGCGGTCTCCGCGCCGGTGGTCAAGGCGCATGGCCGGATCTTCGGCTTTGCCGCCGGGCCTGGGCTGGCAGACTGGGCCGCCCGCCCGACCCTGATCGAGGGCGGGTTCCAGACCCTGCCGGGGGTGTTTTCCGCCGATGCGCCGGACCGTGGCTCGGTTCTGCTGGCCGCTGCCCTGCCCGAGCGCTTGCCGGGGCGGGTGATTGATCTGGGGGCCGGCTGGGGTTTTCTGGCCCGTGCCGTTCTTGCCCGCAGCGGGGTTGTGGCGCTTGATCTGGTCGAGGCCGAGGCGGCGGCGCTGGACTGTGCCCGCGCCAATATTGCCGACCCCCGCGCTCGCTTTCACTGGGCCGATGCCACCACCTTTCAGCCCGACCGCGCCGCCGATGTGGTGGTGTGCAACCCGCCGTTCCATACCTCGCGCGCGGCGGACCCGGCGCTTGGTGTGGCATTCTTGCAGGCGGCGGCGCGGATGCTGGCCCCGCATGGCACGCTGTGGCTGGTGGCAAATCGCGCGCTGCCCTATGATCGTGCGTTGACGGCGCTGTTTCGCGAGGTCGAGCCGATCGGCAGCGACGGTGCCTATCGGCTGACCCGCGCTGCCCGCCCGGTGCGCCACCACCGCTGACCCCAGAACCCGGAGACCGAAATGTCGCTATCCATTGCCGGCAAGACTGCCATTGTCACCGGGGCTGCCAACGGCATCGGTCTGGCGATTGCCCGGCATTTCGTTGACAAGGGTGCCAACGTGATGTTCGTCGATATGGACGAGGCCCGGCTGGAAAACGAGGTCGGCGAAGAGGCCCGCGCCGAGGGGCCGGTGCGAATTTTTGCTGGCGATCTGCGCCAGAAACTGACCATCGCCAACCTGCTGTCGGCCACCGTCGAGGCCTTCGAGCGGATCGACATTCTGGTCAACGCCAGCCGCCAGATGGCGGTTTCCGATCCGCTTTGTGTCGAGGACGACGCGGTTGAAACGCTGCTCGAGCAGAACCTGCTGACCAGCCTGCGGGTCTCGCAGATGGTGGCCAAGCGCATGATTGCGCAAGCAGAAAAGGCCGACGACCAAGCCCGTGCCGCCGGGGTGATCATCAACCTGTCGTCGATTGCCGCGCACCACACCCAGGGCGCGCTGCTGGGCTATTCGATTGCCTGTGCGGCGGTTGATCAGATGACGCGCTCGCTGGCGGTGGTGCTGGCGCCGCGGGGGATCAGGGTCAACGCGGTGGCGTTTGGTTCGGTGCTGAGTGCCAGCCTGCAAGCGGTGCTGAAAGACCATCCCGATTACCGCGATGCAATTGCCGAAGGCACCCCGCTGCACCGCATCGCAGCACCGGATGAGTTGGTTGAAGCGGTGCAGTTTCTGGCCTCGGATGCGGCGGGGTTCATGACCGGGCAGATTCTGACGATCGACGGCGGGCGCAGCCTGATCGACCCGGTCAGCGCCCCGGCACACTGACCCTATTCGGGGTATTGCGCCTGACATTGGGCGATCATCGGGGCTGCCGCTGCGGCAAGTTCCTTGCGCTTGGTCAGCAGCCCCGAAAGCTTGGCATTTTCCGCCGCAAGGTCGATCGCAACCGGCTTTTGATAGGTGACAGGCTGACTGTCCCAGCACATCTGGGGCACCGGCGCGGGGGCCGGTTCACCGGCAATCGATCCCGACGGAAAACCCGGGCACAAGGTCCAGACATCATGAAAGACCGTCACATCCTGCAAGCCGTAGCCGCGCCGCAGGTTGGCATCGGTCTCGGCGATCAGCCGATCCACCACCCGCAGATCGCGGGTCACGCTTGAGATGCAGCGCTCTTGCGGCGTGCCGCAGGCCGCCAGCAGGCAACAAAGGATCAGGGTGCGTTTCATGGCGGCTCCGATGGGGCAAAGTATAGCGCGGATGCGCGCCAGCCCCAAAGCCAATCTGGCAGCGTCCGAGACAAACTGCTAGGCAGGGGCAAACGCCAGGAGAAACCGCGATGAGTGATGATTTCGATGCCCGCAAAGCCCGTGCTGCGGCCTGGTTCAGAGCCTTGCGCGATCAGATCGTGGCCGCGTTCGAAGGGCTGGAAGACAGCCACGGCGGGCCCGGCGCGGCGGGGCGGTTCGAGGTGACGCCGACCACCCGCGCCGATGGCGGCGGCGGGCTGATGAGCGTGATGCGCGCAGGCCGCGTGTTCGAGAAGATCGGGGTCAACGTCAGCCAGGTGCATGGCTCCCTTGGCGAAAAAGCGCAGCGCGCGATGGCGGGGCGGGGGGTGCCGGGGCTGGCCGATGATCCGCGCTTCTGGGCCAGCGGGGTCAGCCTGGTGGCGCATATGCAAAACCCGCACGCGCCTGCGGTTCACCTTAACACCCGGATGTTCTGGACCCCGGGGGCGGCGTGGTTCGGCGGTGGCACCGACCTTAACCCCTGCCTCGAATACCCCGAGGATACCGCCCATTTCCACGCGGTGCTGAAGGCCGCGTGCGACCGGCATGACGCCGCCTACTATCCGAAATTCAAGGCCTGGGCGGACGAATACTTTTTCGTGCCGCACCGGGGCCGGGCGCGCGGGGTGGGGGGGATTTTCTTTGACGATCTGAACACCGGCGACTGGGAGGCCGACTTTGCCTTTACGCAAGATGTCGGTCGCGCCTTCCTGCCCGCCTTTCTGCCGCTGGTCGAAAAGCGCCGCCACCTGGCCTGGACCGAGGCCGACCGCGAAGCGCAACTGGTGCATCGCGGGCTTTATGCCGAATACAACCTGGTTTACGACCGTGGCACCAAGTTCGGGCTGGAAACCGGCCACGACGCCAACGCGGTGCTGATGAGCCTGCCGCCGGTGGCGAAGTGGCCGT
>CAYQPD010000039.1:7066-13700 GCA_964419305.1 uncultured Rhodobacter sp.
GATGCCCCGATCAGCGCCGAGGTGATCCCGCCGTCGCGCAGCACCCAGGCCAGCGCCATCTGCGCCAGGCTTTGCCCGCGGGTTTGCGCCAGCGCGTCAAGCGCGCGCACGCTGGCCAGCGCGCGCGGCGTGATCATGGCGGGATCGAGCGATTTGCCCTGACTGGCGCGGCTGCCCGGCGGGATGCCGTTCAGATACTTGCGCGTCAGGATGCCCTGCGCCAGCGGCGTGAAGGCGATCGAGCCGACGCCAAGTTCGGTCAGGGTGTCTTTCAGCCCGTCGTGCTCGACCCAGCGGTTGAGCAGGTTGTAGCTGGGCTGATGGATCAGACACGGGGTGCCAAGGGCGGCAAGCATGGCCGCCGCCTCGCGGGTGCGGGCGGAATTGTAGCTGGAAATCCCGACATAGCGCGCCCGCCCCGAACGCACGATGAAATCGAGCGCCCCCATGGTTTCTTCCAGCGGGGTTTCAGGATCGAAGCGGTGCGAATAGAAGATATCGACGTGATCAAGCCCCATCCGCCGCAGCGACTGGTCGCACGACGCAATCACCGATTTGCGGCTGCCCCATTCGCCGTAGGGGCCGTTCCACATCAGATAACCCGCTTTCGAGCTGATCAGCAGCTCGTCGCGCAAGCCCTTGAAATCGGTGCGCAGAATCTCGCCGAAGGCTTGTTCGGCGCTGCCCGGCGGGGGGCCGTAGTTGTTGGCCAGATCGAAATGGGTGATGCCCAGATCGAACGCGGTGCGGCACAGCGCCTGCTTGGTGGCGTGCGCGGTGTCGTGGCCGAAGTTGTGCCACAGCCCCAGCGAGATCGCAGGCAGCTTGACCCCCGAGTGCCCGCAGCGGCGGTAGGTCATCTTCTCGTAGCGGTCCTCGGCGGGGTGGTAGGTCATGCGCTATCCTCTCGTTGCGGGCAAAAGACCACATCGACCCATCGCTTGCAAGTTGCCCTTGGCTGGCTGGCGCGGCATTGTGGCGGCGAAGGGGAAACGTGATGCGGCGGCGTTTGAATCATGGGCGGTCTTTCCTCTGGGCGATCTGGCTGCGGATGGAGAACAGTCATTTCGGGCTGATCTCGGCCGGGGTCGCGTTCTACGCGATGTTCGCGCTGTTTCCCGGCCTGACCGCCACCATTCGATCTGGAGCCTGATTTCGGACCCGTCGGTGATTTCCGGTTATATGCAGGTGGGCGACGGGTTTTTGCCGCATGACGCTGCGGTTCTGGTGCATGATCAGATTTCCGCCCTGATAAGCACGCCGCGGGTCCATCTTGGCTGGGCCATGCTGTTGTCGCTGAGCATTGCGATCTATTCGGCGCGGGCCGGGATCTCGGCCTTGATCGAGGGGCTGGATGTGGTGCACCGCGCCACGCCGCGCGGCCTTTTGCAGGGCTGGTGGGTCGAGTTTGTGATGACGTTGTCGCTGATCACCGCGCTGTTGCTGGCGCTGGCCACCGTGGTGATCGTGCCGCTGGTGCTGCGCCAATTCGCCTTGGGTGCGCTGGACGCGTGGCTGCTGGTCGCCCTGCCTTGGGGGGCGACGGTGCTGCTGTTGATGTCGTGCCTGGTCATCCTTTACCGCTTTGGCCCGAACACACCGCAGCGCCGGATCCACCGGGTGATCCCCGGCGCGTTTCTGGCGGCGCTGGTCTGGGCACTGGTGTCGATTGCGCTGTCGGCGTATCTTGCGAATTTCAACAGCTACAACCGGATTTACGGCTCGATCGGGGCGGTGATCGCGCTGTTGATGTGGCTTTACCTCAGCGTCTGGTCGGTGCTGCTGGGGGCTGCGGTGAATGCCGAAATCCAACGTCCGAAGTCGTAGCGCGGGCGCGGTGAAGCGCCCCCGGTTCGGTTCAGAGATAGCGGTTCCACAGGTTTTCCAACCGCTCCTGCCGCCCGGATCGGGGCTGCGGGTTGACCCCTTTGGCCAGCACCTCGGCGGCAATGCTTTCCAGATTGCCGTTCAGCATCGCCTGTGCCGCGGGCGTATCCCATCCCGCATAGCGGGCCTTGCGGGCCGCTTCCATCTCGCCGCCGTCCAGCAGCGCTGCCGCCGCTTTCAGGGCGCGCGCGCAGGTGTCCATGCCGCCGACATGGGCCAGCACCAGATCGGCCGGGTCCAGGCTTTGCCGCCGCAGCTTGGCGTCGAAATTGGTGCCGCCGGTGGTATAGCCGCCCGCGCGCAGAATTTCGTAGAAGGCCAGCGCCATCTCGGGGTGGTTGCTGGGGAACTGGTCGGTATCCCAGCCGGATTGATAGTCGTTGCGGTTCATGTCGATCGAGCCGAACAGGCCAAGGCTGGTGGCCAGCGCAATCTCGTGCTCGAAGCTGTGGCCGGCCAGAATGGCGTGGCCCTGCTCGATGTTGACCTGCACTTCGCGCTCCAGCCCGAAGCGGCGCAGAAAGCCGTAAACCGTGGCGACATCATAGTCATACTGGTGCTTGCTGGGCTCTTGCGGCTTGGGTTCGATCAGGATCGCGCCCTTGAAGCCGATCTTGTATTTGTAATCGACCACCATTTGCAGGAAACGCCCGGCGTGTTCGGCCTCGCGCCCGAGGTTGGTGTTCAGAAGCGTCTCGTAGCCCTCGCGCCCGCCCCACAGCACATAGTTCTGCCCACCCAGCGTCATGGTGGCATCCATGCAGCTTTTCACCGTGGCGGCGGCATAGGCGAACACTTCGGGGTCGGGGTTGGTGGCCGCCCCCGACATGAAGCGGCGGTGCGAGAACAGGTTGGCGGTGCCCCACAGCAGGCGGGTCTTTGATCCGGTCATCTTGTCGCCGATGTAATCGACGATTTCTTCCAGATTGCGTTTGCTTTCGGCAAAGCTGGCACCTTCGGGGCGCACGTCGGCATCGTGAAAGCAGAAGTAGGGCGCGCCAAGGATGTCGAACAGATCGAACGCCACATCGGCTTTCAGCTTGGCGTCGGCGATGGTGTCGCCGAACCACGGGCGATCAAAGGTCTGGCCACCGAACGGGTCGCCGCCCGGCCAGGCAAAGCTGTGCCACCACGCCACGGCAAAGCGCAGATGGTCCTTCATCGGTTTGCCCAGCAGCACCTCGTCGGGATTGTAATGGCGGAAGGCGAATTCATTTGTGCTGTCCACACCTTCATATTTGACGGCGGGGATTCCTGCGAAGAAATCGGTCATTTCAGGCTCCTGAGGGCGGTTTGTGCGGCGCGGTAGCGGGCGTGGCCCGCGTCGAACGCCGCTGAAAGAGTGGGATCGGGGGCGATCACCCGCGCGATCGGCGGCAGGGTGGCAATCTCCGCCCCGGCCCCGGTGGCGGCCATGATGGCCAGACGGGCAGCCCCGAATGCCCCGCCAAAATCACCGGCGGCGGGCAGGTGCACCGGGCAGTCGAGCGCGGAGGCAATCGCGGCCAGCCAGTAGTCGGATTTCGAGCCGCCGCCAACCGCGATCAGTTTGTCGATCCTGGTGCCGGTGGCGGCCAGTGCGTCGCGGCAGTCGCGTATCGCAAAGGTCACACCTTCCAGCACCGCGCGGGTGGCGGCGGCGCGGTCGGTGGCGTGTTCCAGCCCAAGAAAGGCGCCGCGAATGCCGGCATCGTTCAGCGGCGTGCGCTCGCCGCCAAGGTAGGGCAGGAACAGCGTCCTGCCGGGGGCTTGCAGCGCGCCCATGGCTCCGGTCAGCGCGGCGGCGGTCTCGCCCACCAGCCCGGCATACCAGTTCAGCGCATCGGTCGCGGCCAGGATCACCCCCATCTGGTGCCAGGTGTCGGGCAGCGCGTGACAAAAGGTGTGCACCGCCGTGTCCGGTGCCGGATGATAGCCATCGTTGGCGGCAAACAGCACGCCCGAGGTGCCGAGGCTGACGAACGCCTCGCCCGCCCGCACCACGCCGACGCCGACGCCCGCAGCGGCATTGTCGCCGCCCCCGCCTGCGACCACCACCGCGTTGCCCAGACCCCACCGCGCCGCCAGTTGCGCGCGCAGAGTGCCGGACACGGCCGAGCCTTCCACCAGCCGGGGCATCTGGCTGCGGCTCAGCCCGGTGGCGGCCAGCAGCGCGTCCGACCAGTCGCGCGCGCCGGTATCAAGCCACGCGGTGCCGGCCGCATCCGACATCTCGGCCACATCTTCGCCGGTCAGCCACAGGCGCAGGTAATCCTTGGGCAGCAGCACCTTGGCCACCTTTTCCCACAGGTGCGGCTCGTGGTGGCGCACCCAGACCAGCTTGGGCGCGGTAAAGCCGGGGAACACGATATTGCCGGTGACGCGGCGAAACATCGGGTCGGCGTCAAGCTCGGCCGCTTCCTCAAAGCTGCGGGTGTCGTTCCACAGGATGCAGGGCCGCAGCACCTCGCCCGAGGCGTCCAAGAGCGTCGCGCCGTGCATCTGGCCCGAAAGCCCGATACCCTTGACGCTGCTTAGGCTGCGGTTGGCGGCCAGCGCATCGAGCACCGCCTCGGCGCTGGCGATCCAGTCGGCGGGCGATTGTTCCGACCAGCCCGGCTGCGGGCGCGAAACCGTCAGCGGGGCACTGGCTTCGGCCAGCACCGCCTGATCGGCAGCAATCAGAACCCCCTTTAGCCCGGAGGTTCCCAGATCAAGCCCGATATACATCAGGCCGCCTGCGCCGGTTTCTTGCCCATGATGATCATGCCAAGAATGTCGTCGTCGGTGACATCGGCCACGTTCACGGTGCCAACCAACTGGCCGTTCTTCATCACCGAAGCGCGGTCGCACAGCCGCATCACGTTGTGGATGTCGTGCTCGATCAGAAAAATCCCCAAGCCCTGGCGTTTGAGTTCCTCGACCAGTTCCGACACCATCTGGGTCTCGTGCGGGCCAAGGGCGGCGGTGGGTTCGTCCATGATCAGGATCTTGGCGTTGAAATACACCGCCCGCGCGATCGCCACCGATTGCCGCTGCCCGCCCGACAGCGCCGAGACCGGCACATTGAACTTGCGGAAGTTGGGGTTGAGGCGGGCCATGATCTTGCGGGTTTCGGCCTCCATCCTGGCATCATCGACAAACCCCAGCGGGGTCACCAGCTCGCGTCCGAGAAACAGGTTCGAGGCGGCATCAAGGTTGTCGGCCAGTGCCAGCGTCTGGTAGATGGTCTCGATGTTCAGGGCGCGGGCATCGCGCGGATTGGCGATCTCGACCTTTTGCCCGTCGATCCGGACCTCGCCGCTGTCGGCCTGATAGGCCCCCGAGAGGCACTTGATCAGGGTTGATTTGCCCGCGCCGTTGTGGCCCAGCAAGCCCACGACCTCGCCGGGGTAAAGGTCGATCGACACGTCATCAACCGCCTTGATCCCGCCGAAAGCGATCGAGATGTTGCGCAGCTCGACCAGCGGCTTGCCCTTCTGGAGTTGGATTGTTGCGGTCATTTCAAGGCCCCCGAACGTTTGCGGTATTGGATGTCGATCCACACGGCCAGCACCAGCACCAGACCGACGACGATGTTCTGGAACGGGCTGTCAACGCCCACCATCGCCATGCCCGATTGCAGGCTTTGCATGATCAGCGCGCCAAGGATCGCGCCGTAGATCGTGCCGATCCCGCCCGACAGGGCGGTGCCGCCGATCACCGCTGCCGCGATGACCCGCAGTTCATCAAGCGTGCCGAGGTCGTTGGTATGGTTTTGCAGCCGCGCTTGCGCCACGATGGCGGAAAGGGCGGTCAGAAAGCCCATCAGGGCAAAGACCTTGACCGTCAGCAGCCGGGTGTTGATGCCCGACAGTTCGGCCGCATCGGGGTTGCCGCCCGCGGCAAAGATATAGCGCCCCAGCCGGGTCTTGCGCGATACGATGGTCATGGCGATGGTCAGCACGATCAGGATCAGCACCGAATAGGGCACGCCGTAGCCCTCGCTGTAGCCCTCGGGCATGACCGCGCCGCGCGCCTCGAAGAGGCGCTGCAATTTCAGTGTCGGCACCTGATAGCTGTTGAGAATGGCGACAAAGCCAAGAATGGCCACCACCGCCAGGCCCGCCAGCGATACCTCGGCCCACATCGGCTTGACCGGAAACTCGTGCTTCAGTTTTGATTTGCGGCCCTGAAACAACCCGAAGACCGCGCCCGCCGCCGCGACCCCGGCGATGATCCACGACAGGGTGACCCCAAGGGTGCCTTCGGATCCGCCAAACAGCAGGAAGGTCGGGTCGATCGGCCCGAGGGTGCGCCCCGAGGTCAGATACCAGCCGACGTTGCGCCAGATCAGCAGCCCGCCCAGGGTCACGATGAACGAGGGGATGCGCTGATACCCGATCAGCCAGCCGGTAAAAGCGCCAAGCAGCGCGCCGGTTGCCAGCCCGCCGGCCATCGCCAGCGGCGCGATCAGCACATGGCCGTAGCCAAACGAGAAATAGACCGGCAGCAGCCAGACCTGCATCAGCCCCATCACCGCCGAACACAGCGCCAGCAGCGCGCCGACGCTAAGGTCGATGTGGCGCATCACGATCACGAACACCATGCCGGTCGCCATGATTGCGACCGACACGGTCTGGATCGTCAGGTTGAAGATGTTGCGGGCCGACAGGAACTTGCCGTCGGTCACCACGAAGAAAACCGCACAGACCAGCAGGAAAGCGCCGATCATGCCCAGCAGGCGGGTATCGACCTCAAGGGTTTGCAGAAAGCTGCGTTTCTGTTC
>CAYQPD010000039.1:13800-19942 GCA_964419305.1 uncultured Rhodobacter sp.
TCAGTTGCAGGGCGCGGGCCCGGCACTCACACCTTGGCACAGCGCGTCCTTGGTGATCCAGCCCGCATCGACCACGACCGACAGGTTGTCCCTGGTGATCGGCTGCGGTGCGAGGAACAGCGCGTTCATCTCGTTGCCGCCGGGGGTGGTGAATTTCACCGCGCCGGGAATCGCATCGGGTGCCGTGCCGCCAGCCAGGGCCACGGCAATTTCGGCCGCGTTCTTGCCCAGATCACGGGCATCTTTCCAGACCGAAACCGTCTGGGTGCCCGCTGCCACCCGGTTCAGCGCGGCGTGATCGCCGTCCTGACCCGAAACCGGGATGATCATGCCCTGCGCCGACAGAGCGGCAACCGCACCGCCCGCCGTGCCGTCGTTCGAGGCCACCACGGCGTCAACCTTGTTGCCCTGTTCGGTCAGGATCTGTTCCATGTTCTTTTGCGCGTTGGCCGGCAGCCAGCCATCGGTATAGGCCTCGCCGACGATGGTGATATCGCCCGCGTCGATCGCCGCTTGCAGCACCTCTTGCTGACCGCCGCGCAGGAAGTCGGCGTTCGGGTCGGTGTTCGAGCCCTTGATCATCACGTAGTTGCCCTTGGGGGCAGCCGCCAGCACCGCGCGCGCCTGCATCCGACCGACTTCGACGTTATCGAAAGTCAGGTAGAAGGCCCGGCTGTCTTCGATCAGGCGGTCATAGGCCACCACCGGAATCCCGGCGTCAACCGCTGCCTGCACGGCGGGAATCACGGCGGCGGTATCCTGGCCCAGAATGATCAGCGCGTTGACGCCTTGCGCCATCAGGCTTTCGATATCCGAAAGCTGCTTGGCCGAAGACGATTGCGCGTCAGCCGAAACGTAGGTCGCTCCGGCAGCGTCGAGCGCGGCCTTGATCGCGGCTTCGTCGGTTTTCCAGCGCTCTTCCTGGAAGTTGGACCAGCTAACACCAACGGTCAGGCCTTCGGCCAGCGCGGCGGACGAAAAACCTGCGGCGGCCAGAACCGCCAGCAGAACTGCATTGCGCATGAGTATCCTCCCTATGGATGCGGCCAGCGAATGGCCGGTCCGACAGATTCGTCGGCACCGTGCGAAAATGCCGCTAATAATTTCAGTTGTCAAAATAAAAATGATAGTAGAAGCTGCGGTTGCCCGGATATTTGGTGCAGATTTGCTGCAATGCAGCATTTATGAGCCGAATTCGGGCGGATTAGCTGGCGTTTTGTTCGGAGGCCAAAGAAATGATGCCGCAAGCGCAAAAGACTGCCAGGGGCAAGGCAGCGCGCGGCTGTGGCCCGCTGATTCCGCCGCTGTCGGAAACCACCCGACCCTTGCGCCAGCAGGTGTTCGAGCGGGTGCGGGCGGCCGGGCTGATCGCGCGGGTGCAACTGGCCAAGGAACTGGGGGTCTCGCCCGCCTCGGTGACCACCATCACCTCGGAATTGATCGAGGCCGGGCTGATCGAGGAAGTTGCGGCCCCGCGCGGCAGCATTGCCGGCCGCGGGCGGCCCGCGGTGGCCCTTGGTGTGCGGGCCGAGGCGCACCGGGTGGCGGGGATGAAGCTGTCCGACCGCGAGCATACCGCGGTGATCGTCGATTTCGCGGGTAACCTGATTGCCGATGATGTGATCCCGCGCCGCCCCGGTGCGCTGGCCCTGCCTGAACTGCTGGACGCGATGGCGACCCTGCTGGAGCGGGTCTGCGCCAAAGCCGGAATGGCGATTGGCGAGCTGAGTGCGCTTGGGCTTGGCGTGCCGGGATTTGTCGATTGCGCCGAGGGTATGGTGCTGTGGTCGTCGGTGCTGAGCGCGCGGGCGGTGCCGCTTGGCCCCGCCGCCAGTGCCCGGCTGGGGCTGCCGGTCCATGTCGATAACGACGCCAATCTGGTGACGCTGGCCGAACTTTGGTTCGGCGCCGGGCGGGCGCTGTCGGATTTCGCGGTGGTGACGATCGAACATGGCGTCGGCATGGGGGTGGTCTTGAACCACAAGATCTATCGCGGCGCGCGAGGCTTGGGGATGGAGCTTGGCCATACCAAGGTGCAGCTTGACGGCGCGCTGTGCCGCTGCGGCCAGCGTGGTTGCCTTGAGGCCTATGTCGCCGACTATGCCCTGGCGCGCGAGGCCACCACGGCGCTGAACTGGAGCCACAAGGAAGGCCAGTCGATCACCGTGCTCTTGGAAAGCCTTTACGATCATGCCAAGGCCGGCAACAGCGCCGCGCGCTCGATCTTCCGCCGCGCCGGGCGCTATCTGGCGGTCGGGCTTTCCACGGTGGTCAACCTGTTCGATCCCGCCCTGATCATCCTGTCGGGCGAGCGCATGCGCTATGACTATCTTTATGCCGCCGAGACCCTGGCCGAGATGGAAAACCTGGCGATCAATACCGGGCGGCCGCGCCCGCCGATCGAGATTCACGCCTGGGGCGATCTCTTGTGGGCGCATGGCGCGGCGGCGCTGGCGCTGTCGGTGGTCAGCGAGGGGCTGGTGGCCCCGCTAAGGGAGATTGCGGCGCAATGAAAGCGGTTCTGATTCTATCCGTGCTGCCGGGCATGGCGCTGGCCGATCCCGCCTTCATCGACCGTTCCGCTGCCTTGCCGGTGGCGCAGGTCTATGACGGCGAGTGGGAGCATTTCGTGGGCGGCGGGGTGGCGATTCTTGATTGCAACGGCGATCACCGTCCCGATCTTTACGCCGCGGGCGGCACCAACCCGGCGCGGCTGTTCGTCAACACCACCGCCGCAGCGGGGGCCGACATCACCTTTGCCGAAGGGGTGGCCCCGGCGCTGACCGGGGTCACCGGGGCCTGGCCGATTGATATCAACGGCGACGGCTGGCTTGATCTGGTGGTGCTGCGGGTTGGGGCCAACGTGCTGCTCAAGGGCGGGCCGAAGTGCGCTTTCAGCGACGCCACCGCCGCATGGGGGTTTGAGGGCGGCGACCGCTGGTCCACCTCGTTCACCGCCACCTGGCAGGCCGGGCAGGACTGGCCGGTGCTGGTGGTGGGCAATTACGTTGACCGCGCCCGCAAGGATGGGCCGTTCGGGGCTTGCGACGTGAACGAGCTGCACCGCCCCAAGGGGCGCAGCTACGCCGCCCCGACCCTGCTCGACCCCGGCTACTGTGCGTTATCGATGCTGATTTCCGACTGGAAACGCAATGGGGTGCCCGATCTGCGGATCTCGAACGACCGGCACTATTATGTCCGTGGCGGCTACGAGCAGATGTATCGTCTTGACCCCCTGGCCGAATACACCGAGGCCGAGGGCTGGAAGCATGTCTCGCTGTGGGGCATGGGCATCGCCAGCCGCGATCTGACCGGCGACGGCTTGCCCGAGGTGTTTCTGACCTCGATGGCGGATCAGGTGATGCAGATCAACGACGGCGGCGGGCGGCTGCATGACGCGCCCTACAGCATCGGCACCTATGCCCAGCATCCGTTCCTTGGCGACGATGGCCGCCCCTCGACCGGCTGGCACGCCGAATTCGGCGACATCGACAATGACGGGCGGGCCGATCTGTTCATCGCCAAGGGCAACGTGCAGGAAATGCCCTCGAACGCCATGGCCGACCCCAACAATCTGCTGATGCAGCAGGCCGACGGCACCTTTGCCGAAAAGGCCGATGTGGCGGGGGTGGCGACGCAGGCGCGCTCGCGCGGGGCGGGGCTGGCCGATCTCAACGGCGACGGGCGGCTGGATCTGGTGGTGATGAACCGCCGCGCGGCGATGGAACTGTGGCAGAACGCGACGCCCGGCAGCGGCAACTGGCTGGAAGTCGAGCCGGTGCAGGATGGGAGCAACCGCCGCGCCGTCGGGGCCTGGGTCGAGCTGCGGGTTGGCCGCGCGGTGCAGGCGCAGGAAATCACCGTCGGCGGTGGCCATGGCTCGGGTCAGGCCGGGCCGCTGCATTTCGGGCTGGGCGGTGCCGCGCGGGCCGAGCTGCGGGTGATCTGGCCGGGCGGGGCGGCGTCTGACTGGCTTCCGCTGGCGGCCAACCGGCGCTGGCGGGTCACGGCGGACGGGGCTGGTCTGCGGGCCGAGTAAGCGCGGGCCGATTGCAGTAGCGCCAGCGCGCGGATCAGGCATAGTGGGGCAGGGAACCTGACAGGGGAAGGGCAACACATGTCATTCAAGGCGCTGGTGGTCGAAAAGGATGCGCAAGGCAACACGGCGGCATCGGTGCAGGCGTTGGCGATGGCGCGGTTGCCCGAAGCCGAGGTCACGGTGGCGGTCGAATATTCGACGCTCAACTACAAGGACGGGCTGTGCCTGGGGTCGGGCGGCGGGCTGGTGCGCGCCTGGCCGCATGTGCCGGGGATCGACTTTGCCGGCACCGTCGAGGCCTCGTCCGACCCGCGCTACCGGCCCGGCGACAAGGTGGTGCTGACCGGCTGGCGGGTGGGCGAGGCGCATTGGGGCGGCTATGCGCAAAAGGCGCGGGTGCGGGCCGACTGGCTGGTGCCGCTGCCCGAGGGGCTGACCACGCGGGCGGCGATGGCGGTCGGCACCGCCGGTTTTACCGCCATGCTGGCGGTGATGGCGCTGGAAGATCACGGGCTGACGCCCGCGCGCGGCGAGGTGCTGGTGACCGGGGCTGCGGGCGGGGTGGGGTCGGTCGCGACCGCGCTGCTGGCGCATCTTGGCTACCGCGTGGCCGCACTGACCGGGCGACCTGCGACCGAAGCCTATCTGCGCGCGCTTGGCGCGGCGCGGATCGTGCCGCGCGCCGAACTGGCCGAAGTGGTCAAGCGCCCGCTCGAGGCGGAAACCTGGGCGGGATGCATCGACGCGGTCGGCGGTGCGATGCTGGCGCGGGTGCTGGGGCAGATGAAATACGGCGCTTCGGTCGCGGCGGTCGGGCTGGCGGGCGGCTCGGCCCTGCCGGCCACGGTGATTCCGTTCCTGTTGCGCGGGGTCAACCTGCTGGGCATCGACTCGGTGATGCGCCCCTACCCAGACCGGGTGCGTGCCTGGGGCCGGATCGCGCGCGATCTGCCGCTGGCCAAGCTCGAGACGATGATCCGCCCGGCGACCCTGGCCGATCTGCCCGCGCTTGGCGCGGCGATCCTGAAGGGGCAGGTGCAGGGCCGGGTGGTGGTTGACGTGAACGCCTGACGACCCCGCATCCGGGCCGGGCCCACGGCGTGCGGCCCGGTGCCGGCAAATCGGGCAAGTGCAAGCGGGTGGTTTCGAGACAACCGATCCCGGTTCACCGCCCGGCGCGCGCCCGCGCCTGGTTCAGCGCAAACAGCCGGGCCAGGATTTCGTCGTCGGGCAAAAGCCCGGCGCGTTCATCCTCGGCCCAGCCGTAAGCCGCCGCCACCGCCGCATCCAGCGCCTGATGGGCATGGGCCAGCCAGGCGGGGCGGGCGTTGTAAAGGGCGGTCAGGGTGCGCTTTTTCAGGATGGCCGCCGCCTCGGGGCTGACCGGCAGGATGCGGTCGGGGTAGCCCGCCACCACCTCGGGCACGCGCACCACCAGATCGGGCGGGTTGAGCCAGGCTTCGCGCAGTTCATTCAGCCGGGCGGCGGCGGCGGCGATCTTTTGCGCGCGGGGGTCGGCGGCATAGGCGGCGGCGGGGATATCGGGGGTCAGGCCCTCGGGGAAGGGGAAGGTCTCGAAGGTGGTGGAGGGGGTGTAGCGGGGCCGATCCTCCAGCGAGGTGCCCATCCGCAGCGCCCAGAGTTCATGGAAGCGCGAATGCAGGATGCCGAAGGTGGTGTCGTCATCGCGGGCGATGGCGTCAGTTGCCGTGTCAGGCACAGAAGCGGTTGAAAGCCAGATGAAAATGCGATGCTTGGCGACGCGTGGGGTGCAGATGAAGCGGTCAAGTGCCTTGAGTTTACGCCTTAGATTGGGACGCGGGCGTTCGTAAAGCCACCAGTTTGCCTTGGTCTTTTCTTCGCGCACCTTTTGCCGCGCTGGCTGCACGTGCAGCAAGACGTGACGAAACGGTTCTTCAAAACAGGCGGCTTCTGCTTGGTCTGGAAAGTCGCTCAGGTCGATCACCCAGCGTTCCTCTGGGCGTCTTACAATGTCCATTGCATTGACGAGGCGCTTAAGAACTTCGGAGTTTTTTCTTCCATTGACGTTTGTCGGACGAAGCAGCCAGTCCCGCGCAACCGCTGCCGAAACATCAAAATCCC
>CAYQPD010000040.1:0-19935 GCA_964419305.1 uncultured Rhodobacter sp.
CGCAAGGGGAATCGCATATGGCTTTCTCGCTCCGATACAGCGACAAGAAGAGCAACGCGATGCCCTGCCGCCACCGCCCGGGGGTGAAGACGGGGGCGCGAACGACCGAGGCGGGAGCGGAACGCGCCCGCCGTGGCGGCGGTCGGTCGCGTCCCCGTCGCTGGCGCGACGGGGAAAGGGCATGATCCGCGCTCGGGGTCTGCAAATGCGACAGCCTTGGTGGTATCTCTGTGACACCCTGAAAAGGTTGGCTAAGGCAGGTTCGCGATGCCCGCTCTCGGTTACCATGACCCGCTTTTTGCCACCTATGCGATTGCCGCCTGCCTGATGATTCTCAAGGCGGTCGCGATGTCGTGGCTGACGGTGGTGCGGATGATGCAGATCAGGGGCGGCTACCGCTCGCCCGAGGACTTGCACCAGACCCGCCTCAACCCCAGCCCCGACCCTGCCCAGCTTGCCCCCGACGAGCGAGTCGAGCGGATCCGGCGCATCCAGTTGAACGATCTTGAAAACCTGCCATTCTTTCTGGCGGCGGGCTTGCTTTACGTGCTGACGGCACCGCCGCTGTGGCTGGCGCAGGTGCTGCTTTACGGCTACGTGATCTCGCGTTTGCTGCATTTTGTCGCCTATTTTACCGCTCGGACTCACGATCTGCGCGCATCGCTGTGGACGGTCGGCGCGCTGATCCTGGTGTTCATGACCCGGTTTGCCGCACTTGGGGTCTGATTCTGGCGATCCGCCCGCCTGCCGCAGCTCGCAACCGCCTCATCCCGCCAGCACCGGTCCGATTGCTGATTTTGGCATGAATGATTCGGTCGTGGTCAAGGCTGCGCTTTGCCGGGTTGTGATCAATACCGGCTTGGCCGCCGCATTGATGCCTCGCCAGCAACGGGGCCCCGTCGAAGGTCCGGCAAGGCGAAAAAGGTGACCCCATCGTTAATGGTGTCGAACCGGAAACAATGGATCGGTCAAACGCTGTGCCGGGCACGGGATTCATAACAGTTCCAGATGGTTGCTCGGAATGCTCGCGCGGCATTATTGCCATTGCGGAAACCGCCTTCAACTTGCGCGTGTCGGACGTGGCGGCGCGACCTCAGACGTCGCGTCAACTTGTCGCGGCTTGGCCAGATTTCACTTTCCCTGAACCTTAACAAAAGGTAATCTGCAGAGGTCTTTCTGGGTAAGACATTGGGCCGCGGGGGCGGTCGTTCAGTGGTGATGCGCCAAACTGGCGCGTGAGTAGGTAACAAAGTGCTGCCAAGGTGTCAGGGTCATGGCTCGGGTTTTGTCTGCGCATAGTGCGCAAGGCAACCTTGGCCGCTGTCGCTGCCCGCAAGGATAGCTTGTTCCACTCGATTCACAAACTGACGACCGGCTGCGCGGCTCCGGGCGACCGGGGCATTTTTTCGGCGCTCGTGTTTGCGGGTGCCTTTTTGGGAAGCTGGCTGATGCCTCTGCCGGGTATCAGGCGGACGTAAGAGAATAGAGGGACGCGTGATGACAGATTCCGCCGAGTATGACGACGATCACCACGACGACGACGATCACCACGATGATGACGGCGACTGCCCCCCTAAGTCCGATGGCTATGTCGATGGCACCGCGGGCGCGGATCTGATCGACTTTGCCTATACCGGCGATCCCGACGGCGACATGATCGACCACAATGACGCGGTCCTGCCCGGGGCTGCCCCGAATGACGACTATGTGCGCGCCGGCGGCGGCAATGATACCGTGCTGGCGGGGGCGGGCAACGACATCGTATTTGGCGGCGAAGGCGACGACTCGGTCAATGGCGGCACCGGCAACGACACCCTCTACGGCGAGAACGGCAACGACACGCTGATCGGCGGGGCGGGCAACAACACGCTTTATGGCGGCAGCAGCGACGACGTGTTCGTGGGCGGGGCCGGCGCGGATGTGTTCAATGGCGGTGCCGGGCAGGATAACCTTGATTATTCCGCTTCGGCGGGGGCGGTGGACATCAACCTGTCCACCGGCGCCATGTCGGGTGGCGATGCCGCCAATGACAGCATTCTGGGTGGCATCGACGGGGTCATCGGTTCGGAATTCGGCGACCATCTGGTGGGCTTCGACCACCAGGGCACGACTCCCAGCGACACCTTCACCAACCAGTTCTTCGGCAATGGCGGCAACGACACCATCGAGGGCAGGAACGGCGACGACCTGATTGATGGCGGTGCCGATCAGGATCTGCTGTCGGGCGGCGGTGGCGACGACACCATCTTTGGCGGCACCGGCAATGATACGATCGACGGCGGTGACGGCAGTGACCTGGTGGATGGCGGTGACGGCAACGACGTCATCGACACCAGCAGCGGCGGCACGCCCCTGCCGGATCGCGGCTACCCCGGGTTTTACCCGGACGACAGCGACCCGTTCGACGATCGCGACACCGTGTTCGGTGGTGCGGGCAACGACACCATCCACACCGGCGATGACAACGATTCGGTCAGTGGCGGCACCGGCGCCGACTACATCGACGGCGGCTTTGATGACGACACCCTGCTGGGCGATGGCGGCAACGACACCATCATCGGCGGCGAAGGCTCTGACCAGATCTCGGGCGGCGCGGGCGACGACCTGATCTATGGCGGCCTTGGGCCGGGCTTTCCGGATGCGGTCAACATTCCCGACGCCACCGATCTGCGCCCCGACAATGCCCGTGACACCATCCACGGCGGCGACGGCAACGACACCATCTACGGCGAAGACGACGATGATGTGATCTATGGCGACGCCGGTAACGACCTGATCGACGGCGGCATCGACGAAGACACCATCTACGGCGGCAGCGGCAGCGATACCATCATCGGCGGCGACGGCGTGGACAGCGTCTTTGGCGGCGACGACCGCGACACGTTCTTTGGTGGCAGCGCGGGCGATGTGGTCAACGGCGATGAAGGCGGCGACGATTACGACACGCTGGATCTGCACGGGGTGACCGGGCCGTTCCACATTGTCCATGATGCGCTGAACCCGGAAAACGGGGTGGTGAACTTTCTCGACGGCGACGGCAATGTCACCGGCACGATGAACTTCTACAACATCGAGAACGTGATCCCCTGCTTCACGCCGGGCACCCTGATTGCCACGCCCAAGGGCGAGGTTCCGGTGGAAAACCTGCGCGCCGGAGACCGGGTGATCACCCGCGACAACGGCATTCAGGAAATCCGCTGGACCGGGCAGCGGGCACTGAGCTGGCGCGACCTGACCGCCAACCCGCATCTGCAACCGATCCTGATCCGTCAGGGTGCCCTGGGCAACGGCTTGCCCGAGCGCGACATGATGGTCAGCCCCAACCACCGCATGCTGGTGGCCAACGACCGCACCGCGCTTTACTTCGATGAACACGAAGTGCTGGTGGCGGCCAAGCATCTGGCCGGGGCCAACGGGGTGCATGCGATCGAAAGCATCGGCACGTCCTACCTGCACTTCATGTTCGAGCACCATGAAGTGGTGCTGGCCAACGGCGCCTGGACCGAAAGCTTCCAGCCCGGCGACTACACGCTGAAAGGCATGGGCAACGCGCAGCGCACGGAAATCCTCGAGATTTTCCCCGAGCTCAAGACCGCGGCAGGGCGCGAAGGCTACACCGCCGCCCGCCGCACCCTCAAGCGGCACGAAGCGCTGCTGCTGGCAAGGTAGCGCCACGACCTGGCACTGCGAAACCGCGGTGCCAGGGGGGCCCGAATGCGGGGTGGCAAGACGTGGCGAACACCATGAGCCATGGCGCGGGCCAACCGGCGATTGTCATCGTGCTGGGGGCGGCGGTCTGGGCGGGGGGTGTGGCCAGCCCGGCCCTGGCGCGCCGGGCGCGGCACGCCGCCCGGCTGGCGCTGGCGCGCGACGGCAGCCTGATCATCACCACCGGCGGGGTCGGCAGGAATCCACCCGCCGAAGCCGAGGTTGCCGCCGAGATCTGCCACAGCCTGGGTGTGCCGCGCGACCGGATCCGGGCCGAGACCACCTCGACCACCACTTATGAGAACCTGGCCTTCGCGCAGCGCCTGATCCCGGCGGGATCAACCGCGCCAGTGATCATCGTGACCGACTACACCCATGTTCCGCGCGCCCTGCTGACCGCCCGGCACCTGGGCTTGCGCGCCACCGGCGCTTTCCCGCGCGAGGGGCTGGCTGCCACCCCGCTGCGCCGTCATCTGTGGCAGATCGGGCGCGAATGTCTGGCCCTGCCGGTCTATGCCCTGCGGCTGGCCTGGCTCAGTTGTAAACGGTGACCCGCACCGAGGTGCCGCGCCCGCCCTGACCATAGATTTCAACCTGCACGAAGGTAAAGCCGTTGACGATTGCGCGTGCCGCACCGGGCTCGATCCAGCCCTGGCGCACCATGGTTTCCATCGCGGCGCGGTTGTCGATGTCGCCGAAGAACGGATCCCCCTCGTCGCCCCTGTCCACCAGCCCGAACTTGTGCACGTTGGCGCGATCCTGGCGCAATATCTGCCACGGCTCGGTCAGGCGCGCACCCTTGGAGTTGAACAGATCGTTGCCCCCGATGTAGGCCACGTAGCTGCCGATCAGATCCTGCGCGCTGACCATGTTCGGGCCCAGCCCGGCCAACGCCACCGCTGCAAGGCTGGCAATTAGCTGTTTCCGCATTGCTTGCTCCTGTCGCTGTTGCCGCCGCCACGCCCGAGGCTAGACCGGCCACGACGTTGCGGCAAGTCAGGCGATGGTCGCCTGCCCGACCAGCCGCGCTGCAGCGCTCAGCGCGCCCGGCCCGTGCGGGACCCCAAGCGCCACCATCCCCGCCTCCATCACCGCCAGCGCCCCCAGCGTCATGTGGGCGTTGACGTGGCCCATGTGGGCGACGCGCAGAAAGCCGTCACCGGCAGGATCATCGGGGGTTGCCATCCCCAGCCCGATCCCCAGCGTGACCCCGGCCTCGCGCTCGCACCACTGCCGCAGCCGGGTGGCATCGGGTGCCCCCAGCCGGGCGGCGGTGACGGCGTGAGCCCGCTGCGCCGGGTCGGCAACGTTGAGCGCAATTGCGCTGTTGCCCGCGCCCCAGGCGTCAAACGCCGCCCACACCGTGCGCGCCAGCACCGCGTGCCGCGCCCAGACGTTCTCAAGCCCCTCTTCCGCGATCATGTCCAGCGCCTCGCGCAGGCCGAACAGATGATGGGTCGGCGCGGTGCCGGCCCAGTGCTGGTGAAACTCGGTCCCAAGCGCACGCGGCGTCCAGTCCCAGGTCGGCGAGCGCAGATCCGAGCCCTTGCAGCGTTCCAGCGCACGCTGCGAAAACCACACGAACCCCATCCCCGGCGGCGTCATCAGCCCCTTCTGGCTGGCCGCCACCGTGACATCCACCCCCCAGTCATCCATCCGGTATTCGTCGCACCCGAGCGAGGCGATGCAATCCACCGCCAGCAGCGCCGGGTGGCCCACCGTATCAAGCACCGCCCGGATCATCGGAATATCGTTGCGCACCGAGCTTGCGGTATCGACATGGGTGACCAGCACCGCCTTGATCTGGTGGCCGCGGTCGGTGCGCAGCGCCGCCTCGACCCGCGCCGGATCAACCGCCACCGAGCGCCCGAAATCAAGCACTTCGACATTCACCCCGACCGCCCGCGCCCACTCGGCCCAGGCCAGACCAAAGCGCCCGGTGGCCAGCACCAGCGCCTTGTCGCCGCGGCTGAACAGATTGGCATTGGCCGCCTCCCACGCAGCATGGCCGTTGCCGATGTAGGCCGCTATGTGGTGAGCGCTGCCCGCCAGCGCGCGCAGATCGGGCCACAGCCCGGCCACCATCTCGTGCAGCGCGCCCTCGTAGATGTTGGGCGCGGCGCGGTGCATCGCGCTCAGCACCCGGTCGGGCACCACCGAAGGGCCGGGAATGGCAAGGTAGGGGCGACCGTTGGCAAGGTTCATGGTTCACACTCGCGGGGAAATTGCGGCTGGCCGACCTTGGCTACGCCGCGCCAGCGCATAGGTCAATCGCCGCCCTGCCCCAATCATCGCCCAAGCGCCGCTTGCCAGTCTGCGGCCATTCGGGATAGATCGCGGGGCGCAGCATGAGAAAGGCCGAAGGCTTGCCCCGCACCCCGCCACCCGACGATCCCCGCTACCGCTCGGGTGCCCTGTTCGGGCGGCTGTGGCGCGGCTACCTGCGGCGCTATGCCGGGCTGGTGGCGCTGGCGTTCGGTCTGATGGTGATCGAGGGCAGCACCTTCGGCGCGCTGAGCTACCTGATCCGACCGCTGTTTGACCAGGTGCTGGCCCCCGGCGGGCAGAACCTGCTGCTCTGGGTCGCCTTCGCCATTCTGGGGCTGTTCGTGGTGCGCGCCATCACAGCACTTCTGTCGCGCGGGATCATGACCAGCGTGGCGCAGAAAAGCTCGACCGCGATGCAGGTCGATCTGCTGCGCCATGTTCTTACCCTCGATTCAGGATTTTTCCAGACCACCGCGCCGGGTGCGCTGATCGAGCGGGTGCAGGGCGATACCATCGCGGTGCAGGGGGTGTGGTCGGCGGTCATCGTCGGCGTCGGGCGCGACACGGTGGCGGTGCTGTCGCTGTTCGGGGTGGCGCTTTCGATCGCGCCACTGTGGACCCTGGCCGCCCTGGTGGGGGTGCCGCTGCTGGTGGTGCCGGTGGCGCTGGTGCAGCGCTACATCCGCGCCAAGTCGCGCCACCTGCGCGAACAGGCCGGGTTGCGCACCACCCGGCTGGACGAGATTTTTCACGGCATTCAGGCGATCAAGCTGAACCGGATGGAAGCCTATCAGAGCGAGCGCTTCCGTCGCATTGCCCGCGCCATCGTGCGCGCCGAGGTGCGGATGATGCTGGGCCGGGCCGCCATGCCGTCGCTGATCGACATCACCACCGGCATCGGCTTTTTCGCGGTGCTGCTGCTGGGCGGGCGCGAGATTGCCAGCGGCAGCCGCACCATTGGCGAGTTCATGGCCTTTTTCACCGCCATCACCCTGACGATCCAGCCGATCCGTCGGCTGGGCGATCTGTCGGGGGTGTGGCAGATCGCGCTGGCCAGCCTCGAGCGCATCTACCGGCTGTTCGACACCGCCCCCGCCAGCCCGCGCGCGCCCGCCACCGCCCGCCCTGCCCCCGGCGCGCCCGAGATCGTGCTGCAGGACGTGCAGTTCGCCTATGGCGATCAGCCGGTGCTGAGCGGCGTCAGCTTTACCGCCGAAGCGGGCCGGATGACCGCGCTGGTCGGGGCGTCCGGGGCGGGCAAGAGCACGATCTTCCATCTGCTGACCGGCCTCGCCCAGCCCACCGCGGGGCGCATCCAGCTTGGCGGGGTGGATACCGCAGCGCTGGATCTGGCCGACCTGCGTGACCAGTTCGCGGTGGTGTCGCAGGATGCCGCGCTGTTTGACGAAACCATCCGCGAGAATGTGGCAATGGGGCACGAGGTGCCGGAAACCGACCTCGCGGCCGCCCTTGATGCGGCGCATGTCTCGGATTTCCTTGCCACCCTGCCGCTTGGCGTCGATACCCAAGCCGGGCCGCGCGGCTCGGGCCTGTCGGGCGGCCAGCGTCAGCGGGTGGCAATTGCGCGGGCGCTGCTGCGCGATGCGCCGGTCTTGCTGCTCGACGAGGCCACCTCGGCGCTGGATGCCCAATCCGAGGCGCTGGTGGCCGAGGCGCTGGCGCGGCTGGGGCGCGGCCGCACCACCCTGGTGATCGCGCACCGGCTGGCCACGGTGCGCGGCGCTGACCGGATCGTGGTGCTGGATCAGGGCCGGGTGGTCGATCAGGGCCGCCACGAAGAGCTGATCGCCCGCGACGGGCTTTACGCCGATCTTTACCGGCTGCAATTCAAGGGCTGACGCCGGCAGGGCTTTCCGCGCCGCCAACCGCCGCTATATCTGTCTGGCAAACCGGGGAGCAACATGCAGGGCGAGGCGGCAACCGATCGGCGGCTGATGACACTGACGGGCGCGGACGCCCTGCCCTTTCTGCAAGGGCTGGTCAGCAACGACGTGCTGGCGCTGGCGCGCGCTTCGGGCATGGTCTGGGCCGCGCTGCTGACGCCGCAAGGCAAGTATCTGGCGGATTTCTTCGTGGTCTCCTCGGGCGGCGCGCTGCTGCTTGATCTGCCCGAGGCGCTGGCCGACGCCACCCTCAAGCGCCTGATGCTCTACCGCCTGCGCGCCGATGTGCAGATCACCTCCAGCTCGCTTTGCGTGACGCGCGGCCTTGGCCCCGCCCCCGCCGGAGCCCTGGCCGATCCGCGCCACCCGGCACTGGGCTGGCGGCGCTACGCCAGCGCCCCCGGCGTAGCGCCGGTGATCGACTGGAACGCGATCCGGGTCGCGCATTGCATCCCCGAGTCCGGCATCGAACTGATCCCGAACGAGACCTATATCCTTGAAGCCGGGTTCGAGCACCTGCACGGCGTCAACTTCCGCAAGGGCTGCTACGTCGGGCAAGAAGTCACGGCGCGGATGAAGCACAAGACCGAGTTGCGCAAGGGCCTGGTGCGGGTGCTGATCAAAGGTGCCGCCCCGGTCGGCAGCGAGATTCTGGCCGACGGCAAACCCGTGGGCACCCTTTACACCCAGTCCGGCGGCCACGGCATCGCCCACCTGCGGCTGGATCGCGCCACAGGCGAGATGCAGGCGGGCGCGGCGCGGCTGTGGCTGGAAAGCTGACCCGCGCGGCTTACGCCCGCTCGGAATATTCCAGCAGTTCGGTATGCACGATGATGTCTTCGCCCTGACCGACGAACGGCGGGATCATGATCCGCACACCATTGTCGAGGATCGCGGGCTTGAAGCTGTTGGCGGCGGTCTGGCCCTTCTGCACCGGCTCGGTTTCCACCACCCGGCATTTCACCTTTTGCGGCAGGCGCACGTTCAGCGCCTCGTCGCCGAAATATTCGACGCTGGCGGTCATGCCGTCCTGCAAAAACGCGCGGCGCTCGCCCAGCAACTCGGCGTCGATCTCGATCTGCTCGTAAGTTACTGAATCCATGAACACCAGCCGACCGTCGGACTCGTAGAGAAACTGCTGGTCCTTGTATTCCAGCTCGACCTCTTCGACCTTGTCCTCGGACCGGAAGCGCTCGTTGAGCTTGCGCCCGTCGCGCAGGTTCTTGAGCTCGACCTGGGCGAAGGCACCGCCCTTGCCGGGCTTGACATGGTTGACCTTGACCGCCGCCCACAGGCCGCCGTCATGCTCGATGACGCAACCGGGACGGATCGTGTTGCCGTTGATCTTGGGCATTGTGGCAAAACCTTGACAAAAAGGTTGATTGGATTTGGCCACACCCTATATAGGCGCAACTGACCCCTGGCAAGGCAACTAGATGCAGTAGCGGGGAATGGCAACCTATGCGCGTGGCGCATGGCAGCCATTCCAAACGGTAAAGACCGAATCGTTTCTGAATCGTCATATTCGCCGGACGTCGGAAAATGCAAGAGCAAGAACGGAACGATCAGATGGCCGATTTCATTGACAGCACCGCCTTCAACTATGAACAAGGCCAACGCGCGCGCAAATTGTTTGCGGCGGTGGTTCTGGCGGCGCTCGATGATGCCATTGCCGACGACAAGAAATACGGCAACGGGTCCGAGCAGATTGCCCGCTGGGCGCGCTCGCGCGATGGCCGCGAGGTGCTGTCCTGCGCCGGGATCGACCCCAACGAGCGGGTGGTCAAGGGCCTGATGGAATTCGTCTCCAAAGGTGTGCGCACTTCGGTGGCGCTGTCGCGCGAGGAAAGCGAACGGCGCCACGCCGCCGAACTGGATCAGGCCGAAGCGGCCTGACACCGGCCTGCCCACGCGCCATGAAACGCCCCTCTCGGGGCGTTTTTGTTTGGTGCCGCGCGGTTAGTCGAAATCGCGGCTGGTCAGGGCAAGGTTGATCTCAGAGCGCACCAGTTTGCGCACGTTGCGGGTGATGCGCTGGCCCAGACCCCCTTGCAGTTCCTCGCGGATGATGTCGCGCACCAGATCGCGCAGAATTTCTTCGTCGATTGCGGTGTCGGCGGGCGCGGTGTCGGCGGGATCGAAGACCCCGGCGAATGCGGCTGGCTCGGGTGCCGGCTCTGCCGCGGCGGCCGCGGCCGCGAAAGCCTGGCTGGCGGTGATTTCCGCTACCGCTTCGGCTTCGGCCTGATCATCGCGCAGCTTTGCTGCCGCAGCCCCCGGATCACGGGCCGACACAAAACCAGCCCAGACGGCCGCGTCCGGCTCGATCCGCTCACCCGGATCGGTCGGCTCGGCCGCCAGAGCTTCGGCACCGGCGGGATGGTCGGCTGAACCCTGATCGGCAGCGGGTGGTTCGGACCAGCCATCAGGCACCCAGTCGCTTTCGATCTCGGCCGCCGCGTCGCCCTCATCCCGCGCGCGCTGATCGGTCACGGCCGCTCCGACCGCAGCCACCACCGCCTCGATCGACGGTGGGGGCGCAGACGGAGTCGGGGCCGCGGCGATTTCAACCGGATCGAAGGCACCAGCAAATGGCGCATCGAACATTCCCGCCGGGCGGGTGATATCGTCGAGAACCGCCTGAAGCGCCGATGTCGGGGCGGCAAATACCGCCGCATCCTCGCCCCCGCCAGCCGCGGGCACGGGCGGGTCAACGTCCGGAAAACCGCCCTCGACCACGCGCAACGCCGGCGTCAGAATCAGCTTGTCACGCGCCGCGACCGGCTGCGGGGCTTCTGCTGCCGGTCGCAGGTCTTCGGACACCAGCCGACGGATGGAGGACAGGACATCCTCGATCTCGCCTGCACTCATCGGTTCAGACATTGCCGCTCCGCTTGCCAATCATGCCCAAGAGTAGCCGCCGCCGCCGCCGCTGACAAGAAAAGGACGCGCAAGTCATTAACAAGTCGAGAACCTGTGTCGAAATGGTTGGCCGCTCAGTTGCCGCCACCGATCGCCTGCAAGACCCGGTCCAGCTTGCGCCCTTGTGCGCTGGTGGCCGGGGCACCCTTGACCGCGTTGTAATAGGCGCTGACGTCATAGGTCGGGATGCCAAGACCAAGATGCCCGACCGTCAACAACCCCAAGGCTTGCATCAGCACATAGACCCCGAAATAGCGCCTGGCTTCGGCGGTCAGCTTGGTCGCCTGCGCGGTCAGCAGATCCTGTTCGGTGTTCAGCACGTCCAGCGTGGTCCGCGCTCCCACTTTGGCTTCTTCGCGCATACCGTCAAAGGCGGTCTGGGCAGCAACAATCTGACGATCAGAGGCCACGATGCTGGCCGACGACACCAGCAGGCTCGACCAGGCATTGCCGACGTTCTGCGCCACCGTCACCGCTGTCTGGTGCAGCGCGGCACGGCTGGCATCGCGCCCCGCCAGCGCCCGACGGTAAAGCGCCGACAGCTTGCCCCCGGCATAGATCGTCTGGTTCAAGGACAGCGTCAGGGACTCGCTTTCCACCCCCCCTTGCTGCACCCCGACCAGGGCCCGCGCGCTCAACGACGGCCGCATCTCGGCCTCGGCACGCGCCACGTTGAGATCGGATACGGTCACCTCATGCTGCGCCTGGCGCAGGATCGGATGGCTGCGCAAGGCAACCGACTGAGCCTCATCAAGCGTTTTCGGAATTTCCGGCAGCAGCGGCAGCGCAGACAGATTTCCCGGATAGGCCCCGGTGGCGGCCTTGTAGGATTCGCGCGCCACCAGCAGATCACCCTGCGCCACCGCCAGTTCCGAGCGCGCCGCCGCCAGCCGCGACTCGGCAAGGGCGACATCGGTGCGGGTGATCTCGCCGACCTCGAAGCGGTCATTGGCCGCGCGCAGTTCCTGAGTGATCAGCCGGACATTGCTTTCGCGCAGGGCCACAATCTCCTGCGATAGCCGGGTCTGCACATAGGCTTGCACCGCTGCGATCAGCACCCGCTGCTCGACATCAACCAAAGCCTCGCGGGTGGCCAGCACGGTTTCCTTGGCCGCCTCGATCGCCAGCGCATCGCGGCCGAAATCGAGCAGCGTCAGATCCCACGACAGCGTGGCCGCGGTATTGAGTGAATCGGTGGTGAATTCCTGTCCGAAGAAATTGGTCACTTCGGCATTGCGATAGGTGGATTGCAGCGCAAAGCTCACCACCGGGCGCACATCCGCCATCGCCGACGCCACGTCTTCATCGGCGGCGCGCAGCAGGGCGCGGTTCTGGTCGAGCAGGTTCGAGTTGCGATAAGCCGCGATCAGGGCATCGCTCAGCGTTTCCGCCTGGGCCAGCGGCGCTGCCGCCCAGACCGCCAGCGCCGCCAGCACTGCCAGGGTATTTCCGATCCTGCCCATCGCTCGCTCCTTGCGCCCGTGTTCTGTGGTTTTGCCGCGTGGATCAGAGGCTGAATTCAGGCTCTGCGGCAAAGCCCGGGGCCACCGGGGCCGAAGCATTGAAGGCAAAACGCCAGGTCGTGACACCGCCGTTGCGATGACCGACCTTCACCGCGCCCAAGGCACCCGCCATCATCACGCAGCCGATGCGCCCGCCGTCTTTCAGTTGTGCCAGCAAGGCTTCGGGCACGGCTTCCACCCCGCCCTCGACGAGGATCACATCGTAGGGGCCATGGCGTGCGGCCCCCTTGACCAGCGGGCCGACCACCACCGCCACATTGTCCACGCCTTCTTCCGCCAGGATACGCTGCGCCTCGGCCGCCCAGCCGGCGTCTTCCTCGACCGCGATCACCGCCTCGGCCAGGCGGCCAATCACCGCCGCCGAATAGCCCAGCCCGCAGCCGACATCGAGCACCATCTCGGTCGCCTGCACGTCCAGCGCATCCAGCAGCTTGGCCAGGGTGCGCGGCTCGAGCAGCACCCGGCCGGGGCCAAGCGGCAGGTTCTGGCCGACATAGGCGGCCTCGCGCTGCGCATGCGGCACATAAACCTCGCGCGGCACCGCCAGCATGGCGGCGATGATCGGAAACTTGGTGACATCCGACGGGCGCACCTGGGTATCGACCATCTTCACACGGCGATTGGCATATTCGGTCATGGCTAAACTCATCGGTCTAGTTTCTGCTTCGCCTGTCATGCCACAGAATGCCGACCTCGGCAACAGACGCCAGGCGCCGCGACACGCCGCGCGACAATTTTTCCAGGCTTCGCACCGGCGGTCTCAGGCCGACCCGGTTGCGTCCACCCGCCGCAACTGCGGCAAAAGGCCTTGCATCAGCGCAGGCAGCCTGCCGCCCGCCGCCCCTGCGACAATCACCACCAGCCGCGTCTGCTTCGGCCCGGCAGGCCAGCCGGGCAGCGGGCGCGGCGGGCTGACCAGATGCTGGACCACATGCCATACCGTCGGGCGGTCGCGCCCGCGCTCGGCGACGATGCCTTTCAGGCGCAACAGATCCGGGCCGAAGGCGCGTTGCAGGGCCGTGATCGCCGCCGCCATCGCGCCCGCGTCAAGCGGCTGGTCGGCGGTAAAGCCGAAGGCGGCAACATCATGGCGATGGTGGTGGTCGGGGGTGCCCGACGCGGCCAAAGGCGGCCAGCTTGCGACGGCGGGCGGCCCGACCGCCTGAACCGGGTCGGCAAGACCGAAGACATCGCTTACCCGGGTTGCCTCTGCCACCAGCAGCCGGGCATGGGGGGCCATCGCCCTGATCCGGATGCCAAGGGCAGCAATCTGGCCGGGGGTGGCAAGATCGGCCTTGGCGATCACCACCAGATCGGCCATCGCCACCTGCCGACGTGCCTCGGCAAAGCGCTCAAAACTGGCAGCCCCCGTGGCAGCATCGACCACCGTCACCACCCCTTGCAGCGCAAAATTCGCCAGCATGATGTCGTTGGTCATGAAGGTCTGCAGCACCGGGGCGGGATCGGCCATGCCGGTGGTCTCGATCACCACCCGGCCGAAAGCCGGCCCCCGGCCCTGCCCCGCGTCGTCCGCAAGGCGCAGCAGGGTCAGCCGCACGTCGCCCGCCACGGTGCAGCACAGGCAGCCGGTCGAGCTGACAAACGCCTGCGCCCCCACCCCTGCCACCAGAGCGCCGTCGATATCGACCGCCCCGAATTCGTTGACGATCACCGCCGTGTCGCCAAACCCCGGCGCGGCCAGCAGCCGGTTGAGCAGGGTGGTCTTGCCCGCCCCGAGAAAGCCGGTCAGAATCGTCACCGGGATCGGGGTCATCAAGCTCTCCAATGCCTTACCGCGCCAGCGCCAGCAGCCCTGCGACATCCAGATGCGCTTCCAGATGGGCCGCCAGCGCGTCCAGCACCGCCTCGACCCCCGCGCCATAATGCCGCCCCGAAGCCTGCGCGCCAAGCCCCGCCAGCCAGGCCGCGCGAAACGCGTCATCGGCGAACAGCCCGTGCAGATAGCTGCCGCTGATGCGGCCATCGACCGAGGTCGCCCCCTCGGCGCGCCCCGCGACGGTGGCAAAGGGGTGAGCGCAGTCGGGGCCATGGGTGGCACCGATGTGAATCTCGTAGCCCGACAGTGCGAGGCCGCTGGCGCAATGCGTGGCCGTGGTGCGGGTCAGGCGCTTGTCGGCGGTCATCACGGTTTCGACCGCCAGCAGCCCCAGCCCCGCCGTCTCGCCGGCAACGCCTTCGATCCCGTCGGGATCACGGATCACCCGCCCCAACATCTGATAGCCGCCGCAGATCCCCAGCACATGGCCGCCGCGCCGCAGGTGGGCGGCAAGGTCGATGTCCCAGCCCTGCGCGCGCACAAAGGCCAGATCGGCGCGGGTCGATTTGGTGCCGGGGATGATCACCAGATCGCTGTCACCGGGCAGCGCCTGCCCCGGCCCGATCAGCGCCAGACTCACCCCCGGCTCTTGCGCCAGCGGATCGAGATCGTCGAAATTGGCAATCCGCGACAGCGCAAGGCAGGCGACCTTGAAACCGCCCGCGCCTGCGCCGCGCGGCAGATCGAGCGCATCCTCGGCGGGCAGGCGACTTGCGTCCGCAAAGAACGGCAACACGCCAAAGCCGCGCCAGCCGGTGCGCGCCGCGATCAGCCGGTAGCCTTCATCAAACAGTTCAGGATCGCCACGGAACTTGTTGACCAGAAAGCCTGAAATCATCGCCACATCGGCGGGATCGAGCACCGCTTTGGTGCCCACGATCTGCGCGATTACCCCGCCGCGATCAATGTCTCCGACCAGCACCACCGGCACCCCGGCGGCGCGCGCAAAGCCCATATTGGCAAGGTCGCCCGCCCGCAGGTTGACCTCGGCGGGCGACCCCGCGCCCTCGACGAGCACCAGATCGGCGCGCGCCTTGAGGCGCTCGAAACTTTCCAGCACCATGGCCATCAGACCCGGCTTCAGGCCCGCATAGTCGCGCGCCCTGACGGTGGCCAGCCGCCGCCCCTGCACGATGACCTGCGCACCGTGATCGGATTCGGGCTTCAGCAATACCGGGTTCATGTCGGTATGGGGCTCGACCCCGCAGGCCAGCGCCTGCAACGCCTGCGCCCGCCCGATCTCGCCGCCATCGGCGCTCACGGCGGCATTGTTCGACATGTTCTGCGGCTTGAACGGCAGCACCCGCAGCCCGCGCAACCGCGCCGCCCGGCACAAGCCCGCCACGATCAGCGACTTGCCGACGTTCGAGCCTGCCCCCTGGATCATCAGCGCGGTCATGCCTTCGCTCCCGTTACCCGCGTTCCCGCCCGGCATCGACGCCGCATGAGTATTTGGGCAAAGAAGAAGCTGCAACCATGCCGGGCTTCTTCTTTGACAAAATACTCCCGCCGGAGGCTCCGGCCTCACCGTCCTCCGAACCTCAGAACTCGACCCCCTTCTGCGCCTTGATGCCCGACCGGAACGGATGCTTGACCAGCGTCATCTCGGTCACCAGATCGGCCGCCGCGATCAGCGCCTCGCCCGCGTTGCGCCCGGTCAGCACGACGTGGGTCAGCGGCGGCTTGCGGGCGGCCAGGAAGGCCAGCACCTCGGCCTCGTCAAGATAGCCGTAGCGCAGCGCGATGTTGATCTCGTCAAGCAGCACCAGCCGGATCTCCGGATTCAGGATCAGCTCCTGCGCCTTGCGCCATCCGGCTTGCGCCGCCGCGATGTCGCGGGCGCGGTCCTGGGTTTCCCAGGTGAAGCCCTCGCCCATGGCGTGAAACTGGCAGAGCTCGGCGAAATGGGTCTCGATCAGGCGGCGCTCGCCGGTGTCCCAGGCGCCCTTGATGAACTGCACCACGGCGCAGGGCATGCCATGCGCGATGCAGCGCAGGATCATCCCGAAGCCCGAGGACGACTTGCCCTTGCCCGCCCCGGTCAGCACGATGATCAGGCCCTTTTCGCCCGCCTTGGTGGCCATGATCTTGTCACGCGCCACCTTCTTCCTGGCCATCTTGGCGCTGTGCCGCGCCGCGATTTCGGCTTCGGTTTTCGCCGGGGTGTCGCTGCTGTCTGCCATATGGCGTTCCTCATCCTTGACATGGGGGGCAAGCTGCCTCAGGACAGGCGGCGCTGGTGCCTGTGGTATGACAGGCGAAGAGGGAATGCGACAGGGTTTGCGACCATCAGGGTCGAAAACGCGAAGCGCAGCCGCCCCCGCGACCGTGACCGGAGAGGCCCCGTTGCCACTGACCGCAAGGTCGGGAAGGTGGGGGCCGGGGGGCAACCCACTTCGCAAGCCGGGAGACCTGCCAGCGCCGAAGTGTCACCGGCGGACGGGGTGTTCCGCGACCGGCTGGGGCTTGCCCGCGCCCCTTCTGGCCCTGCCCCTTTCGCCCCAACCCGAAAGACCGCCATGGCCCGCGCCACGCTGCATGTCTGCACCACCTGCCTGCGCGGCCTGCCGGCACCCGAAGGCGCGCCGCGCCCCGGGGCCGCGCTGCTGGCGGCGCTGGCGGCGGGCGCGCGGCCCGAGGGTGTGACCATCAGGGCGGTGGAATGTCTTTCCGCCTGCCAGACCGGCTGCGCCGTGGCCCTTTGCGCGCCCGGCAAATGGTCCTACGTTTATGGCCACCTTGACCCGGCGCAGGACGCGCCCGCGATTCTGGCCGGGGCCGGGCTTTACGCCGCCTCAAGCGATGGCATCGTGCCGTGGCGCGCCCGCCCCGAGATCTTCCGCAAGCAAAGCATTGCCCGCATCCCACCTCTGGAGCCCCCTGATGACCAGTCTTGAAAAAATTCCCGTCACCGTGATCACCGGCTTTCTTGGCGCGGGCAAGACCACCCTGATCCGCCACCTGATGGCCAACCCGCAGGGTCGGCGGCTGGCGGTGCTGGTCAACGAATTCGGCCCCGTCGGGGTCGATGGCGATATCCTCAAATCCTGCGCCGACGCCAACTGCCCGGCCGAAAACATCGTCGAGCTGGCCAATGGCTGCATCTGCTGCACCGTGGCCGACGAATTCATTCCGGCGATCGAGGCGCTGATGGCGCGGCCCGTGCGCCCCGACCACATCCTGATCGAGACCTCGGGTCTGGCGCTGCCCAAGCCCTTGCTCAAGGCCTTTGACTGGCCCGCGATCCGCTCGCGCATCACGGTTGACGGGGTGATCACCATCGCCGACGCCGAGGCGGTGGCGGCAGGGCGCTTTGCCCCTGATCCGGCGGCGGTGGCGGCTGCGCGCGCCGGTGACGCCAGCATCGACCACGAAACCCCGCTGTCGGAGGTGTTCGAGGATCAGATTGCCTGCGCCGATCTGGTGCTGCTGGCGAAAGCAGATCTTGCGGGTGCCGACGGGGTGGCCGCGGCGCGGGCGGTGATCGCGCAGGCGTCGCCGCGCAAGCTGGCGATTCTGGCGATGACCGATGGCGTGATCGACCCGCGCATCGTGCTGGGGCTGGGGGCGGCGGCGGAAGACGACATTGCCGCCCGGCCCTCGCATCACGACGGGCTGGCTGCACACGAGCACGACGATTTCGACTCGGCGGTGATCGAGCTGGGCGAGGTGGCGGATGGTGCTACGCTGCAAGTGGCGATTGCGCATCTGGCCCGCGCGCACCGCATCCTGCGGGTCAAGGGCTACGCCGCCGTCCGCGGCAAGCCGATGCGCCTGCTGGTGCAGGCGGTGGGCGAGCGGGTGCGCCTGCAATATGACCGGCCCTGGGGCACCAGTCCGCGCGCGACCCGGCTGGTGGTGGTGGCCGAGCGCGCCGACATTGATCTCGCCCGGATCCGCGCCGTGCTGGCCCCGGTGGCTTAAGGAGGCCTGACTTGCATATCGTCTACCGCGAAAGCCATGGGCTTGAGGAAACCGACACCCCGTTCGACCTGGGTCAGACCCCGGCCGAACTGGTGGTGCTGTCGTTTTCCGACAGCGACCTTGGCGCTTTCGCGGCCGGCTGGCACCGCGCGGGCGGCGGTTTGCCTACCCTGCGGCTGGCCAATCTGGTGGCGCTGCGCCACCCGCTGTCGGTCGATACCTATCTCGAGGCCACCCTGCGCCACGCCAGGGGCATCCTGATCCGGCTGATCGGCGGGGCCAGCTACTGGCCTTACGGTCTGGCGCAGGTGCAGGACATGGCGCGCAGGCAGGGCATTGCACTGGCGGTGCTGCCCGCCGACGGGCGCGAGGATGCGCAGCTTGATGCGCTATCGACCCTGCCGGTCTCGACCCTGCGGCGGCTGAGCGCGCTGTGCGATGCCGGGGGCGCGGTGGCGGCTGAGGCGGCGCTGGCGCAACTGGCGCTGGCGGCGGGGCTTTATGCCGGGCCGGTGGCAGGCGCCAAGCTGGTGCCCGATTGCGGCTGGTATGACCCCGAGCGGGGCGTGGTGGCGGGGCCTTGCGGCAATGGTCCGGCGGTGGCCGTGACGTTCTATCGCAGTTACCTGACCGCCGCCGATATCGCGCCGGTGGATGCCTTGATTGCGGCGCTGCGGGCGCAGGGCTTCAGCGCCGTGGGATTGTTTGCGCCGTCGCTGAAAGCGCCGGGTGCGGGGGCGTGGCTGAAGCGGGCGCTCGCGCTGCTTGCGCCGGTCGCGATCGTCAACGCCACGGCCTTCTCGGCCAGGGGCGAGGATGGCACCAGCCCGCTTGATGGCCCCGGCTGCCCGGTGTTCCAGATCGCCCTCTCGACCGCCCGCAGGCGCGAATGGCTGGCGGCCGAGCGCGGGTTGTCGCCCGCCGACCTTGCGATGCACGTGGTGCTGCCCGAGGTGGACGGGCGCATCTTCGCCGGCGTCGCCAGCTTCAAGGCCCCCGGCAAGCGCGACCCCGATCTGCAATATGCCCGCTTTGCCCACCGCGCTGACGCCGGTCGGATCGCCCAGGTGGCAGACCGGGTGGCGGGCTGGCACCGGCTGGCCGCCACGCCCGCCGCCAATCGCCAGATCGCACTGGTGCTTTCGACCTATCCCGGCAAGGCGCACCAGTTGGCCCATGCCGTGGGGCTGGATGCGCTGGCCTCGCTGGAGGCGATCCTGCTTCATCTGCAATCTGAAGGTTACGGCGTAACCGATGGAAAAGACTCCGGTATGGCGCTTTTGCGTGACACACAAAGCTGGCCCCTGCCCGCCTACCTTGCCGCGCTGAAAGCCCTGCCGGAACCGCTGCAAGTGGCGTTGCGCACCGCTTGGGGCGACCCCGCCGCCGACCCCGCCTGCCGCAACGGTGCCTTTCATTTCGCCGCCCTGCGTCGGGGCAAGGCGCTGGTCGCGTTGCAACCCGAACGCGGCGAGGTGGCGGCGCGCGACGCCGACTATCACGATCTGTCCCGCACCCCGCGCCATTCTTACGTCGCCTTTTACCTGTGGCTGCGGGCGCAGGGCATTCATGCGCTGGTCCATGTCGGCGCGCATGGCACCCTCGAATGGCTGCCGGGAAAATCGGTGGCGCTGTCGGAAACCTGCTGGCCCGAGGCACTGATCGGGCCGCTGCCGGTGATCTATCCCTTCATCGTCAACGACCCCGGCGAGGCGGCGCAGGCCAAGCGCCGGATCGGCGCGGTCACGCTGGGGCACCTGCCGCCGCCGCAGGTGGCCAGCGCCGTGCCCCCGGCCCTGCACCGGCTGGAGCGGCTGCTCGATGAATATTCCACCGCCGACGGGCTGGA
>CAYQPD010000041.1:0-19106 GCA_964419305.1 uncultured Rhodobacter sp.
AAGACCCCGGCGATGACCAGCAGAGGCAGGGTGATGACGGCGTTTGCCGCATCGTCGAGGTTGGCCCGCGCCAGGACCATCCGGCGCAGCACATTGGCCGCCAGCAACAGGCCGAACAGCAGGATGTAGCGCCGCCCCTGACGCCGCTCGTCGGGCGCAAGGTTCAGCGCTGCGTCCGGGTCTTGCCCCGGCGGAAACATCCGCCCGCCAAGCCAGATCAGGGTGAAGATGACCAGGCCCATGGTCGGCAGGGCATTGACCATGGTGGTCGCAACCGCACCCAGCATCCCGGTGCGCCGCAGCGCTGCGGTCAGGGCGATGACCCCGGCCATCGGAACGATGATCTGCCCCAGCGAGGTCAGAGCCGCGCCAACGTCGCGCCCGCGCTCGGACGCAAGGTTTTGCAGCCGCTGCACCAGGCGCTCGATCCAGCCGCGCCCACGCCACAGCACAGCCCCGCCGAACAGCAGCAGTGCCAGCACCAGCGGCAGATTGTCGGCCAGCACCTTGCGCGCGGCAGGGTTGGCCCAACTGCTGCGGGTCTGGTTCCAGAAATCGACCGCTATCCCCGACAACCCCGCCGCCGCAGCGGACCAGTTGGCCGGGTTCACCGGGCTGGGCCACAGCCGCAGCAGCTCGTCGGCCAGACGATCGCGCTGCATTTGGTCGATCTCGCCGATCAGGGCATCGGCGCGGCTATAGGCCTCTTCGGCGGCAATGCCGGGGGCTTGCAGCCGCACCATCTGATCGGTCAGCGTCTTGCGCCGGTCGGCAATCTCGCTGGCCTCGGTCTGGCCTTCGGTCGGCAGCGGGCCAAGTGCCGTGATCTGGCTGCGCAGGGTGGTGATGCGCGACGCATTGGCACTTTTTGCCACCAGCAGGGTCGCGCGCCAATCGGCAATCTGGCCGCGCAACAGTTCCAGCCCGGCGTCCGAGATCTTGCCGTCGGAAAGCGACGTTTCCACCCGCGCCGCCAGCTTTTCCCAAGCCACATAGTCGGGCGCGTTGGCATCCGACGGCAGCAGAGAAATCGACTTGCTGCTTTTCGCCCCGGTTGTCGGTGCGGTCGCCGATTTGGGCAGACCGGGTCCGGTGGTAGGGCTGGCGGTCGGAGGAAGGGGGCGGAAAATTCCGCCGCTGGGGTCGGCAGTCTGCGCAAGGGCGGCCCCGGCAACGCCACCAAGCGCCAGCATTGCCACCAGCAGCAGTCGCCACGCCACCGGCACCAGGGGAAAGCCGCGAGCCGTCATGCGTCCTCAAAGACCTCGGGAATGCGGCGCGGCGCGCGGTCCAGCCAATCGGGCACCGGCAGGCCCTTTTCGTGCAGGAAGGTCGGGTTGAACAGCTTGGACTGGTAGCGGTTGCCATAGTCGCACAGGATGGTGACGATGGTATGCCCCGGCCCCATGTCGCGCGCCATCCGGATCGCCCCCGCGATGTTGATCGCGGTTGATCCGCCAAGGCACAGCCCTTCGTGGGTCAGCAGATCGAACACCAGCGGCAGCGCCTCGGCATCGGGGATGCGATAGCTGAAATCGGGCCGGAAGCCTTCAAGGTTGGCGGTGATCCGGCCCTGGCCGATGCCCTCGGTGATGGATGAGCCCGGCGCGTCAAAGGTGCCCTGCGTGTAGTAGCTGTGCAGCGCTGCCCCCTCGGGATCGGCCAGCCCGATCTTCACCCCTTTGGGTTGCAGCGCCAGCGCCATGCCCGCCAGGGTGCCGCCGGTGCCGACCGCGCAGATGAAACCGTCCACCTTGCCACCAGTCTGAGCCCAGATCTCGGGCCCGGTGGTTTCCACATGCGCCTGACGGTTGGCGACATTGTCGAACTGGTTGGCCCAGACCGCGCCATTGGGTTCGGTCTTGGCCAGCGCCTCGGCCAGACGGCCCGAGTAGCGCACGTAGTTGTTGGGGTTCTTGTAGGGCGCGGCGGGCACCTGCACCAGTTCGGCCCCGGCCAGCCGCAGCATGTCCTTCTTTTCCTGGCTCTGGGTTTCCGGGATCACGATCACCGAGCGATAGCCCATCGAGGCCCCGACCAGCGCCAGCCCAATGCCGGTATTGCCGGCCGTGCCCTCGACGATGGTGCCGCCGGGCCGCAGCGCCCCGCGCGCCACCGCGTCGCGGATGATGTAAAGAGCGGCGCGATCCTTGACCGACTGGCCGGGGTTCAAAAACTCGGCCTTGCCCAGAATTTCGCAGCCGGTCGCCTGACTGGCCGCGTTAAGCCGGATCAGCGGGGTGTTGCCGATACTCTCGGCCAGATTGCGGTAGGCGGGCATGGGGCGTTCCTTCGTGCTTTTCCTCCGGTGTAGGGGGGCACGCGGCAGAACTCAAGAACCCGCCCGGCACCGCAGTAGCCTTTTGCACACGCGCCGGAAAGCGGCTCCCGGTCTGGTGGTCTGAACCGGCCCGGAAGCCGCCGATCACAGGCGCGTCAGTTGCCTGCGGCGCTGTGATCCATCGAGCCGTCCCACGGATCGACCTTGAACTCGATTTCGACCCGACCCTGATGTTCGAAAATCAGCACGCCAGGCAGCACGTCGCCGACTTCCAGGGTTCTGTTCAGCCCCATCAGCATCACGTGATAGCCGCCATGCTCCAGCGCCACCGTGGCCCCGGCCGGAATTTCGATCGCCGCAACCGGGTTCATGCTGGCCACGCCATCGGCACTGACCACGGTCTGGTGCAATTGGGCGGTGGCGAAATCGACCTCGGCCCCGGTCAGGTGCTCGGTCTCGGTGCCGGTATTGACAATCTCCATGAACCCGCCGGCCGACATCGCGCCTTTGGCCGGCACCGCGATATGGGCGTGGATGATCTGCAGGTTTCCGACCGTGGTTTCATGGGCAAGAACTGCGGTCGAAAACAGCAGTGCGGCAATCAGGGCTAGGGCACGTGTCATCTTTGAGTCTCCTGTTGAGCTTGACGTGAAGCCGGTCGCGCCAGAGTGGCGGCGGCGAAAAGCCCCCATCCGGCGGGATGCACCGGATGGGGGAAGTGTGACCCGCCCCCCCAGGATCGGGGTGGGGATCATCTGGGGGGCAAGGCGCGGGACGCAACCGACCGTTCCCCCAAATTCCGTTGACAGGGATACACAGCCCGGCGCGACACCCGGTCGCAACTGCGACCGCACGGGCCCGGCAAACCCCGTCCGAGGGGCGCAGATCGCCGCGAACAAGGCGATGGATTTCATGCTGTGATCCGAAGGGATTGTGCCAGAGCTTGGCGCTGGCAGGCTGGACTGACGGCCACAAGCCGCCGCGACAGACGCCGATCAGGCCAGCGGAGGCGCGCGCACCGGGTGCGCATAATCGTGCCCGGCGCACCCAAGGCGGGTGCTGGCGGGCAGGTGCAGGCTGGCAATCAGGCGCAGACCAAGCGCTGTCGGCTGCGCCGCCGGGGCGGGCAGAACCGCCGCCCCCACCAGTTGGCAGACCGCGCAGCCCGCCATGCCCGATGCGGTGCCGTTATCACCGGACTCGCCGCAAAGATCGGCCGCAGGCTGCCCCCAGAACAGGGCATGCTGCGCCCGCGCGACGTCATCGACCGACATCACCTGATGCCCGAACCCGGTCGCCACGGTGGCGATCAGCAGGGTCAGGGTCAGGACCATGCCCGACAGGCGCTGGCGCAAGATGCGAATCATGGGCTGACGCTAGCACATCGGATTCGGATTGCAACCGATGCGACATCTAGCTGCCGCTCCGGAAACGGCCGCGCCGCCGACCGCGTCAGAGCGCCATGGGCCCAGTCGCCTCAGGTCACGATTTCGCGGATACCGTCGCCGTCGCGCACCAGAAAGATCGCCTCGATCCCGCGCGCCTGCGCCAGGGCGGGGCCTGCCGCCTCGCCCAGCACCAGCAGAACCGTGGCCCAGGCGTCGGCCTCGATGCAGCGCTCTGCCAGCACCGAGACCGAGGCCAGCCGGTTTTGCACCGGGCCGCCCAGCCTTGGGTTCATGGTATGCGACAGATAATTCGCGCCGACCTGCACGAAATGGCGGTAATCGCCCGAAGTCGCCACCGCGCGGTTGCTGATTTCGATCACCCCGCGCGCGGCGCGGGTGCCGCGCACCGGGTCTTCCAGCGCCACCGCCCAGGGTCCGCCATCCGGGCGCTTGCCGCGCGCCACCACTTCACCGTCCAGCCCTACCAGCCCGTCAGCCACCCCGAAATCGGCCAGCACCTGCGCCAGAACATCGGCGCCAAACCCCTTGGCGATGCCGGAAAGATCAAGGTCGAGCGGTGCCAGCTTGCGCGCCCGCCCGCCCGCAAGATCCAGCTCGATCATGTCGGCAGTGGCCAGCGGCTGGCCAATCAGCGCCTTGATCCGGGCCGGGTCAGCGCGGCCCTCGGCCGGGCCAAAGCCCCAGGCGCGCACCAGCGCACCGACGCCGATATCAAAGGTGCCGCCCGATTCACGCCCGATCCGCAACGCCGTGTCCAGCACCCGCAGCAGGTCGGCGGGCAGCGTCACCCAACTGCCGACCGGGGCTGCGTTCAGCCGCATCAGATCAGAGTCGCGCCAGGTGCTCATCTGGCCGTCGATCCGCGCCATGGCGGCGGCCAGCGCCGCGTGCAGGGCCGCGCGATCAAGCCCCGCTGGCGGGCAGAGTCGGGCGCTCCAGCGGGTGCCCATGGTCGGGCCGCTGAGGGTGATCAGCGCCTTAGTAGACATCTTCGCGATACCGCCCCTCGGCCTTCAGGCTTGCCACCGAAAGCCCGAGCGGCGCAATCGCCGCCTCGAATTCGGCCGCCACAGACGTGGCCATCGCCGCGCCGCCACACACCAGAACCTGCGCTCCGCGCTTGATTTGCTGGCGCAGATGGGCGGCGTCGCGGCGCAGACGGTCCTGAACATAGGCACGATCCGAGACCCGCGAGAAGGCGGTGACCAGCCGCGCCAGCCGCCCCTCGCTTTGCCAGCGCGCAAGATCGGCTTCGTAAAGGTAATCCGACTGCGGATCGCGGTTGCCGAAGTACAGCTCCATCGCGCGGCCCCGGCGTGCCCCGCGCAGGAAACCGGCCATCGGCCCAACCCCGCAACCGGCGGCAATCAGGATCACCGGCGCGCGCCCGGTCTGCGGGCGGAAGTCGGCGTTGGGGCGAATGAAGGCGCGGATGCGATCGCCCGGCACCAGATCATGCAACTGCCCCGAGCACAGCCCGCCGGGGGCCTTGCGCACACTGATTTGCAGCATTCCGTCGCGGCGCGACGAGGCCAGCGAATAGTAGCGCGGCAGGTTTGATCCTTGCGGCACCACGCCGACCAGATCGCCCGCCGAGAACCGCGGCAGACGGGGGCCGAACCAGCCGCGCCAGCCACCGCGCGCCACCGGGCCGAAGCTCAGGATCGCCGCCGGGGCCTGCACCTCGGCCCCGAAGTCCTGGCGCGAGATCAGCTCAAGTTCCACCGTCGCAGGCACCGCCGCGCGGTGATCGAGGTTCAGCGGCACCTTCAGCACCTCGCCCAGGTCGCGACCCCAGGCGGCAAAATCCACCACCGACTGGCGGTCGATCCGACCCTGCGGCAGAAAGATCGGCCACCCTTTGGCTTCCAGCGCCGCCGACACGGTGTCACTGAAACCGCAATAATTGGCAAACATCCGGTCACCAAAACCCAGCACCGCCGTAAGAATCGGCTCGCCGCGATAGCCCTCCAGCCGTGCCAGAAACTGCTTGGCCGATGCCGGAGCCACCCCGTCGCCATAGGTGGATGCCAGCAGGATCAGACCTTTGGCCTTGGGATAGGCGCGAAAATCGTTCATTGCCGCAAGATGCACCTTGCCCCCGGTCGCTTGCAGACCGCGGGCCAGCGTGGCCGCGAACCCCCAGGTCGAGCCGCCTTCCGAGCCCACCAGAATCACCAGTTCGGCCTCGCCTGCCCGCACCAGTCCGGCAACCTTGGGGCGGGCGCTGCGGCGGCCCCACCAGATCAGGGTGCCGGTCACCGCCAGCACCGGAATCGCCAGCGCCGCCAGACCCAGCAGCAGCCCCAGCCACCACAGCCCCTGGCCGGTGTGCAGCAGGTAGATGAATTCGGCGATCTTCTGCGCCTTCGACATCGGCAGCCAGTTCAGCGCCTCGCCGGTGGCCTGATCGACATAGCCGCTGCCCGCCGTGGTTTGCAGGCCGAACACGTCGGTCGGGTCATCGGCCACCGGAAAGGTCAGGCGGGTCAGATCGGTCAGGGGAACCGCTTGCAGCGCGGCCAGGCTGGCGACGGGGGCCGCTGCGCCGCCGTTGACCGAGAACGGGAAATCGGGCTCAACGGCGCTGCCGTCGGGCAGATATTCAAAGCGATAAAGCGACATTACGCTGCCGGTGATCGCCGAGATCACCAGCCCGGTGATCGCCAGCCGCGCGATCTTGCCGTGCCAGCGCCTGGCGGGGGTGCCGCGCAGCGGACGGTTCAGCTTGCGCCAGCCGCCCAGCGCTGCCACCAGCAGCAACAGGCCAGTGACGGCCATCACCGCCATCACTCCGGCGCTGATCCCCGCCGCCGCCCGCCCGGTATCGTTCAGCAGGAACGCGCGGTGCAGGTTCTTGACCCACAGCAGAAACGGCGAGGGCGCGTCAACCTTGATTTCCGCCCCGCTCGACGGGTCGATCTGATCCGAGTGATAGCCCTCGGGTCCGGCGTAGCTGACCACGATCATGCCGTTGGCGCGCCGGTCAATCCGTTCGACCGCAGTGTAGCGCGCCGCCACCTTGCCCGCGAGATCAGCCACCGAAATCGCCGGAATCGGCAGTGCCGCCGCGCGCTCGAGGCTGGGCTCGATTGCGAGGGTGGCACCAGTGACAGAGAGAAGGATCAGCACCAGCCCCAGGATCAGGCCGGGAACAGAGTGGAATTGACGCAACATCTTGGGGCTACTTTCAGGCTTGCAGATCACATGTCGTATTGGAAGGATTTGATATAGAACGAGCCGGCCACCGCCTGCCCCGATCCCGCCGAGGTCAGCGGCACGGTCACTTCAGCCGGGATCTCGCGCGATTTTTCCACCGCCGTGTCGATCCGGATCTGATAGCCCGCGTCGATCAGCGCATCGGCCAGATCGACCGTGACATCAAGCTTGCCGCCCGAGCCGATGCTCGCCCCGGTCACGCCATCGACTTCGGCCCGGCTGATGCCGGTGGCACGCGCCCAGTCGCGCAGATGCTTCCAGTATTTCGACTTGCTGCCCGACAGCCAAAGCGACTTCTGATAGCCGCCATTGGCATCGGTCACGTAGATCGCAAGATAGGCACCATCGCCGTTGTAGTTGGCCAGCCTGGCGCTCAGGGTCACCTGCCGCGCCTCGGCAAGGCCCGGGGCAAGCAGGGCGATCGACAGTGTTGACGCAGCGGCCAGCGTCAGAAGGCGGGTGGTGCGAATCGGCATCATGGGGACACTCCGGTTGATGAATTGCTGTTGCCCGTCGGGTTTGCCAGAACCGGCTGACAGCTTCCTGAAGCAAACGAATTTTCCAGATTTTTTCACACCGCCGGGGTGGTGGGTGCCAAGCCCCCCGGATCGCCAAGGTGCGCGGCGGGCTGACCCGCGATCACGCAACGCGAACGCAAAACCTGCACGGAGCCGTTTCCGGCTCCGTGCAGGGCACCCCTTACTGCGCCTCACGCGCGGCACTCGTCACAATTCAAACACGCGACTCGCTAAGAACCCGACTTCAGGCCACATCGCCGACGGTCGGGGCGCGTTTCACCCCGGTAACCATCGCGGCGGCCAGATTTTCGCCGTGGCGGCGGCTGGCGAGCACCACCCCCGCGACATGCAGCACCACCAGCATCAGCATCAGGTTGGCCAGCGCGCCGTGGATGTCACCCACAACCGATCCGTCACCGTTGCCTTCGCCGTCTTCGGCAAAGGCCGGGCCGACGATGGCAGGCAGCGCGGGCAGCATCGCCACCCGGGCAGGATCAAGCGTCAGCCAGCCGGTGAACACCGTGGCCGACATCGTCATCAGCAACGCCACAATCATCGCGGCACCCGCCGGATTGTGGCCGATATAGCGCGGCTCGTGGCCGACTAGCGATGCCTTGAGATAGGCGATCGCCGCACGCGGCCCGGTGACAAACTGCGAGAACCGCGCATAACGCGGCCCGACCAGGCCCCACCCCAGACGCAGCGCGATCAGACCGACCGCCACATAGCCGACCCAGGCATGCACCACATTCGCTTCATCCGACGTAAGCCAAGCCACGCCAAAGGTTGCAACCAGGCTCCAGTGAAACAGCCGAACCCCGATATCCCAGACTTTTATCATGCTATCTTCCAAAGATTGTTAAGTATTGCCCCACTGTCCGCCCGATCGGGATCAGCGCGGGGGATCGTGCTCTCAGTTGCCGGGGCTTGGGGCAGTGCCGTCGGCATCGGGTTTCTCGGCCTTGTCCTCGTGCTTGATCTCATCGCCTTGCTTGAGCTTGACCAGCGCGAAGGTGGCGGGATCGAACTTGGCTTCGATGCGCTGGCCGTTGGCATCCTTGCCATAGACCTTGTAGCAGCCGTCATCGGTGCGGATGCGATCAACCGTCCAGCCCATCTCGATGGCCTTTTGCTCCATCGCCTCGCGCGGCTGCCAGGTTGACATCGGGGCGGTGCAATCATCGCTGGCAAAGGTGGCGGTTGCCATCAGGCCGACCCCCAGAAGGCCAGCGACAAAGATCTGCCTTTTCCTCACGCTGTTCATCCTTCCCCCGGTTTCATCACACCCTCTGTAGCGCGGTTTCCTGACAAGCTGCTGAACCATGGCCGGGATTCCTGACAATTTGCTGAACGCCGACCTTCGGTGTTAAGCTGCGCGTCAGCCCGCCTTGGCACAGGGTCGCAGGCGCTGCCTTCGGGCGCAGGTCTGGTTGGTGACAGAAGAGAAGGTTTTAGCGATGCGGATACTGCTGATCGAGGATGATCGTGGCCTGGGCTCAGCGGTGCGTGACCAGATCAGTGCCGAAGGCCATACCCCCGACTGGGTCGAGACCCTGGCCGATGCGCGCGCCTGCACCGATACGGTGGACTACGACCTGATCCTGCTCGATCTCGCGCTGCCCGACGGCAACGGCATTGATTTCCTGCGGGCCCTGCGCACCCGCCGCGCCACCAACCCGGTCATCATCATGACCGCGCGTGACCGCATCACCGACCGCATCGCCGGTCTCAATGCCGGGGCTGACGACTATCTGGTCAAGCCGGTCGATCTGGCCGAGCTGTCAGCCCGCATCGGGGCCGTGGCGCGGCGCTACAAGGGCAATCCCAACCCGTTGATCGAACTGGGCGATCTGGCGATCGACCTGGCCGCGCGCAGCATCACCGGAGCCAGTGGCGCGATTGATCTGAGCCAGCGCGAATGGGTGATCTTCGAGGTGCTGTTGCAGCGCCCCGGCGCGATCGTGGCCAAGAGCCAGATCGAAGAGCGGCTCTATTCCTTTGATGCCGAGGTCGAAAGCAACACCATCGAGGTCTATGTCAGCCGCCTGCGCAAGAAACTGGGCCATGACGCGATCGAGACCGTGCGCGGCATGGGCTACCGGCTGGGGCGGGCATGATCGCGCCGGAACCGGTCAAGGCGCGCAGCCTGCGCCGCGATCTGGCGCTTGGGTTGGGCTTCGGGCTGGCGGTGCTGTGGTTGCTGGCGATGCTGGGCGCCGGGCTGGTGCTCAAGCGCGAGATCGACGAGGTGTTCGACGCCTCGCTTCAGGAGACCGCCGAGCGCATCCTGCCGATTGCGGTGATCGAGTTGATCAACTCGGACATCGTGGGGCCCGCCCGCCGGGTGTCGCCGGTGGGTCCGATGGACGAATACATGAAATACGTCGTGCGCGGTGGTGACGGGGCGATTCTGCTTTATTCGCATCAGGCCCGCCTCGATTCGTTTGCGGTGCCACTTGCCACCGGCTTTCACACCATCGCCGATCACCGCATTTTCGTTCTGACCGCGGTTTCCGGGGCCTATCAGATCGAGGTGGCCGAACCGCTGGATCACCGCCGCGAAGTGCTGATGCGCACCGAGCTGGCGATGCTGGTGCCGCTGGCGATCCTGATCCCCTTCAGCCTGCTGGGGATCGCCTGGTTTGTCGGCCGCAGTCTGCGCCCGGTGGCGGCGCTGTCGAAAGAGGTGCGGGGGCGGGGCGCATCCGAGCTGTCACCGTTGCAGACCCGCGGTCTGCAAACCGAACTGCTGCCGATCCGCAATGCCGTCAACCAGTTGATGGCACGGTTGAAGCGGGCGATGGAATCCGAGCGCAGCTTTACTGCCAATGCCGCGCATGAATTGCGCACTCCGGTCGCCTCGACCCTGGCCCAGACCCAACGCCTGATCGCCGAAGTGCCGCCCGGCCCGCTGCGGCTGCGCGCCCAGACCATCGAGGCCGAACTGCGGCGTCTGGCCCGGCTATCGGAAAAGCTGCTGCAACTGTCGCGCGCCGAAGGCGGCGGGGTGCTGGCCGAGGATCCCCAGGATCTCGCCCCGATCCTGGCGATGGTGGTGCAGGATTTCGGCCGCGCCGGGCAGGGCGAGCGACTGCGCCTCAGCCTGCCCGAGGGCGGCACCACCCCCGCCCGGATGGACCCCGATGCCTTCGCGATCCTGGCCCGCAACCTGATCGAGAACGCCCTGACCCATGGCGACCCGGCCCAGCCGATCGACATCAGCCTGGCGCGGGATGCAAGCCTCAGCGTCACCAACGCCTGCCCGGTGATCCCCGCCGACGCCCTGTCGCGCCTGACCACACGGTTCGAGCGGGCGGGCGCACGCACCGCAGGCTCGGGGCTTGGCCTTGCCATCGTCGCCAGTATCGCACGCGGCGCGGGGGCAAGGCTGGCGCTGCTGTCGCCCGCGCCGGGGCGCGCTGACGGATTTGCAGCGCAGGTCAGCCCCGTACCGTCTCAACCTGCAAACAGAGGCCGAACATGAGCCGCACGATCCATTCCGAGGGCCACATGGTCCACCGCATCGGCTGGCTGCGCGCCGCCGTTCTGGGGGCCAACGACGGTATCGTCTCGACCGCCAGCCTGGTGGTCGGGGTCGCCGCCGCAGGATCAGGGCAGACCGAAATCGTGATTGCCGGGCTGGCCGGGCTGGTGGCCGGGGCAATGTCAATGGCGGCGGGGGAATATGTCTCGGTCAGCAGCCAGACCGACGCCGAACAGGCCGACACCGCCCGCGAGCGCGCCGAGCTTGCCACCCATCCCGAGCACGAGATGAAAGAGCTGTCCGACATCTACGAGGCGCGCGGGCTGGATCGCCACCTCGCGCGGCTGGTGGCCGAACAACTGACCGCCTTTGACGCGCTGGGGGCCCATCTGCGCGACGAGTTGGGAATTTCCGAAATCGCGACCGCCCACCCGGTGCAGGCCGCGCTGGTGTCGGCGGCCACCTTTGCCGCCGGGGCGGCGCTGCCGCTGCTGGTGGCGCTGCTTGCCCCCGAGGCGACGGTGACGCTGTGGGTGGCCGGAGCCACGGTCGTTGCCCTTGCCGGGCTTGGCGCGCTTGGGGCCGCCGCCGGAGGGGCCACCCACCTGCGGGGTGCTGCGCGCGTCACCTTCTGGGGGGCGCTGGCGATGGCGATCACGGCCGGGGTCGGGGCCCTGTTCGGCGTGGTGGCGTGATCCACTTGCCCCACATGCCACTCGAACCAGCGCAACGTCATGGCGCGCGCCTGTCGGTCGCGCCGATGATGGACTGGACCAACCGTCACTGCCGGGTGTTCCACCGCCTGATGACCCGCCGCGCGCTGCTTTACACCGAGATGGTCACCGCCGCTGCGGTGATCCACGGCCCGCGTGATCGGCTGCTGGGCTACAATTGCTGCGAGCATCCGCTGGCGTTGCAACTGGGTGGGTCCGACCCGGGGCAACTGGCGGCAGCGGTGCGCGCCGCAGTCCCCTACGGCTACGACGAGATCAACCTCAACGTCGGCTGCCCCTCGGACCGGGTGCAGTCGGGCTGCTTTGGCGCGGTGCTGATGGAACGCCCGGCGCTGGTCGCGGACTGCGTGGCGGCAATGCTGGCCGAAAGCCCGGTGCCGGTGACGGTGAAATGCCGGATCGGTGTCGATGACCACGACCCCGCGCGGATGCTGCCCGAATTTCTGGCCACCGTCGCGCGCGCCGGTGCCCGCCACTTCATCATCCACGCCCGCAAGGCCTGGCTCAAGGGCCTCAGCCCGCGCGAAAACCGTGAGGTGCCGCCGCTTGATTACCCGCTGGTGTTACGCATGAAGCAGGAATTTCCGCAGCTCGTGATCAGCCTCAACGGCGGCGTCACCACCCTGGCGCAGGCAAAAGCGCTGCTGGATCAGGGGCTGGACGGAGTGATGATCGGGCGCGCGGCCTATCACGACCCCGGTGCCACCCTGATCGGGGCCGATGCGCTGTGGGGCGACGGGCCGGGGCGGGATGCGTTTCAGGTGGTCGCGGCGATCCGGCCCTACCTTGAGAACCACCTTGCCAGCGGCGGCCACCTGCACCACATCACCCGCCACATGCTGGGCCTGTTTGCCGGGCGCCCCGGCGCGCGTGGCTGGCGGCGGGTGCTGTCGGAAGGGGCAGCCCACCCCGGTGCCGGGCTGGAGCTGCTCGACGCGGCACTGGCCGAAGTGCAGCCCTGACCCCGAGACCGGCACCATTCCGCTGGCAGGCCCGCCCGCAACCGGCTATGCCGGGCTTTCACCCGCGTGAAAGGCCTGACCATGCCCGATCTATCCCTGCTGCTGGCCATGCTGGCGATGCTGCTGGTGATCGGCGCCTTTGCCGGGGTGATCGCCGGGCTGCTTGGGGTCGGCGGAGGGCTGGTGCTGGTGCCCGCCTTCTTCTACGCCTTCTCGGCCCTGGACTATGGCGGTCCGCAACTGATGCAGGTCTGCCTCGCCACTTCGCTGGCCACCATCACCGTCACCTCGATCCGCTCGGTGCTGGCGCATAACCGCAAGGGCGCGGTCGATTGGCAGATCCTGCGAAGCTGGGGCCCGTGGATCGCGGGTGGCGCGCTGCTCGGCATGCTGCTGGCCAGCCAGTTGCGCTCGATCACCCTGCAACTGGTGTTCGGCATCCTGGCCCTGTCCGCCGGGCTTTACATGGCGTTCGGCAAGTCCGAATGGCGGCTGGGGCAGGCCATGCCCGGCGGCACCCGGCGCGGCACGATCGGCTCGGCGCTCGGCTTCTTCTCGGTCCTGATGGGGATCGGCGGCGGCACCTTCGGAGTGCCGCTGATGAGCCTTTACAACCTGCCGATCCACCGCGCCGTCGCCACCGCCGCCGGCTTCGGCCTGATCATCGCCGCCCCCTCGGTGCTGGGCTTTCTGACCATGACGGTCGAGATCAGCCCCCCCTACACCATCGGCGCGGTCAATCTGCCCGCCTTTGGGGTGATCATCGCGATGACCCTGATCACCACCCCCTGGGGGGTGCGGCTGGCCCACGCCATGGACCCCAAACCGCTGAAACGAGCCTTTGCCCTGTTCATCATCGTGGTGGCCCTCAACATGCTGCGCAAGGCGGCGGGCTGGTAGCCCCCCCCGCCCCGCGATCACAAACACGTGCCTGCTCCGACTAAAGACACATATTCAAATTCGTGCTAGTATCTGGTATGACGGCAACATCCACAACCAACCTGAGAAAAGGCAACATCATGTTCACCACCAACGTCGGCAACACCGACCGCATCATCCGCGTCATCCTGGGCATCGCCCTGCTGGCGGGTTTCTTTCTCAACCCCAGCCAAAGCGGCTGGCACTACCTTTACCTGATCGGCATCATCCCGCTGGTCACCGGCCTGGTCTCGTCTTGCCCGATCTACTCGATCCTCGGCATGAGCACCTGCCCGCTCAAGAAGTGAACGGCCCCCGGGTCTTCTTCTTTGCCCAAATACTCCCGCCGGAGGCACCCCGCCCGAGGGGGCTCGATGCCCCCGAGGGCGGCCCCCGGCCTATTCCGCCGCGGCCCGATGCGGCTTCAGCATCGCCTTCAGGTAGTGCCCGGTAAAGCTGGCCTCGACCTTGGCCACCGCCTCGGGGGTTCCCACCGCCACGATCCGGCCGCCGCCGTCACCGCCTTCAGGACCGATGTCGATGATCCAGTCGGCGGTCTTGATGACATCGAGATTGTGCTCGATCACCACCACGGTGTTGCCCTGCTCGACCAGTTCGTGCAGCACTTCCAAAAGCTTGCGCACATCCTCGAAATGCAGCCCGGTGGTCGGCTCGTCAAGGATGTAAAGCGTGCGCCCGGTGGCGCGGCGGGCCAGCTCTTTTGACAGCTTGACGCGCTGCGCCTCGCCCCCTGAAAGGGTCGTGGCCTGCTGGCCGACCTTGATGTAGCCAAGGCCCACCTGCATCAGCGCATCCATCTTTTCGCGAATGGCCGGCACCGCCTGAAAGAACCCCTGCGCCTCCTCGACCGTCATGTCGAGCACATCAGCGATGCTCTTGCCCTTGAACCTGATCTCCAGCGTCTCGCGGTTGTAGCGGTGGCCCTTGCAGGTTTCGCAGGTGACATAGACATCGGGCAGAAAGTTCATCTCGATCTTCAGAACCCCGTCGCCCTGACAGGCCTCGCAGCGCCCGCCCTTGACGTTGAAGGAAAACCGCCCCGGCAGATAGCCGCGCGCCTTGGCCTCGGGCAGGCCCGCGAACCAGTCGCGGATCGGGGTGAAAGCGCCGGTATAGGTGGCGGGGTTACTGCGCGGGGTGCGCCCGATGGCGCGCTGGTCGATGTCGATCACCTTGTCGAGATGCTCGAAGCCGGTGATGGTCTCGCAGGGGCTAGGGGTTTCGCGCGCCCCGTTCAGCCGCACCGCGGCGGTCTTGTAGAGGGTCTCGACCGTCAGGGTCGATTTGCCGCCGCCCGACACGCCGGTGACGCAGACGAATTTTCCCAGCGGAAATTCCGCCGTCATCGCCGCCAGGTTGTTGCCGCTGGCCCCGACCACCGTAAGCTTCTTGCCGCTGCCCTTGCGCCGCCGGGTGGGCACCGCAATCGCGCGGCTGCCGCTGAGATACTGGCCGGTCAGGCTGGCCGGATCGGCCGCCACTTCGGCCGGGGTGCCGTGGCTGATCACCTTGCCGCCATGCACCCCCGCGCCGGGGCCGATATCAAAGACGTAATCCGCCGCCCTTATCGCCTCTTCGTCGTGCTCGACCACCAGCACGGTGTTGCCCTGATCGCGCAGGTTCTTGAGCGTGGTCAGCAGCCGGTCGTTGTCGCGCTGGTGCAGCCCGATCGAGGGCTCGTCCAGCACGTAAAGCACCCCCGTAAGGCCGGAACCGATCTGCGACGCCAGCCGGATGCGCTGGCTTTCGCCGCCCGACAGGGTGCCGGCATTGCGCGCCAGGGTCAGGTAATTCAGCCCGACATTGACCAGAAACCCCAGCCGCTCGCGAATCTCCTTCAGGATCAGCTTCGCAATCTCGTTGCTCTGCGCGCTCAGCGCCGCAGGCACGGTGGCGATCCAGGCGTGCGCCTCGGCAATCGACATCGCCACCACCTGACCTACGTGCAAGCCGCCGATCTTGACCGCCAGCGCCTCGGGTTTCAACCGGAACCCGCCACAGGCACCGCAGGGGCGGTTGTTCTGAAAACGCTCGAAATCCTCGCGCACCCAGGCAGAATCGGTTTCGCGGTAGCGCCGCGCCATGTTGGGGATCACGCCTTCAAACACCCGGCTGACCTGATAGATCCGCCCGCCTTCGTCGTAACGAAACGGAATTTCCGCGTCGCCCGAGCCGTGCAGAAAGATCTGCTGCACCGCGTCGGGCAGGTCTTTCCATTTCAGCTTCTTGTCAAAACCGTAGTGCTTGGCAATCGCATCAATGGTTTGCAGAAAATACGGACTTTTCGACTTGGCCCAGGGGGCCAGCGCGCCTTGCACCAGCGTCAGCCCCTGATCGGGCACCACCAGGCGCTCGTCAAAGAACAGCTCGACCCCCAGCCCGCCGCACACCGGGCAGGCCCCGAACGGCGCGTTGAACGAGAACAGCCGTGGCTCGATCTCGGGGATGGTGAAGCCCGACACCGGGCAGGCGAATTTTTCCGAAAACGTCGTGCGAACGGGCTCCTCGCCCTCGGCTACAGCGGTTTCCAGCACGGCGATACCGTCGGCCAGGTTCAGCGCGGTGCGGAAACTGTCGGCCAGCCGGGTCTGGATGCCGTCCCGCACCACGATCCGGTCCACCACCACGTCGATGTCATGGCGCAGCTTCTTGTCGAGGGTCGGCGGCTCGTCCAGCTCATAAAACGCGCCATCGACCTTGACGCGCTGAAAGCCCTGCTTGCGGAGGTCAAGAAATTCCTTGCGATACTCGCCCTTGCGGTCGCGGATCATCGGGGCCAGCAGATAGGCGCGGGTGCCCTCAGCCATTGCCATCACGCCATCCACCATATCCTGCACCTGCTGCGCGGTGATCGGCAGGCCGGTGGCCGGGCTGTAGGGAATCCCGACCCGGGCGAACAGCAGGCGCAGGTAATCGTAGATCTCGGTCACCGTGCCGACGGTCGAGCGCGGGTTTTTCGAGGTGGTCTTCTGCTCGATCGAAATCGCGGGTGACAGGCCCGAGATGTGATCGACATCGGGTTTGCCCATCATGTCAAGAAATTGCCGGGCGTAGGCCGACAGGCTTTCGACATAGCGGCGCTGGCCCTCGGCGTAGATGGTGTCGAACGCCAGCGAAGACTTGCCCGAGCCCGACAGCCCGGTGATCACCACCAACTGGTTGCGCGGAATATCGACGTCGATGTTCTTGAGGTTATGCTCGCGCGCGCCGCGCACTTCGATGAACTTCTGCTCGGCCATGGCTGCACCCCACTCAGACCCGGACTACATAAGCGAAAGGTCGCGAGTCTCCAACTGCAAAACGTGAACATTGAATGAACAAATGTCAGCGCGCAGCACTATTCGCGCGAATTTTCGGCGGCGGCCTTGCAATGGGTTCAAATGCAGGTATTTGAATGTTTCAAGCGCGCCGCCCGGTGCGCATCGTCTCGCTTGTGCTGAAAGGCTCGCCGATGTTTTCATTTCTCAAACCCTCGGGCCCTCGGGTCGCAGCGATTGCGCCCGCTGACGCGGTGGCGCAGGTGGCTGCGGGCGCTATGACCCTGATCGACGTGCGCGAGGGGATGGAGTTGCGTGCCAGCGGCAAGGCCAAAGGGGCGCTGCATGTGCCGCTGATGGTGCTGGCCAGCAAGGCCGACCCGCGCCACCCCGAGCACCTCAAGGCGTTGTCGCCGGACCAGGCGGTGGCGCTTTACTGTGCCTCGGGCGCGCGCAGCCAGATGGCGGGGCAGATGCTGCTGCGGCTAGGCTACGCCAAGGTTTACAACCTTGGCAGCCTGCGCGAATGGCGCGCCGGCGGCGGGGCGGTGGTGCCCGCCTGAGGGCGCCTGGCGCGGGATGAGGCTTGGTGGAATCCGCATCACCGATTCCGTCGCCTGGTCCTGAGCGCCCGGACCGGGCAGCGCCTCTCCGGTGGAGAGGCGCGCGGGCCGTTGCCCGAAGGCGCAAGCCGCAGGGCAAGGGGGGGTGGGCCTGGACTGGCGCCGGTAAATCGGGGCGCGCCTGGCTGGGCTGGCGCGTGCAAGCGCGCCTGCCGCGGGCAGGCAGGCGCGGCCCGATTTGTCGCGTGACAAATCGGGCAAGAGCCCGGCGTTTTTGCAAGCAGACTTAATCCCGCTCAGATGTGCAGCGCCCGCCCGTAGGCATCCAGCACCGATTCGTGCATCATTTCCGACAGGGTCGGATGCGGGAAGACCGTGTTGATCAGATCGGCCTCGGTGGTCTCCAGGCTGCGCCCGATGACATAGCCCTGAATCAACTCGGTCACTTCCGCCCCGATCATATGCGCCCCCAAAAGCTCGCCGGTGGCGGCATCGAACACGGTTTTCACCATGCCCTCGGCCTCGCCCAGGGCAATCGCCTTGCCGTTGCCGATGAAGGGAAAGCGCCCGACCTTGACGGTAAACCCGGCCTCGATAGCCTTGGCTTCGGTCAGGCCCACGCTCGCCACCTGCGGCGCGCAATAGGTGCAACCGGCGATGCTGCCGGGCTTGATCGGGTGGGGATGCCCGCCCGCGATCAACTCGGCCACCATCACGCCCTCATGGCTGGCCTTGTGTGCCAGCCACGGAGCGCCTGCGATGTCGCCGATGGCATAAAGCCCGTCCACCCCGGTGCGGCAGAATTCGTCCGTCACCACATGGCTGCGGTCGAGCTTGACGCCCAGGGCTTCCAGCCCCAGCCCCTCGACATTGCCGACAATGCCGACGGCGGCAATCACGGTATCAAACTCCATCGTCTCGACCTTGCCACCGATTTCGATATGGGCGGTCACCCCCACCCCCGGTTTGCGGTCCAGCTTTTTCACCGCCGATTTCTCGTAAATCTTCATGCCCTGCTTGACGAAAGCCTTGCGGGCAAAGGCCGAGATTTCGGCGTCTTCCACCGGCAGCACCCGGTCCAGCACCTCGACCACCGTGGTATCGGCGCCCAGGGTATTGAAGAAACTGGCAAACTCGATGCCGATCGCCCCCGAGCCGATCACCAGCAGCTTCTTCGGCATACGCTTGGCAACCAGCGCGTGGCGGTAAGACCAGACCAGATCACCGTCGGCCTCAAGCCCCGGCAACTCGCGCGCCCGCGCCCCGGTGGCCAGCACAATCGCCTTGGCGGTCAACTCCTCGACGCCCTTGTCGGTGGTCACCGTCACCCGGCCCTTGGCGGGCAGAGTGGCGGTGCCCATCACCACGGTGATCTTGTTCTTCTTCATCAGATGGCCGATGCCGCCTGAAAGCTGCTTGGCCACCGCGCGCGAACGCGCCACCACGGCACCCAGATCAAAGCTGACGCCGGTTGCAGCAAGGCCGAATTCCTTGGCGCGGTGCATCAGGTGATAGACTTCGGCCGAGCGCAGCAGCGCCTTGGTCGGGATGCAGCCCCAGTTGAGGCAGATGCCGCCCAGATTTTCGCGCTCGACAATCGCCACCGATTGCCCCAGTTGCGCCGCCCTTATGGCCGCCACATAGCCGCCGGGGCCCGCCCCGATCACGATCACGTCAAAGTTCCTGGCCGCCATCATTTCCTCCCTGCCGAAATTAGTTTGCCATTAAACCATATTTTTC
>CAYQPD010000042.1:0-14885 GCA_964419305.1 uncultured Rhodobacter sp.
AAGTTCGCCCGCCAACCGTTCCATTTCGGCCCGGATGCGGCAGGAATGCACAGGCTACATCGGCACCCAATACCACCCCGACGTGCCGGGTGGGGTAACGCACCAGGGCTATCGCTGCGAAAATCTTGAGGCGCTGACCTTTGCCGATGCCTCGATCGATCTGCATTGCCATCTTGATGTGCTGGAACACGTCAACCGACCGGCGCTTTGTTTTGCCGAAATGCAGCGCACCCTGAAGGTCGGCGGGCGGATGCTGTTCACCACGCCGGTCTATGAAGGCAAGCTGAAAACCGAGCGTCGGGCGTTCTTTGGGCCAGACGGCCCGCGCCACCTTGCGCCGCCCGAATATCACGGCAACCCGATCAGCGATCAGGGCGCCCTGGTGACGTTTCACTACGGTGCCGATTTTGCCGATCTCATTCTGGCATGGGCCCCACGATGTTCGGTGAACATGATCACCTTGAACGACCCCCATCTTGGCGTGCTGGGCAAGTTCCGCGAAGTCTTTATCGTTACGAAACGCGCCTGATCTGTCGGAAAAGGAGAAAACCCATGGAAAAATTCACCACCCTGACCGGCATCGCAGCCCCCATGCCGCTGGTCAACATCGACACCGACATGATCATCCCCAAGCAGTTTCTCAAAACCATCGCCCGCACCGGCCTGGGCAAGAACCTGTTCGACGAGATGCGCTACAACCTCGACGGCTCGGAAAAGCCCGATTTCGTGCTGAACCAGCCGGCTTACCGCAAGGCGGAAATTCTGGTGGCGGGCGAGAACTTCGGCTGCGGCTCATCGCGCGAGCATGCACCCTGGGCGCTCTTGGATTTCGGCATCCGGGCGGTGATCGCGCCCAGTTATGCCGACATCTTCTACAGCAACTGCTTCAAGAACGGCATCCTGCCGATCGTGCTGCCCGAGGGTCAGGTGGCGGTGCTGATGGACGACGCGCAAAAGGGTGCCAACGCCCGCATCACAGTTGATCTGGCGGCCCAGACCGTCACCAGTTCCGACGGCCACAGCTTTCACTTCGAAGTTGATCCCTTCCGCAAGCACTGCCTGCTGAACGGCTTGGACGACATCGACCTGACGCTGGAGAAATCGGCGGCGATCGACGCGTTCGAGAAAACCGCCGCCACTCTGCGCCCTTGGGTGTGAAGGAGGCCAACCCACAACATCTTGTGCCGCCCCTCGGGGCGGCCTTTTTTTACCGCCATTTTGATGCAATCCGGTGACACATTCACCCGGAAATCGCCACAAATCTCAAGTCATTTGAAAGGGATATTGCGACCGGCCGGGAAAGAAGGCACAAATTGGGCAAGATTGAGGCAATCCGCCACAAAGTGCGGAGCATCTTCGGAACAAGGGCATGGCATTGCATCATGTCCGTCCGGGTCGAGGAAGGCAGAGCAGTGATTACCCAGCTTGCAGGTGCGCTCCTGAGGGCGTTTCTCGTTATGATCTTGGTCGCGACACCGTCGGTGCTGTTGCCCGGCACCGGGTCTGACGGCAGGCAGATGGTGGCGCTGGTGGCGTTGTTCGCCGGGCTGCTGACCCTGGTCGAATACAATGCCACCTACCCCGGCCTGATCGAATTCCGCGATGCGCCGCCGTTCAACCGCACCCGCTTTGTGATCCTGTTCGCCATGGTCTTTGCCCTGACCGTGATCGCCCGATCGGCGACCAGCCCGACCACAATGACGACCCTGGTCGAGGCTCTGGGCGCGCTGATCGGGCGGGCGATGGATTTTCCCTTCAGCCCGGTGCGCCAGGCGCTGCTGATGATGGCCGACGGGGCCTCGGAGGCGCAGGCGATGGCGCTGCGCACCGCCGCCGGGATGGCCTATCTGATCTCGCTGGTCGGGCTTGGCATCTTTGTGGTGATGCTCAAGCGCAATGACTGGCCCACCGAGTGCGGCGGCTTCAACGTCTGGGTCAACCTGCCGACTTTCGACCCCACCACCGGCGGCGATGTCGTGGCACGGCTGACGCGCGACGCGCGGATCAACATCGCCTTGGGCTTTTTGCTGCCGTTCCTGACCCCGGTGGTGGTAAAGATTTCGAGCAGCGGGTTCGAGCCGCTGACCCTGACCTCGCCGCAAACCCTGATCTGGACGATAACCGCATGGGCTTTTCTTCCCGCCAGCCTGTTCATGCGCGGCATCGCGATGAACAAGATCGCCGACATGATCCGGCAAAAACGCCAAGGCAGCGTGGCGGCACACGCGGTTGGCTACGTCGCGGCCTGATCGGGCTGGTGGCGGCGCTGCTGGCCGGGCCGGTGCTGGCTGAAACCCTGCGCATCGCCACCTACAACGCCGCTCTTACCCGCGCCGGGCCGGGGTTGCTGTTGCGCGATATCCTGAAGGGCGAAGATCCGCAGATCGCAGCCGTCGTGGCGGTGATCGCCGCGCTTGACGCCGACGTGCTGGTGCTGACGGCGGTCGATTACGACTACGGGCTGGTGGCGCTTGCCGCCCTGGCCGACCGGCTGGCCACTGTGGGGGCACCCTATCCCTACCGCTTTGCGCGCCAGCCCAACACCGGCCTCGCGACCGGGCTTGATCTCGACGGCAACGGTTATCTTGGCGATGCCCGTGACGCGCAGGGCTACGGGCGTTTTGCCGGCGAGGCCGGGATGGCGGTGCTGTCGCGCCTACCGATCATGGCCGCGCAAGCGCGTGATTTCTCGGGCTTTCTGTGGCGCGATCTGCCGGGCGCGCTGCTGCCCCAGCCTTTGGTGGGCGCGGACATCCAACGCCTTGCGACCACCGCCCATTGGGAGGTGCCGGTGGCCCTGCCGGGTGGCACCACCCTGCGGCTGCTGGTCTGGTATGCCACCCCGCCGATCTTTGACGGCCCGGAAGACCGCAACGGGCGGCGCAACCATGACGAGGCGGCGTTCTGGGCGCGACTGATCGAGGGGGCGCTGCCCTTCGCACCACCTGCCGCCCCGTTCATCGTGCTGGGTGACGCCAACCTTGATCCGGTCGATGGCGATGGCCTGAGCGCCGGGATAGCCGCGCTGCTGACCCACCCGGCGCTGCAAGACCCCGCCCCGCGCGGCAGTTCCGGGCGCGTCGATCCGGGGCAACAGGGCGATCCGGCACTTGATACCGCCGACTACACCGCCGATGCCGGGCCGGGCGGGCTGCGGGTGGACTACGTTCTGCCCTCGCGCGATCTGCACGTCGAGGCTTCGGGGGTGCTGTGGCCGCCCGACACCGACCCGCTGGCTGCCACCCTTGCCGCCGCCTCGCGCCATCGCCCGGTCTGGGTGGATGTCACCCTGCCCTGACCCCCGCTTGACCCTGCCGCGCCAAGGGGCTAGGCGAGCGGCAACCCGAAATCAGCCCAGAGGAGCCGCGCCATGGCCAATCCTTCCCTTCTTATCCTTGCCGGTGACGGCATCGGCCCCGAAGTCATGGCCGAAGTGAAAAAGGTTATCGCCTGGCTGAAAGCCAAACGCGGTATCACCTTTGATGTCAGCGAAGATCTGGTCGGTGGCTGCGCCTATGACAAATCCGGCACCCCCCTGACCGACGCGACCATGGCCAAGGCACAGGCGGTGGACGCGGTGATGCTGGGGGCGGTCGGCGGGCCGAAATACGACAGCCTCGATTTCAGCGTCAAGCCCGAGCGCGGCCTGCTGCGGCTGCGCAAGGACATGGACCTTTTCGCCAACCTGCGCCCGGCGCAGTGCTTTGACGCGCTGGCCGATTTCTCCAGCCTCAAGCGCGAGCTGGTGGCAGGCCTTGACATCATGATCGTGCGCGAGCTGACCTCGGGCATCTACTTCGGCGAGCCGCGCGGGATTTTTGTCGAGGGCGGCGAGCGGGTCGGGCTTAACACCCAACGCTACACCGAATCCGAAATCAAACGGGTGGCGCGTTCGGCGTTCGAGTTGGCGCGCAAACGCTCGGGCCGGGTGTGCTCGGTCGAAAAGGCCAACGTGATGGAATCGGGCGTGCTGTGGCGCGAGGTGGTCCAATCCCTGCGCGACGCCGAATACCCTGACATCCAGCTTTCGCACATGTATGCCGACAATTGCGCCATGCAACTGGTGCGCAACCCCAAGCAGTTCGACGTGATCGTGACCGACAACCTGTTTGGCGACATCCTGTCGGATTGTGCCGCGATGCTGACCGGCTCGCTTGGCATGTTGCCCTCGGCCAGCCTCGGGGCGCCGATGGCCAATGGCCGCCCGAAAGCGCTTTACGAGCCGGTGCATGGCTCGGCCCCGGATATTGCCGGGCAACAGAAGGCCAACCCGATCGCCACCATTCTGTCGTTTGCCATGGCACTGCGCTATTCCTTCGATCTGGGGAATGAGGCCGAGCGGGTGGAAAGCGCGGTGGAAAAGGTGCTGGCCGACGGTGTGCGCACCGCCGATCTGATGGGCCCCGAAGGCGGCACGCCAGTGACGACTGCGGGCATGGGCGATGCCATTCTGGCGGCGATGGACGCAAGTCTCTAAGTCGGGGTGGCAAGGCGGGGGGTGATCCCCGGCTTGCCCCCCCGCAGCCCCAAAGGAAGCGCCTGGCGATGGCCGTTGTGAAATCCAACCTCAGGGGCGCGCTGTTTGCGCTGCTGGCCTTTGCCATTTTTGCCACCCATGACGTGGTGGTCAAATTTCTGGGCGGCCTCTATTCGCCGGTGCAGATCATCTTCTTCTCGGTTCTGCTGGGGTTTCCGCTGGTGACCTTGATGCTGATGGGCGACCGCAGCGACGGCCATTTGCGCCCGGTGCATCCGTGGTGGACGGCGCTGCGCACCGTTTCGGCGGTGATCACCGGGGTTTCGGCGTTCTACGCCTTTTCGGTGCTGCCGCTGGCGCAGACCTACGCCATCCTGTTCGCGGCACCCCTGCTGATCACCCTGCTGGCGATTCCGGTCTTGGGCGAAAAGGTCGGCCTGCGCCGAGGGCTGGCGATCGTGGCCGGGCTGATCGGGGTGCTGATCGTGCTGCGCCCCGGCGCGGCCCCGCTGAGCCTTGGCCATGCCGCAGCCCTGGCGGCGGCAGTGTTTTCCTCGCTGGCGTCGGTGATTGTGCGCAAGATCGGGCAGGACGAACGCTCGGTGGTGCTGCTGCTTTATCCCATGACCGCAAACTTTGTGGTGATGGGCTGTGCCCTGCCGTTCGTCTATCGCCCGCTGCCGCTTGAACATCTTGGCTTGCTGGGCATCATCGCGAGCTTCGGTTTTGTCGCCATGCTGCTGATCATCGTCGCCTACCGCGCGGGTGAAGCGGTGATCGTGGCCCCGATGCAGTATTCGCAGATGATCTGGGCGGCAATCTTCGGCTATCTGATCTTCGGCGAGCGCCCGGACCTTTATACCGCGATCGGAGCGGGGGTGATCATCGCCAGCGGCATCTACATCCTGCTGCGCGAACGCCACCGCGGGGTGTCGAAGAACAACCCGGTGCTGCGCTCGAAAAGCCGGGCCGAGACCGGCACCCTGCCGCGCATCAGCCTGATGTTGCGCCGGATCGAGCGGCGCGAAAGTGGCGATTGATTCAGACGCTTGCCTCTTGCCAAAGCCGGGCCAACAGTTTAACCCGCCTCCACGGTCGGAGCGTAGCGCAGCCTGGTAGCGCACCTGCTTCGGGAGCAGGGGGTCGGAGGTTCGAATCCTCTCGCTCCGACCAAACATCCCGCTGATAAAAACACCAACTCCCGATCCCCCCGGGCGGTCGCGAAGGCCTGCGACGAATGCACCTTCGTGAGATACCCGCGGCACCGCAGGGATGGGCAATCATCGTCGGCCCGAATCGCCGGGATCAGCCCTTTTTCAGGCAGCGTTGCCCCAGCAGTTCGGCGATCTGCACCGCGTTCAGCGCCGCGCCCTTGCGCAGGTTGTCGCTGACCACCCAGAGGTTGAGGCCGTTCTCGATCGTGCTGTCCTGGCGGATGCGCGAGACATAGGTCGCGTAATCGCCGACGCATTCGACCGGGGTCATGTAGCCGCCCGCCTCGCGCTTGTCGATCACCAGCACCCCCGGCGCTTCACGCAGGATGTCGCGGGCCTCGTCTTCATCAAGGAAATCCTCGAACTCGATGTTGACCGCCTCGGAATGGCCGACAAACACCGGCACCCGCACGCAGGTGGCGGTCAGCTTGATGGATTTGTCGAGGATCTTCTTGGTTTCGGCGACCATCTTCCATTCTTCCTTGGTCGAGCCGTCGTCGAGGAATACGTCGATATGCGGAATCACGTTGAACGCGATCTGCCTGGGGAACTTGTTCGGGGCCACTTCCTGACCCGGCACATAGATGCCCTTGGTCTGATCCCAAAGCTCGTCGATGGCTTCCTTGCCCGCCCCCGAAACCGACTGATAGGTGGCCACCACCACCCGCTTGATCCGGGCGCGGTCGTGCAGCGGCTTCAGCGCCACCACCAGTTGCGCGGTCGAGCAGTTGGGGTTGGCGATGATGTTCTTGGCCTTGTAGCCGATGATCGCATCGGCGTTGACCTCGGGCACGATCAGCGGCACCTGCGGGTCGTAGCGGTAGAGCGACGAGTTGTCGATCACCACGCAACCGGCAGCGGCGGCGCGCGGGGCATAGATTTTCGTGGCTTCGGACCCGACCGCGAACAGGGCGATATCCCAGCCGGTGAAATCGAAGCTGTCGAGATCGCGGGTCTTCAGGGTTCGGTCGCCAAAGCTGATCTCGGTGCCAAGCGAGCGGCGCGACGCCAGGGCCACGATCTCGTCCACCGGAAACGCGCGTTCCGCAAGGATGTTCAGCATTTCGCGGCCCACGTTACCCGTGGCACCAACGACGACGACCCTGTAGCCCATCGGACCCTCCTGATGTCAGTCTGACGCCGCCCCTTAACCCAAAGGCAGGCGCGGGGAAAGGGGGGCCGCGCGGGCCTGCGCCAACTTGGCTGCGAAGGCGGCAAGGTCGAAGGTGGCAGGCGGGCCTGCGGCAAAGCGCGGGTAATAGACCTGATCGAGCCATGACATGAAGGCGGCGCGCAAGGCGGGATCGAAGGTCAGGGATTGCGGGTTGGCAAATGCGGCATTCAGCGCCGGTTGGCTGTCGGCCACCGTCACCAGCCCCGGCAGGGCAAAGAAGGCGCGCCCGAGCACGATCACCGGCCGGTCGTGAAAGAACGCCTGCAACCCCATCGACGAGTTGAGCGTGACCACGCCGCGGCTGGCGGCAAGCTGGGCGAAGCTGTCGCTGGCGTTGTCAAGCACCACCCGACCGCTGGCCAGCAGGGGCGCGATCAGGGGCAGCAGCGACTGGCGCGCGCTTGGGTGTTCCTTGAGGCGCAGGTGCCAGCCCGGCGGCAGAGCTTGCGCCGCGGTGCCGAGCGCCGCCAGATACCCCGCCATGCCATTGCACCAACCGGAAAACAGCGTGACCTGGCTGTCGTCGGGCACCTGCAACGGGCAGAACAGGTAGGGGGTATCGGGCACCCCTGTGGCGCTTTGCCCGACATCGCTGCGGCGCGAGGGGCGCGCAACCAGCCCCGCGCCAAGCGCGCGCCAGGCGTCGCTCTGGCGGGTCGGGTCAAAGGCGGCCCAGGCGGTGAAGAAGGTCGGATCGCGCGGCACTGAACTGGCGGCGTTGACCCCGGCAGGGTCGAGCGTCAGGCGGCCGGGAAAGGGCGCAAGCTCAAGGTGCAGGCAGCGGGCACCGGCATCGCGCGCCCCGGAAAGGAAGGCCATGCGCCCGCCCGCCATGCCGTTCCAGGCGGCGGCAAGATGATCGGGGTGGCGGTTGAAATAGTGCCGCGACCAGTTGTATTGGCCGCGCAGAAGCTGGCGTTTGAGCCAGCGCAGCAGCGCCCAGCGGTGCTGGCGCTTGGCCCGCGCCAGGGCGGTTGCCACCCGGCCTGCCGTTTCAGGGTAATCGCGAAACGACAGCGGCACCAGCGCCAGCCGCCGCCCGCCACCATCGGCCTGCGCCAGCGCGGCAAAGGCGGCTTGCTTGCGGGCGTTGTATTCGGCGGGATAGATGATCATCGGGCGGTCCGGGGTGGCAGGGGTGCCTTCGGCGAGGATATTTGGGCCAGCAAGAAAGCGGAAGGGTCAGTCGGTGCGATCCTCGGCAAAGGTGTAGATCAGCACACCGATCAGCAGGGCAAGGGCGAAAAACAGGAACAGGGCCTGATAGGGTGCGGCGGCGGGCGGGGTGGCAACCGAGTCGTGCAGCCAGCCGGTAAAGACCTGGGCAAGGCCGGTCGCGCCGATGCTGAAGAGGTTCATCAGCGTCACGCCGCGCCCGACCAGGTGGGGCGGAAAGAACGCCCGGCCATGCGCCATGATCATCGGGAACGAAGCGCCGAACAGCCCGACTCCGGCCAGAGCCGCCACCGTCTGCCAACCGCCGGCGGCGGGGGTGGCCCACAGCGCCAGCAGGCAGGCGGCAGCGGCCAGATTGCCACCGAACACCACCCATTTGCGGCTGCCAAGCAGCCGGTCCAGCGGGCCGTAGGCAAAGTTGCCCGCCACCATCGCCAGCCCCATCACCAGCGTCACCCGCCCGATCCCGGCGGCGTCGGCGCCGAACACGTCGGCGTAGTAGGGCCCGACCCAGAGCCCGCGCAGCGCGGCGGCAGGTAGGTAATTGACCGCCATCAGCGGCAGGATGAACCACATGGCGGGGATTTTCAGCAACTCGAACACCGAGCCGCGGGTCGCGCCGGTGACCCGTTCTGGGTCGCGCACCCACAGGGCGGTGGCGACGGCGAGCAGCAGCGTCAGCGCGGCAAGGGCGAACAGGGTCTCGCGCCAGCCGAAGGCCGCGACCGACCACGCCAGCGGCAGCGAGCCTGCGATATTGCCGAGGCTGCCGAAGCCGAGCGTCGCCCCCGCCAGGGTGCCGAACACGACGGGTGAAAAGCTGCGGGCGTAGATGTAGTAGCTGGCCATCAGCACCGGCGCGCAGCCGATTCCGATCAGCGCCATTGCCAGCCGGATCGCCCCCGGCCCCTGCGCCAGCGCGAACAGCAACGCCCCGCCCGCACCGAACAGCCCGAACAGCAGCGCCGTGGTCAGGCGCGGGCCGACCCGATCAAGCGCCCAGCCGACCGGAAGCTGCATCGCGGCGAAAGTCAGGAACCACAGCCCCGACGCCGAGGCCAGATCGGCGGCGCTGGCCCCCAGATCGGCTTGCAGCACCGGCGTCAGCACCGCGAGGCAGGCGCGGAAGAACTGGCTGAGCACATAGGCCAGCACGAGGCAGGCAATTCCGACACGCATGGTGGCCCCTATCTTTGGCGGCCAGAGTGGCAGGCCGGGCGACAAGCTGCAAGCTCTGGCTATCGCTTGCCTGCAGAGCGGTTTGGCGGCACAGTTGGCGGGCAGCGAGGAGGGCATGATGAAACAAACTGTGGGCGTGCTGGCCGGAGTGCTTGCGCTGTGGCCGACCCTGGGGCTGGCCAACGACGGCTTTGGTGGCCTTGCCGCCACCGGCTTGACCTTCAGCCAGACCGATGCCGTGGCAATGGAAGAAGAAGACCTGGCGATCGGGATCGACCAGATCCGCGTGGCCTATGTCTTTCGCAACACCACCACCCGCGACGTGACCGGCGAAGTGATCTTTCCGCTGCCGCCGATCTCGCTGGCGGCGATGACGGAAGCGTCGTGGAACCTGCCCGAAGATCTGGAGCGCGACAATCTGCTTGCCTTTACCGCGACGGTTGACGGCGCGCCGGTGGCGGTTGCGATCGACCGCATCGCGGTGATCGAGCCGCCGTGGGACGAAAACCGACCCCTGAACCAGCAATACGACACCCCCGGTCGCGACGTGACGGCAGCGCTTGCGCGCTATGGCATCCCGCTGAGCGTCAGCGCTGATCGCGTCACGGCACTCTTGATGGCATTGTCCCCGGAGCAGCAGGCTGAGGCAGCGGCAGCGGGGTTGGCGCAATATTACTATCCGGCCGATGGCGGCAATGGGGTGCCGAAGTATGTCACGCCGCTGTGGTCGGTGATCCTGCGCTATCACTGGACCCAAACCTTCCCGGCGGGGGCGGTGGTGCAGATCGTGCATGAATACGAGAACCGCCCCTCGGGCGGGCTGTTCGGCTGGCAAGACCCGCCGACCGAAGACGACATGCTGTCGCAGGTGGCGCGCTACTGCGTCGATGCGGGCACCTCGCGCGCGATGGCGATGGCGACCGGCGCTCTTGATCCGACCGCCGTCGGCGATCCCTTGGGGGGTGCCTGGTCAATGGGGATGGCGTGGAACATCGAATATGTGTTGCGCACCGCCAATTCCTGGGCCGGGCCGATCGGCCGGTTTCGCCTGACGCTGGACAAGGGCGGCAAGGGCAACGTGATCTCGCTTTGCGCCGACGGCATCCGCAAGACCGGGCCGACCACGTTCGTGATGGAAAAGACCGACTTCACCCCGTCGCGCGATCTGGAGATTCTGGTGGTGGCACCGCTGACGCAGGACTGAGGGTTCAGGCGGGCGGGCGGCGCGGTCAGGGCAAGCCTTGTCTCATGCCGGGCGGGCACGTAATGCTGGCACCAGGGGCAGGGTATCGGGGGGCGGGCATGACGGAATGGTGGCGCGGGTCGGTGACCTATCAGATCTATCCGCGGTCGTTTCAGGACAGCGACGGCGACGGGGTCGGCGATCTGCCGGGGATCACGGCGCGGCTGGATCATGTCGCGGCGCTGGGGGTCGATGCGATCTGGCTGTCGCCGGTTTTCACCTCGCCAATGGCCGACATGGGCTATGACGTGTCGGACTACACCGATGTCGATCCGCTGTTCGGCACGCTTGCGGATTTCGACGCAGTTCTGGCGCGGGCGCATGCGCTTGGGTTGCGCGTGATCATCGACCAGGTCTTAAGCCATTCGTCTGACCAGCACCCGTTCTTTCGCCAGAGCCGCAGCGATAAAGTGAACGATCGTTCGGATTGGTATGTCTGGGCTGACGCATTGCCCGACGGCAGCCCGCCCAACAACTGGATTTCGGTGTTCGGCGGCTCGGCCTGGGAATGGGATACAAGGCGGCGGCAGTATTATCTGCATAATTTTCTGGCCAGCCAGCCCGATTTCAACTTTCACAACCCATTGGTGCAGGACTGGCTGCTGGGGGTGATGCGGTTCTGGCTGGAGCGCGGGGTGGACGGCTTTCGGCTGGACACGGTGAACTTCTATTTCCACGACGCCAGTCTGCGCCCGAATGGGGCGGCGGTGCGGCTGGAAAACCGGCCCGCCGTCAACCCCTACGAGATGCAGGATCACCGCCATTCCAAGACGAGGCCGGAAAACATCGCCTTTCTCGAGCGGATGCGGGCACTGCTCGATCAATACGAGGGCCGCGCCATGGTCGGCGAGGTCGGCGAGGCCCCGGATCGCGCGGTGCAGGTGATGGCCGAATACACGACAGGTGCGCGGCTGCATATGGCCTATTCGTTCGACATGCTGGGTAATCATTTCAACGCCGCGCATTTTCGCAGCCGGATCGAGACCTTCTTCAAGGCCGCACCGGGGGGCTGGCCGGCCTGGGCGTTTTCCAACCATGACGTGATCCGCCATGTCAGCCGCTGGGCGGCGTTCGGCGCGCCCGACGATCTGGCGCGGCTGGCGGCGGCGATGCTGTTCAGCTTTCAGGGCTCGGTCTGCATCTATCAGGGCGAAGAGTCGGGCCAGACCGAGACCGAGATCGAATTCGACGAGCTGACCGATCCGGCGGGGATCCGGTTCTGGCCGGAATACAAGGGCCGCGATGGTTGTCGCACCCCGATGGTGTGGGACGCGAGCGCCGCGGGCGGCTTTACCACCGGGCGGCCGTGGCTGCCGGTCAAGGCGGCGCAACGCGCGCGCAATGTGGCGGCGCAAACGGGGGTGGCGGGGTCGGTGCTGGAGACCTATCGCAGCCTGCTGGCGCTGCGGCGTGCCAGCCCGGCGCTGCGGGTGGGGGCCAGCCGGTTTCTTGATCTGCCCGAGCCGCTGCTGGGCTTCGTGCGTGGCGACGGGGCGGGGGCGGTGCTGTGCCTCTACAATCTGGGCAAGCTGCCGGTCAGCCTTGACCTTTCCGGTGCGGGCGCGATCATCGGCCCGGCGAACGCCCGCGTTGTGGCGGGGCAGGTGCAGCTTGGGGCGTTGGGCTGGGTCTGGCTTGCCGCTACCCCTGCGGCCGATGCTACGGTTTGCGCGCCTGCCGGTGCACCCCGGCGGCGGGCAGGGTGATGCCCTGCCAGGTGATCGGCGCGGGGTTGTAGTTGAACCAGAAGCGGTGGCTGGCGGTATCGCGGCAACGCAGACCATCGGGCAGGTTGTCGGTGGCAATGCCCTGTTCGGCGCAAAGGGCGGCCAGAATCCGCGCCATGGCTTCGGCGTCAGGCCAGCCGGCCAGATAGCGCAGCGCCCCGCGCCCGATCAGCGCGGGCCAGCCGTCAGTGGTGCTCTCGACCACCTCGGCCGCTTCGCATTTCTCGCGCCAGTGGATGAAGGAGCCGCCTTGCGCGAGCGCCACCGGCACGTCGGGCGGCAGGCTTTCGACCCGCGCCACGGTGCAGGCAAGGCCGGGCAGGTTGGGCGGCAGCGGCAGCGGAATGGCGAAATCGGCGGTCTTGGCGTTGGCGCGCGGCCCGATCAAGGCAACCCCCGGATAACGGGCAAGGGCAGCCAGCAGCGGCGCGGGCAGGGTGGCCACGCCGGGGGCGAGCACCAGCTTGTAAGCGCCAAGATCGGCGCTGTCGGGCGGCAGGATATCGACCGACAAGCCAAGCCGACGCAGCCCCTGATAAGTCTGGAACACCAGATCGAAATAGCTGAAATTGCGACCCTGCGGCTGGGTCTGCCAGGCCCAGGCGCTGGCATAGTCGAACACCAGCGCGACCGGCGCGGGGACGGGATCAAGGTCGGGCAGCGCCGCCAGTTCGCGCGCCACCTCAAGCGCCTCGTCATGCGCCGGGGCGGCGACGCTGTCGGGGCGCAGCAGGCCGGCGTGCATCTGTTCCTGCGCGAACGGGGCCTGACGCCAGCGGAAATAACACACCGCCTCGGCACCATGGGCGAAGGCCTCCCACGCCCAGAGCCGGGCCATGCCGGGCAGCGGATCGGGGTTGTAGGGGGCCCAGTTCACCGGGCCCGGTTGTTGTTCCATCACCCACCAGCGCCCGCGCCCGACGGCGCGGTAAAGGTCGTGATGAAAGGCCTGAAAATCGGGGTCGCCCTGACGCAGGAAGGCGCGCTTGTGCACGGGATCGGCGGCAAGGCGATCTGACAGAAACCCCAGAGGGTAGGAATCCCAGGCCGCGATGTCGAGGTCGGCACCGGTCGCGAAATGGTCGAAATCGGTCATCCCGCCCATGTAGTTATGCGCGATCGGGGCAGCGGAGTGCTGACGGATGATCGCGGTTTGCAGGCGGTTGAAGCTGGCCACCTGATCGGACGCGAAGCGGCGGAAATCCATCACCTGCGCCGGGTTGGCCTCGGTGACGGTCAGGTTGGGCAGGCCGATTTCATCAAAGCTGGCGTAGTCCATCGACCAGAACACATTGCCCCAGGCACGGTCAAGGGCTTGGGGGGATTGGTATTTCTGCGCCAGCCAGTGGCGGAATGCCGCTGTGGCGGCGGGCGAATAGCTGAGCGTGGTGTCGTGGCAGCCGTATTCGTTGTCGGTCTGCCAGGCGGCGACCGTGGGGTTCGCGCCATACCGCCGGGCCAGCGCGGTAACGATGCGGGCGCACTCCGCACGGTAGCCGGGGTGCGAGAAATCGTAGTGCCGACGCGATCCGAAGCCGCGCGGCCGACCCTGCGCATCCAGCGCCAGCATGTCGGGGTGGCGGGTCAGCAGCCAGCGCGGCGGGGTAGCGGTCGGGGTGCCCAGCACCACCTTCAGCCCCGCCGCCCCCAGGGTGGCAATCGCCCGGTCCAGCCAGCCCCAGTCAAAGCGCCCGCCCTCGGGCTCGATCCGCGCCCAGGCAAATTCGCCGATCCGCACCCAGGTCAGGCCCAGGGTGGCCATCCGGGCGGCATCTTCGGCCCATTGTTCCTCGGGCCAATGCTCGGGATAGTAGCACACACCCAGGGTAGGTTTCATAATATGACCTTATGTTCATATTGGCCGCGCGCGATGCCGGACACGGCGAAAGTCTGGCCTGAAAGCGGGTGTGCGGCGCGGGCGCTGGCGTCCAACCCCTGCAAGGCCGAGGTGCAGAACAGTGTTGTGAGATCCGGTCCGCCGAAAGCCGGGCAGGTGCTGTGCGGTGCGGGAACCTTGACGCTGCGCAGCAAGCGGCCATCCGGCGCATAGGCTGCAACCCGTCCCACGCCCCACTCTGCCAGCCACAGCGTGCCGGTGGCATCGACCACCGCGCCATCGGGGTGCAGGCCTTCGGTGCGCAGATCAAGCCAGACCTCGGGGTTAGCTGCGGGCCAACCCTGCCGATCCAGCGCCACCCGCATCACCTGTCCGGTTACGGTATCGGTAAAATGCGCGTGGCCACCATCGGGCGTGAAGCAGATCGCGTTGGAAATACTTACAGGCTTGAAAAGGCAGCGTAACTCACCCTTGAAATAACGATAGATCGCACCAGCGCCGGGCTCGGCGGCCTTGCCCATGGTGCCGATCCAGAAGCCACCAAACGGGTCGGCGCGACCGTCATTGGACCGGGTCACGGGGTTGTCGGCCTCCAGCGCACACAGGTTTTCGCGGGCACCGGAGACAAGGTTGAACTGAAACAGGGCGGTTTCCGAAGCGATCAGCAGGCTGTCACGGTCAATCCAGCCTGCCGCAGAAACATGTTCATCAAACTGCCAGTGCTGCGCCGCATCAGCGCTGCGGGTCAACAGGCGCTTGCCGATGATATCGAACCAGAACAATTGTTCACGAATCGGATGCCACAACGGCCCTTCGCCAAGCTCGCAGGGGCGGCAATCGTAAACGGTGGCGACGGGC
>CAYQPD010000042.1:14985-18637 GCA_964419305.1 uncultured Rhodobacter sp.
GCCACCGGCAGGGCATCATTCGGGGTCAGGCCGCGCAGAATGGCAATCAGGGGGCGGGGCACGGTTGGACCTTTCGGATGCTGCTGCGGGCGAAGGCCAGACCGGCAATGGTGCAGGCGGCGGCGGGCAGGGTGCGGGCGACAACGCCTTGCGCGGCCAGTGCTGCGGCATAGGTTGCTGCCAGTTTCGGTGCCCCGACGATGACCACCTGCTGACCCAGCCAGTAGGGGCGGGTGGCGGCAAGCTCGATCCCGATCAGCAGTCCGGACAGGCGGGCGCGGGCGCAAGCGGGGGACAGGTTGGCGATCAGGGCTTCGGCACGCAGCGAAAACAACCGGGCGGAAAACCTTTCCGGCTGCGACATCGCGTCCGACAGGGCATTTATGAACGAATGTTCATCCCAGCCATCACCAGCCATCCCGTGCCGCAGCACCGACTGGGTGGAGAGCAGCGCGAACAGCTCGCCGGTCATGCAGGTCTGAAAGGAAACCACCTCGCCCGCGCTGACATGCACCCATTTCGAGTGGGTGCCGGGCAGACACAGCACCCCGTCGAAACCCGGCATGGCGGCCAGCGCCCCGGCAATCTGGGTTTCCTCGCCGCGCATCACGTCGGCGGGCCGGACCTGGCGCAGACCGGGCACCAGACGCAGGGTCAGGCGGGGGTCGGCCAGCGGCACCGTGACCAGAGTGGACGGATCAAGCGGGGCGCAGGGGGTATCGCGGTAGGGGGCCTCGACCCAGCCCTGGCGGGAGCCGACCATGCCGCAGGCGATGATGTCAACCGGCGCGCCGGGGGCCAGCCACGGGGCAACCAACCGCATCAGCGCGGGCTCGTAGCCGTCGCGGGCAAGGGTGGCCATGCCGTCATCGGATTCGGCCTCGGCCAGCACACCCGCCGGGCCCATGGCAAAGGCGCGCAGATGCGTGGTGCCCCAATCGACCGCGATCCAGTCTGGCGCCGGATGGCCCGTCATCCTGTCACCACCACCCCGCCGTCGATCACAAGGGCTTGACCTGTCATCATTTTCGCGGCGTCGGAGGCGAGGAACAGCACCCCGCCGGTGATGTCTTCCGGGGCGAGGGTGTCTTTCAGGCACTGGCGAGCGACATGCGCCGCCAGCCCCTCGGGCGTGACCCAGAGGTCTTTCTGCTTTTGCGTCAGCACCCAGCCCGGGGCCAGCGCGTTGACCCGGATACGGTCGGGGCCGAACTCGCGCGCGAGGCTGCGGGTCAGGCCGTTGATGCCAGAATTGGCGGTGGTATAGGCGGGGTAGCCCGCGCCGCCCATCATGTAGCTGATCGAGGAAAAGTTGATGATGCTGCCGCCCCCCGCCGCCTGCATGCCGGGGATGACCGCCTGGGCGGCAAAGAAATAGGATTTCAGGTTGATCGCCAGCGACCAGTCCCAGAACTGTTCGGTGACTTTCAGGGTGTCATGGCGCTGATCATTGGCGGCGTTGTTGACCAGCACGGTGATCGGGCCATGGGCTGCGGCGGCGGCGGCAATGGCGGCTTGCAGGGCGGGCACATCGGTGATGTCGCAGGGCAGATAAAGCGGGCGCAGGCCGGTGGTCTGGGCCATCGCATCGCAAAAGGCGCTGGCATCCGAGCGTTGCACGAAGGCCACCCGCGCGCCCTGGCGCAGGAAACCTTCGGTCAGCGCCGCACCAATGCCCGAGCCGCCGCCGGTGATGAAAACGGATGCGCCCTTGAGGTCGGGGTAGGTGGGAAGCTGGGTCATGCCGGGTCTTTCCTTGAGGGTCGCGTGCCTCCGGCGGGAGTATTTGGGCAAAGAAGAAGCATCAAGCCGCTTTCGGGCTTTGCAGCCATGTCGGCAGCCAGTCGCCATGGGCGGTGATCAGATCGTCGATCAGGGTGTGGATCTGGGTCAGATCAAGCTCGGCGGCGGTGTGGGGATCAAGCATGGCGGCGTGATAGATGTGCGCGCGGTTTTCGGTCAGCAGGGCCTGCACCGTCAGCTCCTGCACGTTGAGATTGGTGCGCATCAGCGCGATCAGTTGCGGCGGGATGTCGGTCACGGTGGTGGGCTGGATGCCGCTGGCGTCAACCAGACAGGGCACCTCGACCGCCGCACCCTCGGGCAATTGCGGGATAGCCCCGTGGTTCGCGACATTGCCATAGATCACGGCGGGTTGATTGGTGGTGACGGCGTTCATGATGGTGGCAGCGTATTCGTGGCTGGGGGCGACGTCGATCGTCTCGGCGGCGGCAAATTCATGCGCCTGCGCCTGCCAGCGGGCAATCTGTTCCTCGCAGCGGATCGGATATTCGTCCAGCGGGATGCGGTAGCGCTCGATCAGGTCGGGGCGGTTTGATTTGATGAACCACGGCACGTATTCGGCGAAATGCTCGGACGATTCGGTGACGAAATAACCAAGGTGCATCAGTGCCTCATAGCGCACCAGGTTGGGGCAGCGGGGGTTCCACGCGCTTTCGAGCGGGATGCGCCCGGCGCGGTAGCCCTGGCGCAGTTCGGGGTAGAGGTCGCGGTAGCTGCCATCGGGATTTTGCGCCTCGAAGTTCAGATAAAACGCCATGTGGTTAAGGCCGGCGGCACGGTAGCGCAGCGACTCGGGCGCAATGCCAAGGTCGCGGGCCAGTTCCTTGGCGGTGCCCTGCACCGAATGGCACAGGCCGACCTGTTTGAGGTCGGGATAGCGGGCGGTCAGGGCCCAGGTGTTGATTGCCATCGGGTTGACGTATTGCAGCATCAGCGCCTCGGGGCAGACCACGCGCATGTCTTCGGCGATGGCCCAGAGGTGCGGCACGGTGCGCAGGCCGCGCATGATGCCGCCGACGCCAAGCGTGTCAGCAATGGTCTGGCGCAGGCCGTAGGCGCGCGGAATCTCGAAGTCGGTCACGGTGCAGGGCTTGTAGCCGCCGATCTGGAACGCCACGACCACGAAATCGGCCCCATCCAGCGCCGCGCGCTGATCGGTGAAGGTTTCGATCCGCGCGGGCACGTGCAGGCTCGCCACCATCTTGCGCGCCACCAGGGCGCTCTCGGCGAGGCGGGTCTCGTTGATGTCCATCAGGGCGATGGTGGCACCGGCCAGCGCCGGGTGGTGCAGCACGTCACCCACGATGTTCTTCATGAACACGGTCGAGCCTGCGCCGATAAAGGTAATTCTGGTCATTTGACCGCTCCGAGGGTGAGACCGGCGATGAAGTGTTTCTGCATCAGAAAGAACATCAGCACCGGCGGCAAAGCGGCGATGATGCTGCCCGCCGAGACCAGATGCCAAGCCGCAACCCATTGGCCGTTCAACGAATAAAGCCCGGCGGTGACGGGCTGGGTGGCCGCCGAGGTGGTCAGCACCGTGGCCCAGAAATAGTCGTTCCAGATGAAGGTGAAGATCAGCACCGACAGCGCCGCGATCGCCGGGCGCATCAGCGGCAGCACGATGAACCAGAAGATCCGGATCTCGGACACCCCTTCAACGCGGGCGGCCTCGATCAGCTCGAACGGCAAAGCCTTGATGAAATTGCGCATGAACAGGGTGCAAAAGCCGGTCTGGAAGGCGATGTGAAAGAGGGCCAGCCCGGCGGTCGAGTTGTAAAGGCCAAGCGCCAAGGTCAGGTCGCGCACCGGCACCATCAGAATCTGGAACGGCACGAAATTGCCTGCC
>CAYQPD010000043.1:0-14375 GCA_964419305.1 uncultured Rhodobacter sp.
GCCACCTTGCGCGCCTTGAGCCGGCCCGCGATTTCGGGCTGCATCAGGTTGTAGGTGCCCGCCGAGCCGCAGCACAGATGGGGGTCGGCGGGCTCGACCACGGTGAACCCGACCCGGCGCAGCAGGTCTTTCGGCGCGGCCTTGACCTGCTGGCCGTGTTGCAGCGAACAGGCGCTGTGGTAGGCCACCCGCAAGCCTCGGTCCGCCCCTTCCGGCAACCCGATCTTCGCCAGCAACTCGGTGATGTCCAGCGTCATGGCCGAAACCGCTGCCGCATCCGCCGCCAGCGGCCCACCCGCGAACATGTGGCCGTAATCCTTGACCGTGGTGCCGCAACCCGAGGTGTTGATCACCACCGCGTCCAGCCCCGCGCCGCGCGCCTCGGCGCTCCAGGCGGCAATGTTGGCCGCCGCCGAGGCGTGAGACTGCGCCACCTTGCCCATGTGATGGGTCAGCGCGCCGCAACAGCCCGCGCCGCGCGCCACCACCACCTCGCAACCCAGGCGGCGCAGCAGCCGGATGGTGGCATCGTTGATATCGGTGTTCAGCACCTGCTGCGCGCAGCCGGTCAGCAACGCCACCCGCCGCTTGCGCGCCCCGATGGCGGCAAACACCTGCGGCGCGTCATTGCGACTGACCGGCGGCAGCGCCTTCGGGGCCATCAGTAGCATCGCCCGCAGCCGCGCATCCGGCAGCAGCCGCGCAAACGGCCGCCCCAACCTTGCCGCCCGCAGCATGAGGCGGAACCGCGCCGGATAGGGGATCACCTGCGCCAGCACCCAGCGCAAGGCACGCTCGAACCACGGGCGGCGGTAAGTCCGCTCGATATGGGCGCGGGCGTGATCGACCAGGTGCATGTAATCCACCCCCGAGGGGCAGGTGGTCATGCAGGCCAGGCAACTGAGGCAACGGTCGATGTGCCGGACGGTTGCCGCATCCGCCGCCCGACCGTTTTCCAGCATGTCCTTGATCAGATAAATCCGCCCGCGCGGGCTGTCGAGCTCATCTCCCAGCACCTGATAGCTGGGGCAGGTGGCGGTGCAAAAGCCGCAGTGCACACAGGCGCGCAGAATGGCGTTGGCCTCGGCGATGGCGGGGTCGGCCAACTGTTCGGGGGTGAAATTGGTCTGCATCACGCCTCCTCAGACCATCAGGCCGGGGTTCAGAATGCCGCGCGGATCGAACTGCGCCCGCAACCCGGCGGCCAGCGCCGCGAGCGCGGGCGGCTCAGGCTGGAAGGTCGCGATCCGGGCGCGGGTCTCGGCGCTGGCCCGCACCAGCGTGGCATGGCCCGCCATCGCGCCGATCCGGGCGCGCAGGTCCACCCCCTCGGCCAGCAGCAGCCAGACCAAGCCGCCGCCCCAGTCGTAAAGCGCGGCCTCCGCCCCGGCCCGCGCCACGATCCCCGGTGCCTGCGAGGGCCGGACCGACAGCCGCCACACCGCACCCGTGCGAGCGTGAAACGGGGCCACGTCCCTGATCCCCGGCCAGCGCGCAGCGCCGTCCTCGAGCGCGCCCCCCAGCATCTCGCGCAGCCGCCCGGCGCGATAGGCGACCGACCCGGCAAAACCCTCCAGCCGCAAAAAGGTGCCCTGCCCCGGCCAGTGCGCCGCACCCGAGACCTCATAGGGCGAGCCCAGCGCCCGCGCCATCAAAGCCACCGCCGCCGCGTCGTCCAGACCCTCCAGCACCAGCGTCGCCGCCGCTTCCGGCATCGGGCGCAGCTTGAAGGCCACCTCGCTGATCACCCCCAGTGTGCCCTGCGACCCCGCCAGCAGTTTCACCAGATCAAGCCCGGTGACATTCTTCATCACCCGCCCGCCGCTCTTGATCAGATTGCCCGCGCCATCGACGAACCGCACCCCGATCAGGCTGTCCCGGCACGCTCCCGCCTGCACCCGGCGCGGCCCCGAGGCATTCGCCGCCACCACCCCGCCCAAGGTGGAAATTCCGCCCCGCCCCAGCAGCCCGCGCAAATCCGGCACCTCGAACGCCAGGCGCTGGCCCTCGGCGGCCAGCACCGCCTCGACCTCGGCCAGCGCCGTGCCCGCCCCGGCCACCAGCGTCAGCGCCCCCGGCTCATATAGCCGGATCCCCGCCAGCCCCCCGGTTTCCAGCGCCTCATCGGCCAGCACCTGCCCGATCCCGCGGCTGCCGCCGCCGACAATCCGCAACGGCCCTTGCGCCCCGCGCACCACTTCCACCAGTTCGGCCTCACTTGCAGGTCGCATCTCCGGCCCTTCTTCTTTGTCCAAATACTCGCGGGGGGTGCGGGGGGCGGCAAGCCCCCCGTCTCGGCTCACGCCGCCCGCCGTCCGGCGCTCAGCGCCAGTGGAAACACCTTGGCCGGGTTCAGGAGCCACGCGGGGTCGAATACATCCTTGACCGCCATCTGGGCCACAAGATCGGCGGCATCGAACTGCACCGCCATCAGATCGCGCTTCTCGACCCCGACCCCATGCTCGCCGGTGAGGCACCCGCCGACCTCGACACAGAGCGTCAGGATCGCAGCCCCCAACGCCTCGGCGCGCGCCAGATCACCGGGCTGGTTGGCGTCATAAAGGATCAGCGGGTGCAGATTGCCGTCGCCCGCGTGAAACACATTGGCCACCTCGAGCCCCGCCGCCGCCGCCATCACACCGATCCGCCCCAGCACATCCGCCAGGCCGGAGACCGGGATCACCCCGTCGAGGCAGATGTAGTCGTTGATCTGCCCCATCGCGCCGAACGCCGCCTTGCGCCCCAGCCAGATGCGCGCCGATTCGGCGGCCGACCGGCTTTCGCGCAGCTCGACCGGGTGGTGGCGCCGGGCGATGGCGGCGATCCGCGCCAGTTGGTCGTCGATCTCGGCGGGGCTGCCCTCGACCTCGACGATCAGCAGCGCCTCGCAATCGGGATAGCCGGCGTGGGCGAACGCCTCGGTGGCGCGGATGCAGGGGCGATCCATGAATTCGATCGCCACCGGCAGGATGCCGGCCTTGATGATATCGGCCACACAGGCCCCCGCCACCGCGCTGGCGTCGAACCCGATCAGCACCGGGCGCGCGCCTTCGGGCTTGGGCAAAATCCGCAACGTCGCCTCAGTCACCACCCCCAACTGCCCTTCCGAGCCGCAGATCAGCCCCAGCAGGTCCAGCCCCGGTGCATCCAGATGCGCGCCGCCGATCTCGACCACGGTGCCATCCATCAGCACCAGCGTCACCCCTAAAAGGTTGTTGGTGGTCACGCCATATTTGAGGCAATGCGCGCCGCCCGAGTTCATCGCGATATTGCCCGCAATGGCGCAGGCAAGCTGGCTCGACGGGTCTGGCGCATAAAAGAAACCGTCGGCCTCGATCGCGCCGGTCACACTCAGATTGGTGCGCCCGGCCTGAACCCGGATGACGCGGTCGGCCAGGTCAATTTCCAGCACCGCGTTCAGCCGCGCCACCCCCAGCAGCACGCAATCGGCGGTCGGCAGCGCCCCGCCGGAAAGCGAGGTGCCCGCGCCGCGCGGCACCACCGGCACCCCCATCTCGTGGCAGAGCCGCAGCACCGCCGCGACCTCGGCGGTGCTGCGCGGCAGCACCGCGCACAGCGGCGGGCAATGGTAAGCACTCAGCGCGTCGCATTCGTAGGCGCGGGTCTCGGCCGGGTCATCAACCACCGCATCGCGCGGCAGCACCCCACGCAGCCGCGCCACGATCTGCGCCTTGCGCGCCAGAATGACAGGATTCGGAGTTGGCATCTGCATGGCAGTCCTCACGCTGGCTTTGGTAAAGTGATATTACCACTTTAGCGAGTTGGCAAGGCTTTCGCAGGCCGCAACCGGGGGTTTGGCACCCCCGGACCCCCGCCGAGTATTTTGGCAAAGGTGAAGCGGATGGGGATCGACCTTCGCGCCACAGATGCTAGGCTTGCAGCATGGATATCCTGGCCCATTTCAAGCTGTTCAGCTTGCTCGACGCCGTGGCGGTGGCCTATGCCATCACGGCGGCGGTGGTGATCGGCTGGCTGATCGACCGTCCCGGCCAGCGCCGCCGCCCTTCGGTGTCAGTGCTGATGATGACCTACCGGCGCGAGTGGATGGCCGAATTCATCACCCGCGAGCCGCGCATCTTCGATTCAGGCGTGCTTGACGGGCTGCGCCAGGGCATCACCTTCTACGCCTCGGCCTGCATCATCGCGATTGGCGGCGGGCTGGCGCTGGTGGGCAACGCCGCACCGTTGCAGGGGCTGGCCAGCGAACTGCCGCTGGCGGCAGCATCCGCCGTTGCACTGAAGGTCAAGGTGCTGTTCGTGCTGGCTTTCATCTTCAACGCCTTCCTCAAGTTTGTGTGGTCGCACCGGCTGTTCGGCTATTGCTCGATCCTGATGGCGGCGGTGCCCAATGACCCCGCTCACCCCGAATGCGCCCCCCGCGCGGCCCAGGCGGCCGAGCTTAACATCACCGCCGCGCGGGCCTACAACCGCGGCCTGCGCTCGGTCTATTTCGCGCTTGGCGCATTGGGCTGGTTGCTTGGGCCGGTGGTGCTGCTGATCACCATCACCCTGACCCTGGCGCAGGCGGCGCGGCGCGAGTTCGCCTCGCAATCGCGTGCGGTGATCCTGACGCGAACCGGATGACGCCGCCCCCCCCCTGGCGCCGCACCGCGCCCTTACGCGCTGCGGCTGACCATGATGTGCTTGAGCTCGGCAATCGCCTTGGCCGGGTTCAGGCCCTTGGGGCAGGTGTTGGTGCAGTTCAGGATGGCGTGGCAGCGGTAAAGCTTGAACGGGTCTTCCAGCGCATCCAGACGCGCGCCGGTGGCCTCGTCACGGCTGTCGACGACCCAGCGATAGGCATGCAGCAAGGTGGCCGGGCCAAGGTAGCGGTCGGCATTCCACCAGTAGCTGGGGCAGGCGCTGGAGCAGCAGGCGCACATCACGCACTCGTAAAGCCCGTCAAGCTTCTTGCGGTCGTCGATCGACTGGCGCCATTCCTTGGCCGGGGTGGCGGTGGAGGTCTGCAACCACGGCTGGATCGCGGCGTGCTGGGCGTAGAAATGGCTCAGATCCGGGATCAGGTCCTTGACCACCGCTTGGTGCGGCAGCGGGTAGATGCGCACGTCGCCATTGATCTGGTCCATGCCGTAGATGCAGGCCAGGGTGTTGATGCCGTCGATGTTCATTGCACAGGAACCGCAGATGCCTTCGCGGCACGAGCGCCGGAAGGTCAGGGTCGGGTCGATCTCGTTCTTGATCTTGATCAGCGCGTCCAGCACCATCGGGCCGCATTTGTCCATATCGACAAAGTAGGTATCGACCCGCGGGTTTTCGCCGTCATCCGGGCTCCAGCGGTAGATCAGGAACTTGCGCACATTCTTGCCTGCCGGTTTGGGCCAGGTCTTGCCGGTGCGAATCTTCGAGTTCTTGGGAAGTGTGAACTGAACCATGGGTTATCCCTTCCAGTCTGTGCGGGAATAAAGCGGCTGCCGGGGTGGCTGGCCGGATTTCTGAGTGACGCAGGCGTCATAGATCGCGGCGGGGTCTTGCCCCGTCAGGTAATCCGATGACACCGCGATGTCGAAATTGGCGATACCGCCGCCGGTGCCGACGCCCAGCTCGATGGTGCCGCGCGGGGCGGCGGCCAGGCGGGCACGATCAAAACATTCGGCCTCGGCCTGCTCGACCGAAACCGGGCCGCAAGCGGCCAGCGGGGCGGCGAGCGATGCCAGCGCACTTACCATGACGGGTATTCTGGCGGCCCCGGTCATGACATCGCCTTTCGCTGGTAAAGCACGTTGCCGTCGCCCTTGAAGATGACTTCGTAACCACGGTCGGCCAAGACCGCGAGCAGCGGTTTCTTCCACTTGTGTTCGTGCACAATTTCGAGCAGCAGCAGGTCCGGCAGGCGCGCAACATTGCGCTCGAACAGCGGCATCAGGGCCGCGTCTTCATAACCTTCGACGTCGATCTTGATCAGGAACAGCTCGTAGGCATCCCAGTCCTGAGCGAGATCGGCCAGGCAGATCACCGGCACGTCGATCACCCGGATGACCTTGCGGCTGGACGAGGAATGCAGCGTCGAAGCCCCGAAGTCCTGCCCGTTCACCGACAGCCGCGCCGTTCCCGGGGCTTCGCCTACGGCGGCACGGTGCAGATCAACCATGCCGTCGATCCGGTTCAGCCGCAGATTGGCCTCGATCCGGGGGTGCAGCACCGGATTGGGTTCGAACCCCGCCACTTTGGACCCCGATGCCATCTCGGGGGCCAGCACCACGGTGTAAAGGCCGACATTCATGCCAACGTCATACATCAGGCAGCGCCTGCCCTTCACCAGGGCCTGAAGGTGACGCAACGAGTCGCCCTCATAAAGCTTGTTGTAGGAAAAAATCTTGTAATCCACGTAGTTGTCGCGGGGGTGCAGGTCGAATATCCGGCCCGCCACCTGCATCTGCATGTCCGGAAGATAGCGCTGGAAAAACCGCCGCCCCTTCGGAAACACCGACGCCAAGGTCAAACCCGTCAGATAGGCCAGCCGCTTCAATGACATACCACTAATCTCCCGAGCCGATATCAGAACACAATGGGCAATCCCGAGCGGTTGTAACTGGCCTCGCGGTGCGGCACCTGAACAGCAAGCTCATCGCTTCCCCCTACAGCATCAGCGGCGGCAGACCCGCCGCCGTCAGACAAGCCACAGTCTCGGGCCGGGCGGCAATGGTGGCCACGGTCTGCACCGTCAGGGTGCCGGCCTCGACCGCGATGTCGCGCGCCAGCGCCTGAACCTCGGCTGCGGTCGCGTTGTCGATCACACAGCGCGTCGCTGCCTGCGCCGCAGGGCCGGGCAGATTGCGGCTGACCACCGGCAGCACCACGGTTTCCGCCGCCCGCCGCCCCATCTTGTCAACCACGTCAGTGGGCGAACAGGCGGTCAGAGCGACCAGGGCAAGGACGGCGGCGCGCAGCATCAGTAAACCCGCTTTTTCGGCAGGATCTTCTTGGGGTCGATGCCGCCTTCGGCCAGGGTGGTCAGCGGAGCCTCGTGCACCGCGCGGTAGCGCAGGCTGACCTTGCCGGCGCTATCGACCGTCGCCAGGGTATGCTTGCGCCAGGTCGCATCGTTGCGGTCGGGGAAATCCTCGCGCGCATGCGCCCCCCGGCTTTCCTTGCGCGCCTCGGCCCCGACGATGATCGTCAGCGCGTTGGCCATCAGGTTTTCCAGCTCCAGCGTCTCCATCAGGTCGCTGTTCCACACCAGCGAGCGGTCGGTCACCTTGAGATCGTTCATCTGACCCCGGATCGCGGCAATCTCGGCGACGCCCTGCTTCAATGACTCGTCGGTGCGAAACACCGCCGCGTTGTTCTGCATCGAGCGTTGCATCGCCAGCCGCACCGCTGCGGTCGGGTGGGCACCACTGGCGTGGCGCACGTCGTCAAAGCGCGCCAGAATCTTGTCAATCTGCGCCGCCGAAGCCTCGGGTGCGCTGGCCGCACGGTCAACGATCTGACCGGCCCGCACCGAAGTGGCGCGCCCCATCACCACGATATCCAAGAGCGAGTTGCAGCCCAGCCGGTTGGCGCCGTGCAGCGAGGCGCTGGCGCATTCGCCGGCCGCCATCAGGCCCGGCACCACCGCGTCGGGGCTCTCAGTCGTCGGGTTCAGCACCTCGCCCCAGTAGTTGGTCGGCACCCCACCCATGTTGTAATGCGCGGTCGGCAGCACCGGGATCGGATCCTTGGTGCAGTCGATGCCGGTGAAGATCCGGGTGGTCTCGGTGATGCCCGGCAGGCGTTCGTGAATCACTTCGGGCGGCAGGTGGCTGAGGTTGAGGTTGATGTGATCCTTCAGCGGACCAACCCCACGGCCTTCGCGAATCTCCAGCGTCATGCAGCGCGACACCACGTCACGGCTGGCCAGATCCTTGAACGAGGGGGCATAGCGCTCCATGAAACGCTCGCCCTCGCTGTTGGTGAGGTAGCCGCCCTCGCCGCGCACCCCTTCGGTGATCAGCGGGCCGACGCCGTAGATGCCGGTGGGGTGGAACTGGACGAATTCCATGTCCTGCATCGGCAAACCGGCGCGGGTGGCAAGGCCCGCCCCGTCGCCGGTGCAGGTGTGCGCCGAGGTGCAACTGAAATAGGCCCGCCCGGCGCCGCCAGTGGCCAGCACCACCATTTTCGCATTGAACACATGCAGGGTGCCGTCATCGAGTTTCCACGCCACCACGCCCTGACATTTGCCGTCATCCGACATGATCAGATCAAGCGCGAAATACTCGATGAAGAACTCGGCATTGTGCTTCAGCGCCTGGCCGTAAAGGGTGTGCAGCATGGCGTGGCCGGTGCGGTCGGCGGCGGCACAGGCGCGCCCGACCGGCTTGCCTTCACCGTATTCGGTGATGTGACCGCCGAACGGGCGCTGGTAGATCCTGCCGTCTTCGGTGCGCGAGAACGGCACGCCGTAATGTTCCAGCTCATAGACCGCCTTGGGGGCCTCGCGGGTGACATACTCGATGGTGTCGTTGTCGCCCAGCCAGTCCGAGCCCTTGATGGTGTCATACATGTGCCAGCGCCAACTGTCGGGCCCCATGTTGCCAAGGCTGGCGGCGATGCCGCCCTGCGCCGCCACGGTGTGGCTGCGGGTCGGAAAGACCTTGGTCACGCAGGCCGTGCGCAGGCCCTGTTCGGCCATGCCAAGGGTGGCGCGCAATCCAGCCCCGCCGGCCCCCACCACCACCACGTCGTAGTCGTGCGTCTCGTATTCATATGCAGACATGTCGGCCCCTCAGAACGCGGCGATGCGGACCAGAGCATAAAGCCCGATGGCCGTGACCGTGTAGGAAATGAACAGCAGCAGGATGCTCAGCGTCTTGTGCGCCGTGCCCTTGGTGTAATCGTCAATCACCGATTGCGCGCCTTTGCTGAAGTGGCGCATCGCGACAAAGATCACCAGCCCGGTCAGCATCGCCGGAAACGGGCGGCTGAAGGTGGCGATCACCGCCTCATGGCTTTGCCCAAGGGTGTGGCCGAAGATGTAAAGAAAGACCGGCACCATGAAGGCCAGGCCAACCGCGCTGAGCTGCATGTAATGGTGGGTTGCGGTGCCGCCGTGCGCCGCCCCCTTGCCCTCGGCGCGTTTGCGATCGGTCAGATAACGCATCTTCGGCCCCCTAGAGATTGATGATGATCAGTGTCAGCGCGGTCAGCACGACCGAGCCTGCGATGCAGCCCATGCCCAGCAGGCGGACGGTCTCGATATCCAGCCCGCGCCGCGCGTCCCAGAGCAGGTGGCGCAGCCCGCCAAGGTAGTGATACCACACCGCCCACAGCGAGCCGGTGAACACCAGATCGCCGAACCACGAGGTCGCCACCGCATTCGCCGTGGCGAAGTATTCCGGGCTGGTTGCCGCCGCCAGCAGCCACCACACCGCCAGCAGCACGCCGGCCATCAATCCCAGACCGGTGATGCGGATCAGGATCGACGAGATCATCGTGATCTGTGGTCGATAGACTTGCAGGTGTGGGGAAAGCGGGCGCGCTGCCCTTTGAGCTTCAGCCATGAGTGGTTTCCTCCGGTCTGGCATGGCCGCGCGCGTGACGCGAGACCGATGCGCTTGGTTCGTATGAATACCCCTTTTTTGCGACGTGTCACGCTTTGTGATCGCCAGAAAGGTCGAAATTTGATCATGCAGATGCAGAAAAATGGAAACGTGATCACATGATTTCACCATGTGATCACGTTTTGGGCGCGCTCGCCCGCACTACCGAGTCGCGCCCGACCCGCCGCCGGTCGGCTAGCGGCTGAACAGAGTCAGCTCGTAGGACACCGAAACTCCGAAGATGTTGTCGCCGTCCGAGGTGTCGTAATAGCGCGCATCAAGCGAGGCGTGGTCGCCCAGACCATAGCTGAAACCGGCGTCCCAGTAGTTGTGCGACAGCGCCTCGTCATGGCCGAAGGTTCCCGAAACGCTGAGCGCGTCGGTCAGGGCATACGAGGCACCAAAGGCCGAGGCCAGGGTGTTGGCCTGCGGATCATAGGCAAAGGCGGTCGAAAGCCCGAACTGGTCGCCCACCGGCAGGCCGAGGTTCAGGTTGAACTCGCCGCAGCAGTCGCCGGTGGAATCGAAGGTGAAGCGGGTGTAGTTGAAATCGTAGCTGAAGCCACCGGTGGTTTCGCCACGATAGCCAAGGTAGTAGTCCACCTCGAAATCATCGGTCGTGCCCGGCCCGAAATCGACGTTCGACGCCCAGAGCCCGCCGTAGAAGCCCTTGTAGGAAAGCTCGACATAGGGCTGGATCGCGGCGTTGTCATTGGAAAAGGTGACGCTGCGAAAGACGTAGTTCGACGCCGCCGTGACCCCGGCGGTCACGGTGAAATCCTGTGCCTGCGCCATCGCAGGCAACAGACCGAATGCGATCAGTGTGGCAACTCCATGAATTCTCGGCATGACACCCTCCTGTGGCGGTAGCGAAACGATACCACGCGGCAGTGTCAGGCGTTGATCAACTTGCCACACAAGCGCGTCAACACGGGATCAGCACCCAGTAATCGAGATCGAGCAGCACCTCGGGCAGGTAACGGCCATCCGCGCCTTTCAGGGCGAACGGGGCGGCCCCCTGCCGCGTCGCCACGGTGCGCAGCCGCAGCGCCCCCACCCCCGGGGCGGCGGTTCCGGCGCGCTCCAGCACCTCTGACCAGGCCCGCACGGTATCGCCGGCAAAGCACGGGTTGGCGTGGGCACCACCGTTCAGCGCGACCATCATCTGAGCATTGGCCAGGCCGTTGAACGACAGCGCCCGCGCGATGCTGATCACATGCCCGCCATAGATCAGCCGCCGACCATCGGCGCGCAGCGTGGCGTCGAAATGGACCTTGGCGGTGTTCTGCCACAGCCTTGTGGCCAGCATGTGCTCGGCCTCCTCGATGGTCACGCCATCGCCATGGTCGATCTGCTCGCCGATCGCATAGTCGCCCCAGCGGTGCGGCTCGCCCGCCAGGGTGAAATCGTAGCGGCTGAAATCCAGCCCGGCCGGGACCACCAGATCCCCCGCCGGCACCGCCTGCGCCAACGTCGGCACCACCGGCGGCGGAGCGGGAGCCTCAAGCCGGTTCTTTCGCACCATCACCCAGCGCACGTAGCTCAGCACTTCGGCCCCGTGCTGGTTGAAGCCCCTGGTGCGCACGTAAACCACGCCCGACGTGCCGTTCGAGTTCTGCTTCAGCCCGATCACGGTGGATTCCGAGCGCAGCGTATCCCCCGGCCAGACCGGAGCCAGCCAGCGCCCCTCGCCGTAGCCAAGGTTCGCCACCGCGTTCAGGCTGATGTCGGGCACACTCTTGCCGAACACCAGATGAAACGCCGCCAGATCGTCGATCGGGCTGGCCCGCAGACCACAGGCACGGGCAAATTCGTCGGAAGAATAAAGCGCGTGCCGGGCGGGGTAGAGCGCGTGATAAAGCGCGCGCTCGCCGCCCGAGACGGTGCGCGGCACGGCATGGACAATGGTCTCGGTCAGCCGGTAGTCCTCGAAGAAGCGGCCCGGATTGGTCTTGCTCACTGCTCGCCCAGCCTGGTGTCAGAGGTGTAGCTGCCCGGTGCCTCCTTGACCACCGCCTGGCCGCAGCGCATCACCCCGCGCGCGGCGTCAAAGGCGTAGCTGGGCGCGCCATGCAAGCTCCAGCCCTTGTTCAGCGCCGCCGTCACCTTGTGGCAGAAGGCGGCGGTGTCGTCATCCGACAGAAACCGATAGAGTTTCATCAGTAGCTCCCGAGAAACGGCGAATGTCCCAGCCAGATGTGGGCCCAGGCAATCACCCCGTAAAGCACCAGCGCGACCACCAGATTGCCCGCGTCGCCCTTGATCCCGCGCCCGTCGGTGGGCGCAGTCCACGGCGCGGCCGCGTTGATCAGCCCCATTTCGACCAGCGCCCAGATCAGGATGCCGCCAAACAGGATGATCGCGGCCAGATCGCCGTTGACCAGCAGATGCGCCACCGCCCAGATCACCGCGCCCCACAGCATCGGGTGCCGCATCCGGGGGTAAAGCGTGCCCTTGGTGCCACCCACCCCGAACAGGAACAGCGAGATCAGCATCAGGGTGTTGTTGGCGTGCCCCATGCCCGGCAGCGGCATATAGACCGGCACCAGATCGGCGCGGATGTAGCCCCAGACCATCAGAACCAGGGCCACCAGCAGCACCATGGCAATCGGCCCCTTGGCCGCATCGCCCAAGGCAGCCCGGCGCACCGGGGCCAGCCGTTTGAAGAGATGCGCACCGATCCACAGCGCAACCCCAAGTGACAGTATCAGCATTCCGTGACCTTTCAGCAATTCCCCTGCGCGGCGATTGCAGCGGCTTTCGCCAGCATCTGCCGCGCGGTGACGATATGCAGATTCTCGACGATTTGACCATCGACAACCGCCACCCCCAGACCTTTGGCCGTGGCGTCGTCAAAGGCGGCGATCTGGCGCCGGGCCAGCTCGATCTCGGCGTCGGAGGGCGCAAAGGCGGCGTTGGCGATGGCCAGTTGCGCGGGATGGATCAGGGTCTTGCCGTCAAACCCCATGTCTCGGCCCTGCGCACATTCGGCGGCCAGCCCGGCGTCGTCGAGATAGGCGTTGTAAACCCCGTCGATGATGATGCGACCCTGCGCCCGCGCCGCCAGCAGGCACAGGCCCAGCCCGGCCTGCAACGCCAGCCGGTCGGGGCGAAAGCGCGCGCCCAGCTCGCGCGCCAGATCATTGGTGCCCATCACCATGCCGGACAGACGCGGGTGAGCGGCAATCGCGGCGGCGCCCAAAATCCCGGCGGCGGTTTCCAGCATCGCCCACAGCGGCACGTCGGCAATCGCCTCGGCCACCGCTTGCAGATCGGCGGGGTGGTTGACCTTGGGGATCAGCACCCCATCGACCGCCACCCCCGCCAGCGCCGCCACGTCGTCACGCCCCCAAGGGGTATCGAAGCCGTTGATCCGCACGATCCGGGCGCGGCTGCCATAGTCGGCCTCGCGCAGGGTCTGCACAAGCACGGCGCGGGCGGCCGGTTTTTCCTCGACCGCCACCGCGTCCTCGAGATCGAAGATGATGGCATCCACCGCCAGGGTGCGCGCCTTTTCCAGCGCCCGCGGCTTTGAGCCGGGAATGTAAAGCACCGAGCGGTAGGGGCGGGCGGCAGGGTCCATGATTCTCTCCCAGGCAGGATTGTTGCGATTTCGACCACATTTCCGGCAGATTCGGCAAGCCCTGATTTGCTGCGTCGCAGCACGAGCATTTCCCGAAGGCCGTAGCGTTAACGAATTTTGCGCAAACCGCGCTCATCCTTGGCCCTGACGCCAAAACGGCGCCGCAGTCAGAGCAAGGTTGGCCCGCGCCGTCGTGTCTGGCGCGAGTCCCCCGGAAAGGCCGATATGACCCGCATCCTCTTTGCCCTTTCGCTTGGTTTCGGCGGCCTGATCCTGGCCACCGAGGCCGGCCATGCCGCCCCGCAATGCGCCCCGCGCGACGCCGTGATCAGCCTGCTTTCGGGCAAGTATGGCGAGACCCGGCGCGGCATCGGGCTGGCCGCCAACCACGCCGTGATGGAAATGTTCGCCGCCGCCACTACCGGCACCTGGACGATCACCGTCACCCTGCCCGATGGCACCACCTGCCTGGTCGCCACCGGCGAGGGGTTCGAGGCCGTGGTCGAGAACCTGCCCGCCATCGGCGATCCGGCCTGAGGGATCACATTCGGCGGGGTTTGCGCACGGTGGAGGGCAGCGCCCGAACCGAGGGGTGGGCGTAAGCGCCCGCCCCGTGGGGGCGGTTCGGGCGCTGCCCGGGCCGCAAGTGCGCCCCGGGCGTGATCAACCGACCCGCAAGCTCACCGCTGCGCAACCCGCAGGTTCAGCACCGCACCCACGGGTCACCCCCAACCGGCCGTTCCCGCCTGCCAGATCAGCCGCAGCGAGACCGCCAGCAGCGCCCAGATCACCGCCTGGAAGAACCGCCGCTCGGGCAAAATCCGCACCAGCCACACCCCGGCAAACACCGCCAGCGCGGCGGGCAGTGCCAGCAGGGCGGCGACCTTCAGATTGGCCACGGAAAGCTGGCCCAGCGCCCAATAGGGGATCAGCTTGATCGCGTTGACATAGGCAAAGGCAATGGTCGCCGTGCCTGCGAACGCCGCCTTTTCCAGCCGCAGCGGCAGCACGTAAACCTGAAACGGCGGTGCCCCGGCGTGGCTGACGAAGCTGGTGAATCCGGTGACCATGCCCCACAGCAGCCCCGGCAGCAGCCGCGCCGGGCGGGCTGGCGCCACCCCGCGCCGCAGGATCAGGGTGACCGCAAAACTGGCCCCGATCAGCCCGATTACCCCGGTCACCAGCCATTCCGGCACCATCGACGCGGTGGCCCAGCCCACCGCCACCCC
>CAYQPD010000043.1:14475-18361 GCA_964419305.1 uncultured Rhodobacter sp.
TTAGCGCAAACATCCGTGAGCCAACAGCGCGAGATTCGATTGCCGCAGTGCAGCGCACTTGCGTGACGGGGCGTGAAGGGCTAGGCCTTGCGCGTCATTCAACCGACCCGGAGACGAAATCATGGCACGACCCAAGATTGCACTGATCGGCGCGGGGCAGATCGGCGGCACGCTCGCCCATCTCATCGCGATCAAGGAACTGGGCGATGTTGTCCTGTTCGACATCGCCGAGGGCGTGCCGCAAGGCAAGGCGCTCGACATCGCCGAAGCCGGCCCGGCGGCCGGGTTCGACGCCAGCCTCAAAGGCACCAGCGACTATGCCGATATCGCGGGGGCGGATGTCTGCATCGTCACCGCCGGGGTGCCGCGCAAGCCGGGGATGAGCCGCGACGACCTGCTGGGGATCAACCTCAAGGTGATGAAATCGGTCGGCGCGGGGATTGCCGCCCATGCCCCGAACGCGTTCGTGATCTGCATCACCAACCCGCTTGACGCGATGGTCTGGGCCTTGCGCGAATTTTCCGGCCTGCCGCATGAAAAGATCGTGGGCATGGCGGGGGTGCTGGACAGCGGCCGCTTCCGCCACTTCCTTTCGCTCGAATTCAGGGTGTCGATGCGCGACGTGACGGCCTTCGTGCTGGGCGGGCATGGCGATACCATGGTGCCGCTGGCGCGCTATTCGACCGTGGGCGGGGTGCCGCTGCCCGATCTGGTGGCGATGGGCTGGACCACGCAGGACAAGCTTGACGCCATCATCCAGCGCACCCGCGACGGCGGAGCCGAGATCGTGGGTCTCTTGAAAACCGGCTCGGCCTTCTACGCCCCCGCCACTTCGGCGATCGAGATGGCCGAGGCCTATCTCAAGGACCAGAAGCGGGTGTTGCCCTGCGCCGCCTGGGTGGACGGCGCGCTTGGCCTCGATGGCCTTTACGTCGGTGCGCCCACGGTGATCGGCGCAGGCGGCATCGAGCGCATCCTCGATATTGCCCTCAACCCCGATGAACAGGCGATGTTCGACAAATCGGTGGCGGCGGTGAAGGGGCTGGTCGAGGCCTGCAAGGCGATCGATTCGTCGCTGGCCTGATCTGCCGTATCGAAAAGCCAAGGCCGGGCCGGTTGGTCCGGCCTTTTCATGCGCCCCCGCACCCGTTCACGCCGAATCACCCATCGCCGCGCCGAACGATCACATTGTGATCACACATTTTCCTGCTGTGATCACATAATGTCGATTTCTCGGCCAATTCGCACTTTCCTGCGAAAACCTGTTTGGATCGCGCCGGATTTGTGGCATGACGCGGCCAGATCATCAGCGATGGGACGGTGCCATGAATATCCACGAATATCAGGCCAAGGCGCTGCTGCGCGGCTACGGTGCCCCGGTTTCCGACGGCCACGTCGTGCTGCGGGCCGACGAGGCCAAGACCGCGGCCGGCGAGCTTGACGGCCCGATCTGGGTAGTCAAGTCGCAGATCCACGCCGGCGGCCGCGGCAAGGGCCACTTCAAGGAAGCCGAGGCCGGCGAAAAAGGCGGCGTGCGGCTGGCGCATTCGGTCAGCGAGGCGGCCGAACTGGCGCGCCAGATGCTGGGCCGCACCCTGGTCACGGTGCAGACCGGCCCGGCGGGCAAGCAGGTCAACCGCATCTACATCGAAGACGGCAGCGCGATTGCGCGCGAGCTTTATCTGGCGCTGCTGGTCGATCGCCAGACCAGCCGCATCGCCTTTGTCGCCTCGACCGAAGGCGGCATGAGCATTGAAGACGTAGCCCATGCCACCCCGGAAAAGATCGTCAGCTTCTCGGTCGATCCGGCCTCGGGGCTTTCCGATTTCCACGGCCGCCGGGTGGCTTTCGCGCTTGGCCTCGAAGGCGGGCAGGTCAAGCACTGCGTGGCGCTGGTGAAATTGCTCTACAAGGCCTTTGTCGAGTGCGACATGGAGATGCTGGAAATCAACCCGCTGATCGTGACCCCGGCGGGCGATCTCAAGGTGCTGGACAGCAAGATCAGCATCGACGGCAACGCGCTTTACCGCCACCCCGAACTGGCCGCGCTGCGCGACGAGACCGAAGAAGACCCCAAGGAACTGGCGGCCAGCAAATTCGACCTCAACTACATCGCGCTGGATGGCGAGATCGGCTGCATGGTCAACGGCGCCGGTCTGGCGATGGCGACGATGGACATCATCAAGCTTTACGGCGCGGAACCGGCCAACTTTCTGGATGTCGGCGGCGGGGCGACCCGCGAAAAGGTGACCGAGGCGTTCAAGATCATCACCTCTGACCCGCAGGTCAAAGGCATTCTGGTCAACATCTTCGGCGGCATCATGCGCTGCGACGTGATCGCCGAGGGCATCGTGGCGGCGGTCAAGGAGGTCGGCCTCAAGGTGCCGCTGGTGGTGCGCCTTGAAGGCACCAATGTCGAGAAGGGCAAGGACATCATCCGCCATTCCGGCCTGAACGTGATCGCCGGCGACAATCTTGCCGATGCGGCACAGAAGATCGTCAAGGCGGTCAAGGGATAAGGCAGGCGGCGACAACCGGCACCGGGGCAACCAGACCATGGCCAGACGCGCAACCGATCGCATCGCCGCCACTACCGCTTGTGGCGGGCTGCGCATGCGGCTGGCCATGCTGGCGCTGCCGGTGCTGCTGGCGGCCTGCACCGCCGCCCCTGCGGCGACGCAGGCGGTCGCGCCCGAGGTCTATGAACTGGCCAACATGCGCCCCGGCAATGTCGTGCCCAAGTCTTCGCCCGCCGCCCTGGTTTCGGCCTTTGGGAAATACTGCCTTGACGGGCCGCCCGATCCGGCCGGGGTCGCGGCCCGCCTGCGCGCGGCAGACTATGTTGCGGTGCCGCAGACCACGCCGAACGGCATCACCGCCTTCGTGGTGGACGACAGCCGCCCGATGGTGATGGTTTCGGACGACGGGCGCACCTGCGCGGTGGGCGCGGCATCGCGCACCGGGCAAAGCGCGCGCATCCGGGGCCTGATCGCCAAGCGCTTTCCGGGTGCCACCCCGCTGGACCCCGCCAGCGTCAGCCCGAACACCGAGCTTGCGGTGCAGGCCCCCGGCGCGCAGGGCGGGGTGATCTTTCTGCAACGGCTTGCGCCGGCAATTTCGCACTCGCGCCTGATCCTCGGCATCTGGCGCACCTCGTAACCGTATCCGGGGGGCACCCCCATAGCGACAGGAAACGCTCATGGCCATTCTCGTCAACGAAAACACCAAGCTGATCTGCCAGGGCTTCACCGGCTCGCAGGGCACCTTCCACAGCGAACAGGCCATCGCCTATGGCACCAAGATGGTCGGCGGGGTCACGCCGGGCAAGGGCGGCAGCACCCACCTCAACCTGCCGGTGTTCGACTCGGTGCACGAGGCGCGCAGCGTTACCGGGGCCAATGCGAGCGTCATCTACGTGCCGCCGCCGTTCGCCGCCGACTCTATCCTTGAGGCGATCGACGCCGAGATGGAGCTGATCGTGTGCATCACCGAAGGCATCCCGGTCTTGGACATGATGCGGGTCAAGCGCGCGCTGCAAGGCACCAAATCGCGGCTGATCGGGCCGAACTGCCCCGGCGTCATCACCCCGGAAAAATGCAAGATCGGCATCATGCCCGGCCATATCCACCAGCCCGGCTCGGTCGGGGTGGTGTCGCGCTCGGGCACCCTGACCTACGAGGCCGTGAAGCAAACCTCCGACCTGGGCCTTGGCCAATCGACCGCGGTCGGCATCGGCGGTGACCCGATCAAGGGCAGCGAGCATATCGACATCCTGGAAATGTTCCTGGCCGACCCGGAAACCCACTCGATCATCATGATCGGCGAGATTGGCGGGGCGGCCGAGGAAGACGCAGCGCAGTTCCTGACCGATGAGAAGAAGCGCGGC
>CAYQPD010000044.1:0-1711 GCA_964419305.1 uncultured Rhodobacter sp.
ATGGCGGTCTCCGATGGCCGGGCACCCGCGTGCCCGGTATCGTTTTCAACCCTTGGCGGAAATTTGCAAGGGGGATGCTCATCCGCCCTTGCGGGCGTCTTCGCGCCGGTCAGCGAAGAGCAACCGCAAGGGCGCGATAAGCGGCCCGGTCAGTCCATCGCCTTGAAATTGAAGGCGGTGCCTTCCTTGATGCCGCTTGGCCAGCGCGAGGTGATGGTCTTGGTGCGGGTGTAGAAGCGAAAGCTGTCCGGCCCGTGCTGGTTGAGATCGCCGAAGGCCGATTTCTTCCAGCCGCCGAAGGTGTGGTAGGCCAGCGGCACCGGGATCGGCACGTTGATGCCGATCATGCCGACGTTGATGCGGTGGGCAAAATCGCGCGCGGTATCGCCGTCGCGGGTGAAGATCGCGGTGCCGTTGCCGTATTCGTGGTCCATGGCGTAGCCCAGAGCCTCTTCGTAGGTCTTGGCGCGCACGGTCGAGAGCACCGGCCCGAAGATCTCTTTCTTGTATATTTCCATGTCGGTGGTGACGTGGTCGAACAGATGGGGGCCAACGAAATAGCCGTTCTCATAGCCTTGCAGCTTGAAGCCCCGGCCATCGACCACCAGTTTCGCCCCGGCGGCAATGCCCGACTCCACCAGCCGCAGGATATTGGCCTTGGCGGCAGCGGTGACCACCGGGCCGTAGTCAACGTCATTGCCCGCAGTGTAGGGGCCGACCTTCAGTTTCTCGATCCGCGGGATCAGCTTGGCGATCAGCGCGTCGGCGGTGGCCTCGCCCACCGGCACCGCGACCGAGATCGCCATGCAGCGCTCGCCCGCCGCCCCGTAACCCGCGCCGATCAGCGCATCGGCGGCGAGATCAAGGTCGGCGTCGGGCATGATGATCATGTGGTTCTTGGCCCCGCCAAAGCACTGCACCCGCTTGCCGTTCGAGCAGCCGCGCCCGTAGATGTATTCGGCGATCGGGGTCGAGCCGACAAAGCCGATCGCGGCCACGGTCGGGTTGTCAAGGATGGCATCGACCGATTCCTTGTCGCCGTTCACCACTTGCAGCACGCCGTCGGGCAGACCGGCCTCTTGCAGCAGTTCGGCCAGCATCAGGGGCACCGAGGGGTCGCGCTCGCTGGGCTTGAGGATGAAGGCGTTGCCGCACGACAGCGCCGGGCCCATTTTCCACAAGGGGATCATGGCGGGGAAGTTGAACGGGGTGATGCCTGCGGCAACGCCGACCGGCTGGCGCATCGAATACATGTCGATCCCCGGCCCGGCCCCGTCGCTGAATTCGCCTTTCAGCATCTGGGCGGCCCCGATGCAGTATTCGATCACCTCAAGCCCGCGTTGCACATCGCCCCTGGCGTCGGGAATGGTCTTGCCATGCTCGCGCGACAGCGCCTCGGCCAGCTTGTCCATGTCGCGGTTCATCAGGCGGACGAATTCCATCATCACCCGACCGCGTTTCTGCGGGTTGGTGGCCCCCCATTTCACCTGCGCCCTGGCCGCCTCGGCCACGGCCTGGTCAAGCTCGGCCTTGCTGGCCAAGGGCACCCGCGCCTGCACCTCGCCGGTGGCGGGGTTGTAAACATCGGCGAAGCGGCCTGATTTGCCTTTGACGTGCTTGCCGTTGATCCAGTGGGTCAGTTCTTTCATGGCATCCTCCGTGCTGCGTTTGCGGCATAATAGCCTTGCAATAATGCCTGACAAAGAGGCAA
>CAYQPD010000044.1:1811-18310 GCA_964419305.1 uncultured Rhodobacter sp.
TCCGTGCTGCGTTTGCGGCATAATAGCCTTGCAATAATGCCTGACAAAGAGGCAAGATTTCAAAAAGGTTTTGCAATAATGCAGGATACTGGCATGGACTGGGATGATTTGCGGCTGTTTCTGGCGGTGGCGCGGGCGGAAAGCCTGTCGGGCGCGGGCAAGGGGCTGAGGCTCGACCCCGCCACCGTCGGGCGGCGGATAGCAAAGCTGGAAGAAGCGCTGGCGGCGCGGCTGTTTGCCAAAAGCCCGCAGGGCTACCTGCTGACGGTCGAAGGCGAACGGCTGCTGGCGCATGCGATAAGGGCCGAGCAGGCGATGGCGGGGGCGTTTGAGGAACTGCGCGGGGTGCCGGGGGCGCTGTCGGGGCAGATCCGGATCGGCGCGCCCGATGGCTGCGCCAACTATCTGCTGCCGCAGGTGCTGGCCGCGATCTGCGACGCCAATCCGGGGCTGGAAGTGCAGATCGTGGCCCTGCCGCGGGTGTTCAATCTTTCCAAACGCGAGGCGGACCTCGCGATTGCGGTCTCTCGCCCCGAGGCCGGGCGGCTGACGGTGCAGAAACTGACCGACTATCAGCTTCACCTCGCCGCCAGCCGCGACTACCTTGCCCGCGCGGGCGCGATCACCCGGCCCGAGGACATGCGCAATCACCGCATGGTGGGCTACATTCCCGACATGATCTTCGACAAGGAGCTGGACTATCTGGCCGAGATCGGGGCCGGGCCGGTGGCGCTGGCCTCGAACTCGATCTCGGTGCAACTGAACTGGCTGCGCCATGGGGCGGGAGTGGGCGTGGTGCATGATTTCGCCATGCCTTCGGCCCCCGAGCTGGTGAAGCTGATCCCCGATCAGATTCACCTGACGCGGGCGTTCTGGCTGATCCGCCATGCCGACGACGGGCGGGTCGAGCGGCTGAACCGCTTTGCCGATCTGCTGGCGCAGGGATTGAAGCGCGAAGTGGCGCGGCTGGAAGCCATGACTTGACATAGGATTGCGTCGGGTGGACGCTGATTGAAAGAAAAGAAGGGGGACAACAATGCTGGTTTCACAGATTCTGAAATCCAAGGCGGACTACGCGGTGGTGACGGTAAAGCCCGGCGCATCGGTGGCCGAGGTGGCGACGATTCTTGCCAAGCGCCGGATCGGGACGGTGGTCGTGTCGCCTGATGGCAAACATGTTGCGGGCATCGTGTCCGAGCGCGATATCGTGGTCGAGGTGGCACGCAACGGCAATGCCTGCGTGACCTCAACGGTCGAGGAGATCATGACCCGCAACGTCACCGGCTGCGCGGCGTCGGATCACGCCGACGACATCCTGCAAAAGATGACCAACGGGCGCTTTCGCCACGTGCCGGTGATGGACGGCGACGTGATGGTCGGGCTGATCTCGATCGGCGACGTGGTCAAGGCGCGCCTCGCCGAACTGGCGATGGAGAAGGACGCTCTGGAAGGGATGATCAAGGGCTTCTGATCGCGGCGGTGCGATTTTCCGCTGCGGCGCAGCAAATGCCCTCTTGCCAAGCGGCGCGCAATATTGTTGCCTGCGACTGACGCGGTCAGGGGAAACCGATGCGCATTGGCCTTTATCCCGGCACTTTCGACCCGATCACGCTGGGGCACACCGACATCATCCAGCGCGCCATGGCGCTGGTGGACCGGCTGGTGATCGGGGTGGCGATCAACCGCGACAAGCACCCGTTCTTCAGCCTGGAAGAACGGGTTGCGATGGTCGAGGCCGAGTGTGCCGGCATCATTGCCCGCACCGGCGGCGAGATCATGGTGCACCCGTTCGAGAACCTGCTGATCGATTGCGCCCGCGATGTGGGGGCGACGGTGATCGTGCGCGGGCTGCGGGCGGTGGCCGATTTCGAGTATGAATTCCAGATGGTCGGCATGAACCGGGCGATGGACGCCAGCATCGAGACGGTGTTCATGATGGCCGACGCGCGCAGGCAGGCGATTGCCTCGAAACTGGTCAAGGAGATCGCCCGGCTGGGCGGCGATGTCTCGAAATTCGTGACGCCTGCGGTGCGCGATGCGCTGCTGGCGCGCTATGCCTGAAGCCGGGGGTTTCACACCCCGCCGTCCATCGGGCTTGAACCGATGGCGCCCGGAGGACGGACCCCCGTGGAGTATTTCGGCAAAGGAGAAATGGCGGGCGTTCGGGCCTCCGGCCCGCTAGCGCCAGAACGAAAGATATTCCAGCATGTCGGCGAACTTGCGCGCGGTGAACATGCTGGCCGTGCCGCCGTTGAGGGTCAGATCAAGGGCGATGGCCGCGATCACGAAGGCGGCGAGAAGGAACGCAATACGGTCGGTCACGACGCCTCCAACGGGCCGAAGGGCAACCCGGATTCGGGTCTGACGGCGGGCACAGTAGTGGATCGCGGTCCCGGATTGAAGCGGTTTGCGCTTGCTTTCCCGCTATCGGATTTGGTTAGGGTGCGCCAGAACGAGAGGTGCGGGCGGGATGAGCGGATTGCTGGCGTTGCTGGACGATGTGGCGGCGATTGCCAAGGTGGCGGCGGCGTCGATCGACGATATTGCCGGGGGCGCGGCCAAGGCCGGGGCCAAGGCGGCCGGGGTGGTGATCGACGATGCTGCCGTAACGCCGAAATATGTGCATGGCTTCGAGGCCGACCGCGAGCTGCCGATCATCTGGCGGATCGCCAAGGGCAGCCTGCGCAACAAGCTGGTGATCCTGCTGCCGCTGGCGCTGGCGCTTTCGGCCTTTGCGCCCTGGGTGATCACGCCGCTGTTGATGCTGGGCGGGACTTATCTGTGTTTCGAGGGGGCCGAGAAGATCGCGCACCGGCTGGGGTCGGGGGGCGGGCATACCGATGCGGCAAGCGCAGGCGACGAAAGCCCGACCCATCTGGAAGAGGCCAAGGTGGCGGGGGCGATCAAGACCGATTTCATCCTGTCGGCCGAGATCATGACGCTGGCGCTGGCCACCATCCCGGAAGGCGCGATCTGGGTCGAGGCGGTGACGCTGGCGCTGGTGGGCATCGGCATCACAGCGCTGGTTTACGGCGGCGTGGCGGTGATCGTGAAGCTTGACGACATCGGCCTGCATCTGGCGCGGGTGGCGCGGCTGGCAATGACCCGGGCGGTGGGGCGGGGGCTGGTGCAGGCCATGCCGATCCTCATGGCGGTGCTTTCCACCGTCGGCACGGCGGCGATGCTGTGGGTCGGCGGGTCGATCATCCTGCATGGCGCCAAGGTGCTGGGCTGGGGCTGGCTGGCCCATCACATCGAGGCCTGGGCGGCGGCGGTGGGGCATCTTGGGCCCGAGTGGGCGCTTGGCGCAGTGGAATGGCTGGTCACGGCCGCGCTGGACGGGGTATTCGGGGTGGTGTTGGGGCTGATCCTGATTCCGTTGGCCAACCGGGTGGTGGCCCCGCTCTGGGCCAAACTGACCGGCAAGGGCGGTGCCGCCCTGCCCTAGGTGCCCTCCACCCGGGGGTCGATCGCGCCCAACCTGACCGCGTAAGACGCTGGTTCGAAACGAGGCGCATCCGGCAACCGGTTTCGGTTAAGATCATAGAAAGTCGGGTGGTGCTGCGATTCGGCGTTGCGGTTTTGTGGCGCTGGCGCGACGGTAGCAGCGGGGATGCTGCGATGAGGGTAAGGCATGGGCGAGATAGCAGAGTTTGAGCGCCGGATCACAGCGGCGCTGGAACGGATCGGGTCAGGGATCAACCGGCTGACTGACCCAGCGGCTGGGGTGGCAGCGGCGGCTAGTGATGAACTCGCGCAAGCGCGAACCGCGCTCGCCGAAGAAAAGACTGCCAACGCCCAGTTGATCGAGCGGTTTCGGGCGATCAAGGCGCGCGAAGCGCAGGCGGTCAGCGAACTTCAGGCGCGGATCGAGACCCTGACCCGGCAACTGGACGAGCAGGGGCAGGATCTGCGTCGGATGCGCAAGGCCGCAATCCAGTTGCGCGAAGCGCTGCGTGCCATGCGGGCGGCGCAGGTGGCGGGCCTTCCCGACCCGCATCTGATCAACAAGGCGATGCTGGCCGAGCTTGAGGCGTTGCGCGAAACCCGGCTTGGCGAGACCACCGAAATGGACGCAATCCTGGCCGAACTGACGCCGCTGCTGCAAGAGGTGGGACAAGATGCCTGAAATCGAGATCACCATCGGCGGCAAGGCCTTCCAGGTTGCCTGCCAGACCGGCGAAGAGCATTTCCTGCGCTCGGCGGCGCAGTTGCTCGACAACGAGGCACAACCGCTGCTGGCCCAGATGGGCCGCCTGCCCGAAGCGCGGATGCTGTTGATGGCGGGGCTGATGCTGGCCGACAAGACCGCGGCGCTCGAGGATGAACTGCGGGGCTTGCGGGCGCGGGTGACGGAACTGGAGGCCCGCCCCACGCCCGAGGCGCAGCGCGTCGAGGTGCCGGTGATCCCCGCCGCCGTATCCGACACGCTGGCCGAGATTGCCGCCCGCGCCGAGGCCCTTGCGAGCGCGATCGAGGAACGCGCGCCCGCCTGACCCGGCCGCCTGACCCGCCGGTCAGGCGCGCAGGGCGTCGGCCAACCGCGCGCCCAGGTCGATGAATGCCTCGATTTCTTCGGGTTTCTTCAGCAGGTGACGCAGCCGCAGCCGCATGCCGTCGGGGCCAAGGATCAGGATCGGCCGCCCGGTCTCCTCCGACTTCAGGCTTTGCCATTCGCTCAGCAGGGCCGCGATCTGCGCCGGATCGGCCCGGCCTGCGGGATCGCGGCTGGCGAAGGCGGTCGCGCCCGCCACCGGCGCCAGCGGGCGCAGGCCGGTAGCCTGTGCGGCCAGCCCCGGCCCGACCAGCATACCCAGCAGGGCCTCGCCCAGCGGTCCCTGCATCATCCCCAGCATCTTTCCGGCCATCGCGGCGGCCTCGGGCGGCAGCGGCGGGCCGAGCACCAGCAGGCCGTCGGGCCAGCGCGGTTCGGGGCGGGTATAGTCGGCCGAGGCGATCTCGGAGATGCCTTCACCGTTGTTGTGCTGGCGCCGGAGCGCAAGCTGCCATGGCGCGGCCGCCGATCCCGGCAGCGGCACCAGCCGGGTGCGCTCGGGGGCGCCGAACCGCGACAGGTTGATGTCGATCTGCCAGCCGCGACGCTGCGCCATGGCGTGCAGGGCGGCGCGGCGGCGCGTCTGGTTGCGCCACAAGAGCAACAGCAGGGCAGGGCCGGGAATGGCGCTAAAGGCCATGATGATGACGGCGGTGCTGTCGATCGGCATCGGCTGTCCTTTCGCTTTCCCCCGAAGTCTGGCCCCGATGTCAGGGCCGCGTCAATCCCGCCCTTACAGCTTCAGGCGGTAGCGGATATGGCCGTCGGGCGGGGTGAAGCTGTCGTAAAGCCGCCTTGCCGTCAGGTTTTCTTGGTCGGTGTGCCAGTAAAGCCGGTGCCAGCCGCGCGCCCTTGCCAGCGCCATCAGATCATTGATCAGCGCCCGCCCCACCCCACCGCTGCGCGCCGCTGCGGTCACGAACAGGTCCTCGAGGTAGCAGTCGTCGCCCAGCACCCAGGTTGAGGCGTGGTGGTGGTGCAGCGCAAACCCCACCAGCACCCCACCCCGACGCGCCAGCCGTGCGGTCAGCGGCGAGGCCCCATCAAGGATGCGCGCCCAGGTGTGCGCCGTGACTTCGGGGGCCAGGCTGACCCGGTAGAAGGCCAGATACTGCGCCCAGAGGTTGCGCCAGGCGGCCTCGTCGGTCGGGGTGGCGGTGGTGATCGTCAGGGTCATGTCAGCCGTGCCAGAATCCGGGCCCAACTGCGGATGCCCTTGTGAAAACTTTCCATCGCGTATTTCTCGTTCGGGCTGTGAATCTGGTCGTCGTCCTTGCCAAACCCGATCAGCATCGCGTCCATCCCGAGGATGCTTTTGAAATAGCCCGCAATCGGGATCGAGCCGCCACAGCCAACATAGGCGGCGGCGCGCCCCCATTCCGCGCTCAGCGCCTGCCGCGCCAGATCAAACGCCGGGTGGTCGATCGCCATCTGCCCCGCCGGGCTGGTGCCGTGGCCGGCAAATTCCACCGTGCAGTCGGCGGGCAGCATCGTGCGCACATAGGCGCGGAAGCTTTCGCGCAGAACGTCGGGGTCTTGCCCGCCCACCAGCCGGAAGCTGATCTTGGCATGCGCCTCGGCCGGCAGCACGGTCTTGAAGCCGTCGCCGGTGTAGCCGCCCCAGATGCCGTTGACCTCGCAGGTCGGGCGCGACCACAGCATTTCAAGGGGCGTCCGGTCGGCCTCGCCCGCCGGGACCGACAGCCCGACATCGCCCAGAAAACGGGCGTGATCGAAGGCCAGGTTCTGCCATTGCGCCCGAACCGCGTCCGGCAGTTCGGTCACGCCATCATAAAAGCCGGGCACGGTGATGCGGCCCGTGTCATCGTGCAGGCTGGCAATGATCCGCGCCAAAACCCGGATCGGGTTGATCGCGGCCCCGCCATACATGCCGGAATGCAGATCCTTGTTCGGGCCGCGCAGGGTGATTTCCTCGCCCAGCAGGCCGCGCAGCATGGTGACGATGGCGGGGGTTTTCGAGTCGAACAGGCCGGTGTCGCAGATCAGCGCCAGATCCGCGCGCAACTCAACGGCATTGGCTTGCATGAACGGGATCAGCGAGGGCGAGCCGGATTCCTCTTCGCCCTCGAAAAAGATCGTAATCCGCCCCGGCAGGCTGCCGTGAACCGCGCGCCAGGCGCGGCAGGCCTCGACGAAGGTCATCAACTGACCCTTGTCGTCGGACGAGCCCCGGCCCCGGATCACTTCTCCATTGGCAGTTTGCTCGACCACCGGATCGAATGGATCGCGGCTCCACAGTGCCAGCGGATCGACCGGCTGGACATCGTAGTGGCCGTAGAACAGAAGGTGCGGCCCGGCCCCGCTGCCGCAATGCGCCACCACCATCGGGTGGCCGGGGGTCGGGCGCTTTTCGGCCTGAAACCCAAGGCTTGCAAGTTCATCCACCAGCCAGTCGGCGGCGCGGTCGCAAGCGCTGGCAAAGGCCGGGTCGGTGGAAATCGAGGGGATGCGCAGCAGATCGAGCAGGCGCGCGGTGGCCTGCGGCAAGGTGGCGTCGATCTGGTTCAGCACGGCATCAAGCGACATCGGGTTCTCCTGTGGAAGTGGGTCGGCGCGACCCTATCAGTCACAGCCCCCCTGTCCAGAGGCGGCAGGGCGGGCTAAACTGGCGGCAAGGCGATGACGGAGGTTCGAATGCGGTTGGCTGGTCTGGCGGTGGTGGTGGCGGCGGCACTGGGCACGGCGGCGGCGGCCGATCCGGTCACGGGCAAGGTGGCGCGCGCGGTGCTGTTCGCGCCCGAGGGGGCCGAGGTCGAGATGCTGCTGCCGGGCCTGATGTCCGACTCGGATGCGGCGGCGCTTGGAATGGTGGCCGAGGCCCAGCCTTATTACGGCGCGGTGGCAATCTCGCCCGACGAGGGGCTGATGGCCGAGGCCACCGTGGCGGCGGCGAATTATCACGATACCGATACCGCGACCCTGGCCGCTCTGGCCGGGTGCGACGCCAAACGCAGCGGCCAGACCCCCTGCGTGGTGGTGGCGCTGATCCGGCCCAAGGGTTGGGAGCCGCGCGCGCTGCAACTCTCGGCCGCCACCACCACCGGATTTGCCAAGCAATACAAGGGCCGCGGCGGCAAGGCGCTGGCGGTCTCGGCCAGCACCGGGCTGTGGGGCATTGCCAGCGGCAACGGCGCGGCAGCCGCGGCGGTAGCGGCCTGCGCCGCCAAGGCCACACCACCCGTGGCCGATTGCACGGTGGCGGTGCAGGATTGACGCCGCACGGCGGGGGAGCGTCAAATTGACCACTTCGCGAATTGGAAATTGACCGATATCAAAGTCTCTACCATCAATGCATACTAGAGACGTTCACGCCGGGGTTTTTCACGACCCGATGCAAGGAGACGCTGATGACTTATGATACCGCCCTTGATGCCGCGCTGAACCGGTTGCACACCGAGGGGCGCTACCGCACCTTCATTGATATCGAGCGGCGGCGCGGATCCTACCCGAATGCGATCTGGCACAAGCCCGATGGCAGCGAGCAGGAAATCACGGTCTGGTGCGGCAATGATTACCTTGGCATGGGCCAGCACCCCAAGGTGCTGGCGGCGATGCACGAGGCGCTGGAATCGACCGGCGCCGGCTCGGGCGGGACGCGCAACATTTCCGGCACCACGATCTATCACAAGATGCTGGAATCTGAGCTGGCCGACCTGCACGGCAAGGAAGCGGCGCTGGTGTTCGGCTCGGCCTACATCGCCAATGACGCCACCTTGTCCACCTTGCCCGCGCTGTTTCCCGGTCTGGTGATCGTGTCGGACGCGATGAACCATGCCTCGATGATTCAGGGTATCCGCCGCGCCGGTTGCGAAAAGCACATCTTCAAGCACAACGACATGGCCGACCTGCGCCGGGTGCTGCAAGGCATCGAGCGTGGCCGACCGATCGTGATCGCGTTTGAATCGCTCTATTCGATGGATGGCGATCTTGCGCCGATGGCGGCGATCTGCGACCTGGCGGAAGAGTTCAACGCGTTGACCTATATCGACGAAGTTCACGCCGTGGGGATGTATGGCCCGCGCGGTGGCGGGGTCAGCGAGCGCGACCATCTGGCGCAGCGGATCGACATCATCAACGGCACCCTGGCCAAGGCCTACGGCGTGATGGGTGGCTATATTGCTGCATCTGCAAAGATGTGCGATGCGGTGCGCTCTTACGCCTCGGGCTTCATCTTCACCACCTCGATGGCCCCGGCGATTGCGGCGGGCGCGGTGGCGGCCGTGCGGCATCTGAAGGTGGATGGGACATTGCGCGAAGCCCAGCAGACCAACGCCCGCATCCTGAAGATGCGGCTGCGCGCGGCGGGGCTGCCGTTCGTCGATCATGGCACCCATATTGTGCCGGTGTTCGTCGGCGACCCGATCCATTGCAAGCTGGTGTCGGACTTGCTGCTCGAGCGCTATTCGATCTACGCCCAGCCGATCAACTATCCCACCGTGCCGCGCGGCACCGAGCGGCTGCGCTTCACGCCCTCGCCGGTGCACAGTCTGGCCCAGATCGACGCGCTGGTGCGGGCGATGGACGAGCTCTGGCAGCACTGTGCGCTGAATCGCGCCGAAATGTCGGCCTGAGGGCGGTTCTGCATATGCAAAAGCTCTTGCCCTGTGTTAATTTATTCTGAATAGAACGGGCAACGAGTCGCCTTTGGGCGGCTTGGGTGCATCGGGCAGGGACGGGACAAGACGCATGATCTGGCGAAGGACGGCACCTTCGACCGCCGAGGTCGACAAACCGAAAGGTTTTGACGACTTCGAGCTACGTCTGGGTGACGTGATGCGCGGCGAACGTGCAACCCTTGGCAAGTCCCTGCTGGACGTGCAGCGCGAGCTCAAGATCAAGGCCACCTATATTGCGGCGATCGAGAACTGCGATGTCTCGGCCTTCGAGACCCAGGGTTTCGTGGCCGGTTACGTGCGTTCCTATGCCCGCTATCTGGGGATGGACCCGGATTGGGCCTTCAAGCGGTTCTGCGCCGAGGCCAATTTCGTGGTGGCGCACGGCATGTCGGCGGCGGCTTCGTCGGCGGCGATCTCGGCGGTGCGCAGCCGGGGGGGCAACGATTTCCGTGATCCGCTGGCCAACCCGAAAGCCTCGTTCGTGCCGCGCGGGCCGGGCTTCATGACCCATGTCGAGCCCGGCGCGGTCGGGTCCGTGCTGGTGCTGGTGGTGCTGATCGGAGCGCTTGGCTACGGCGGCTGGTCGGTGTTGCAGGAAGTGCAGCGGGTGCAGCTTGCGCCGATCGACCAGGCACCAACCGTGGTGGCCGAGCTTGATCCCTTGGGCAATGTGCAGGGGGTGGCCCCGCTGGTGCGCTCGGCCCCGGCAGGTGACGCCGCGGTTGAGGCGGTGCCCGCCGCCAGTGATGCGATGGATCGGCTTTATCGCCCGCAGGCGCTGGACGTGCCGGTGATGGTGGCGCGCGACGGGCCGATTGCGGCGATTGATCCCGGCCGGACCGCGGCGCAGGCCGATGCCGCCACCGATCCGGTGCAACTGGCCGCCGAGCGCGCGGTGCAGGTGGTTCAGGCCGACGCTCCGGCGGTCGAGCTGCTGGCGGTGCGCCCCTCGTGGGTGCGGGTGTCGGCGGCGGACGGCACCGTGCTGTTCGAGAAAATTCTTGATGCCGGCGAGCGCTATGTCGTGCCGCAGATGGAGCAGGCGGCGCAGTTGCGGGCCGGCAACTCGGGCTCGGTCTATTTTGCGGTCAACGGCCAGACCTATGGCCCGGCTGCGCCCGGCGCGCAGGTGGTCAAGGGGGTTGCCCTTTCGCCCGAAGCGCTGACCGCGACCTATGCCGTGGCCGATCTGAGCGGCGACGCCGATCTGGCGCGGATCGTGGCGGTGGCGGAGGCCGATCTGACAGCGCCGCAGCCCTAGGCACTGACCTGCCGCCCGGCGGTCGCTGATCACCCAGAGGATTCTGATGTCGCTCAATCCCCTGCGCCCATGGCGCAATATCGTTCGGCGCAAATCGCGCCAGATCATGGTGGGCCGGGTGGCGGTGGGCGGCGATGCCCCGATCTCGGTGCAGACCATGACCAACACCATCACTTCGGACGTGGCGGCCACCCTGGCGCAGGTGCAACGCTGCGCCGCCGCCGGGGCCGACATCGTGCGCATCTCGGTGCCCGACGAAGCTAGCACCGCAGCCCTGCGGGCAATCGTGCATGAGTCGCCGGTGCCGATCGTGGCCGACATCCATTTCCACTACAAGCGCGCGATCGAGGCCGCCGAGGCCGGGGCGGCCTGCCTGCGCATCAACCCCGGCAACATCGGCGATGCCCGCCGGGTGCGCGAAGTGATCAAGGCGGCGCGCGACCATGGCTGCTCGATGCGGATCGGCGTCAACGCCGGTTCGCTGGAGCGGCACCTTTTGGACAAATATGCCGAGCCCTGCCCCGAGGCCATGGTCGAATCCGGCCTCGACCATATCAAGCTGTTGCAGGACAATGATTTTCACGAGTTCAAAATCTCGGTCAAGGCATCGGACGTGTTTCTGGCCGCCGCCGCCTACAACGCCCTGGCCGAAGTGACGGATGCACCGATCCATCTTGGCATCACCGAGGCCGGCGGGCTGATGTCGGGCACGGTGAAATCGGCGGTGGGTCTGGGCAACCTGCTGTGGGCCGGGATCGGCGATACCATCCGGGTGTCGCTGTCGGCCGAGCCCGAGCAAGAGGTCAAGGTCGGCTTCGAGATCCTGAAAGCGCTGGGGCTGCGCCACCGCGGCGTCACCATCATCTCCTGCCCCAGTTGCGCGCGGCAAGGGTTTGACGTGATCAGGACGGTGGCGGCGCTGGAAGAGCGGCTGGCGCATGTCACCACCTCGCTGAGCCTTTCGATCATCGGATGCGTGGTGAACGGGCCGGGCGAGGCGCTGATGACCGACATCGGTTTCACCGGCGGCGGGGCCGGGTCGGGGATGGTCTATCTGGCGGGCAAGCAAAGCCACAAGCTGGGCAACGCCGCGATGATCGACGAGATCGTCGAACTGGTGGAACAGAAGGCGGCGGCGATCGAGGCAGCCGCCGCGCCGCCGCTTGTCACTTCCTGACGGTCGTTCCGCGCTGGTCCAGCGATGAGCGCCCGCAAGGAAGCGAAAAGCGGCGGGTCAGCCCTTGCGCTGCTCGGCCACGATCTGGCGCATGCCGTCGAGCGGCACGTAGCCGCGCAGCATGGTCTGATCAATCACGAAGGTCGGGGTGCCGCTTATCTGCAGACGGTCGCCAAGGGCGCGGGTGGCGTCGATCACGGCGGTGACTTCGGGCATTTCCATGCGGACCATGATGGCTGGCCCGTCAAGGCCGAGTTCACCCGCGAGGCGCTTGAGCGTGGGCAGGGTGGCATCGCCGCGCAGGGTGATCAGGGCATCATGGGCGCGTTTGTAAGCATCGTCTCCGGCCAGTTGCCGCACCGCGATGGCGAACCGCGACGACAGCACCGATTGCTCGCCGAGAATCGGAAACTCCTTGATGATGAAGCGGATATTGCCGTCACTTGCGACCAGCTCGGTAATTTCTTCATGCGCCTTGCGACAATAGGTGCAGCGGTAATCGGAAAATTCGACCAGGGTGATGTCGCCATCAGGATTGCCGCCGACCCAGCTTGCCGGGTCGTTGAAAATGGCGTCGGAATTGGTTTGCACCAGGGTTGCGTCGTTGACCACGGTGGCCTGCTGCTGGCGCTGTTGCAGCACGTCGATCGCCTCCATCAGCACTTCCGGGTTTTCCATCAGGTAGGCGCGCACTTCGGCGCGAAAGGCGCTGCGCTCTGCATCGGTCATGATGGCAAGGTCGAGGGCGGCGGCGGGGCTGGCACAGGCCAGCACCAGGGCGGCGGCGGGAAGGAATTTCATCATGGCTCCGAAGCTGGCGCGGCGCGGGCCGCTGGATTGGCGGGAACATCGCAGAGATTGGCGCAAAGGCCAAGTCCCGACGGCAGTGGCTTGACCTTCGGGTTGGCGGCGGGGCTTATGTGGGGGCAAGCGGGTGCCGGTTGCAAGGTGGGGGTCGGTTGATCCCGGCAATGTGATGGCGGTTCCGGTTTGCCTTCGGCGAGGATATTTGGGCCAGCAAGAAAGGGTGGAGCAGGGGCATGCGGGCAATCGTCTGGGCGGTGCTGACCTTGTGGCTTTCGGTGCTGGCGCTACCTGCGCAGGATCTGTCGGCGCTGGCGCGGCTTGATCCGGAACGTTCGGCGGTAAGCGATCGGGGCGACGGGGTGGTGGTCACGCTGGGGCTGAGCCAGGCGGTGCCGTGGCGGCTGCGGCTGATGGCGGCGCCACCGCGTCTGGTGCTGGATTTCCGCGAAGTGGATTGGCACGGCTATGGCGATCTGGCGCGGGCCAGTGTGCGGGTCAAGGCGCTGCGGGCGGGGATGTTTCGCCCCGGCTGGTCGCGGCTGGTGCTGGAGCTGGATGGGCCCTACCGGGTGGCGCAGGCGGGCATGATGACCGACGGGCCGGTGCAGGTTAGGGTGCGGCTGGAGCCTGCCAGTGCCGCAGAATTTGCGGCCAGTGTGGCGCAACCCGAGCCCGAGGGCTGGGCCTTGCCACCGGTCGCCGACCTGCCGAGACCGCTGCCGCAAGGGGCCGGGCCGCTGGTGGTGGTGCTCGACCCTGGTCATGGCGGGATTGATCCGGGGGCCGAACGGGGGGACGCGAGCGAGGCCGCTCTGGTGCTGACATTCGCGCGCGAGTTGAAGGAGGCGCTGCTGCGCGATGGCAATTTTGCGGTGGTGATGACGCGCGCCGAGGATGTGTTCGTGCCGCTGGAGGCGCGGATTTCGCTGGCGCGCGAGGCGGCGGCGCAGGTCTTTTTGTCGCTGCATGCTGATGCCCTGGCCGAAGGCGAGGCGGTGGGGGCCAGCCTTTACACTCTGTCGGACGAGGCGACCGATGCGGCCTCGGCGGCGCTGGCCGAGCGCCATGACCGTGACGATCTGCTGGCCGGGGTCGATCTGACCGGGCAGGATGATGTGGTGGCGACGGTGCTGATGGATATGGCGCGCACCGAGACCGTGCCGCGCACCGACCGGCTGGCGCAGGCGCTGGTCACGGCGATCACGGCGGCCGATCTGACGATGTATCGCCACCCGCGCCAGCAGGCCGGGTTTTCGGTGCTGAAATCGCCCGATATTCCGTCGGTGTTGCTCGAACTTGGCTTTCTGTCCAGCCCCGGCGATCTGGCGCGGCTGCGCGATCCCGACTGGCGCGCGCGGATGGTGGCCGCGCTGGTGGGCGGGCTGAAGACCTGGGCCGCCGAGGATGCCGCCTTGGCCGGGCTGTTGCGGCGCTAGGGGGATGCGCGGGGTTCTGCCGCCGGAACGGCAGGCGGTGCCACGGCTTTTGTGTTTGCCGGTTGCAGCCTATATAAGGGCCTCGCAGCAGGGGGTTTGTGGTGCTCAGGTTCGTCGGTTCATTCTTCGGGGCGATCTTCACGGCGATCACGCTGGGGCTGTTCTTCGGCGCGCTGACGATTGGCGCGATTTTCTGGATGTATGGCCGCGACCTGCCCAGCCACGAAAGCCTGGCGCAATACAGCCCGCCGACGATCAGCCGGATCTACAACGGGCAGGGCCGGATGATCGACGAATTCGCCCAGGAGCGGCGGATTTTCGCGCCGATCGAGGACATTCCCGATCTTGTCAGGAATGCCTTCATCAGTGCCGAGGACAAGCATTTCTACACCCACAACGGCTATGACGTGACCGGGATGCTGGCGGCGGCGCGCGATGCCATCATCTCGCGCGGGCAGAACGTGCGTGGGGCCTCGACCATCACCCAGCAGGTGATGAAGAACTTTCTGCTGTCGGGCGACCGCACCGGCGAGCGCAAGATCAAGGAGCTGATTCTCGCCACCAGGATCGAGGAAACCCTGAGCAAGGACAAGATTCTCGAGCTTTACATGAACGAGATCTTTCTTGGCCAGAACTCGTATGGGGTGGCGGCGGCGGCGCAGACCTATTTCAACAAGACCCTGGCCGAGCTGGCCCCGCATGAAGCGGCGATGCTGGCGGCGATGCCGCAGGCTCCCAGCCAGTATCACCCGGTGCGCGCCAAGGCCCGCCTGACCGAGCGGCGCAACTATGTGCTGCGCGAGATGTGGCAGAACGGCTATCTCGACGAGGCCACCTGGCTGGCGGAAAAGGAAATGCCGCTGCGCTCGGTGCAGAATGGCGATTTTCCGGCCTTCCGCGACGCCCTGCCGCCGCGCGACTATTTCACCGACGAGATCCGGCGCCAGCTTTCCGGCACCTTCGGCGAGGCCGAATTCTTTGGTGGCGGGCTGACCATCCGCGCCACGGTGGACCCCGACCTGCAAGCGGCGGCAGCGGCGGCGTTGCGCGAGGGGCTGGAGAAGTTCGACCGCGCAGGCGGGGTGTGGCGCGGCACCGGCAAGGTGATTGCGGCTGACCGGCTGGGCGAGGGGGCCGGTTGGCGGGCGGCGTTGGCCGAGGTGGCGGTGCCGCGCGATATCGCGGGCTGGCATCCGGCGGTGGTGCTGGCGACGACCGGCAAGGCGGCGCGGATCGGGATCGAAGGGGTCGAGGACGATCCGGACGGCCATTTCATTCCGGCCGAGGATGTGAGCTGGGCGCGCAAGCGTCTGGCCGACGGCAAGCTGGGTGCCAAAGCCAAGGGCGCTGGCGATCTGGTCGAGGTCGGCGACGTGGTGCTGGTGCGCGCGATCACCAACGACGACGGCAGCTTCAAGCGCTGGTCGCTGCGCCAGGTGCCCGAGGTGCAGGGCGCGTTCATGGCGATGGACGTGAATTCCGGCCGGGTGCTGGCGATGCAGGGCGGCTTCAGCTATCAGGATTCGGTGTTCAACCGCACCACCCAGGCCACCCGCCAGCCGGGGTCAAGCTTCAAGCCCTTCGTCTATGCGGCGGCGCTTGACAGCGGCTTCAGCCCCGCCACCATCATCATCGACGCGCCGATCGAGGTCAACACGCCGCAGGGGATGTGGCGGCCCAAGAACGCCTCGAACAAGTTCTACGGTCCGGCCCCGATGCGCACCGGCATCGAGCAGTCGCGCAACCTGATGACGGTGCGGATTGCCCAGGAAATCGGGATGGACACGGTGGCGATCTATGCCGAACGCTTTGGCGTCTATGATCCGATGAACCCGTTTCTGGCCAACGCGCTGGGGGCGCAGGAAACCACCCTGTTCAAGATGGTGGCGGCCTATTCGATGTTCGCCAATGGTGGCGAGCGGGTCGAGCCGACTCTGGTGGACCGGGTGCAGGACCGCTACGGCAAGACCATCTACCGCCATGACCAGCGGGTCTGCGAAGATTGCCAGTTGGCCAGCCTTGGCGCCGGTTTTGCCCCCCGGATCGTGTCGCGGCGCGAGCGGGTGATGGACGCGATCACCGCCTATCAGTTGACCTCGATGCTGCAAGGCGTGGTGCAACGGGGCACCGGGCGCGGTATCCACCTGCCGGTGCCGTTCGCGGGCAAGACCGGCACCACCAATGATTCCAAGGATGTCTGGTTCATCGGCTATACCAGCAACATCGCGGCGGGCTGCTATATCGGTCATGATCAGCCGCGCCCGATGCCGCATGCCTCGGGGGCGGGGATGTGCGGCCCGGTGTTTCAGGCCTTCATGCAGGCGGCGGTGGCGAAATATGGCGGTGGCAAGTTCCGGGTGCCGCCGGGCGGACATTTCATCAACGTTGATCGCTTCACCGGCAGTCCGTTGGTTGATGGCAGCAGCGGCGACAATGTGGTGGCCGAATACTTTCGCGATGGCGAAGAGCCAACTTTCGGCATGCTGGTGGATGGCGGCTTCGGCATGGGGTCGAACCTGCCGCTGTTCGCCTATGGCGAGGTTGGCAGCGATGAGGGCGACGCCACCGTGATCACGGGCACCGGCGAGACCAAGGTGATTCCGGGCAAGGCCAACTTCGGCACCCT
>CAYQPD010000045.1:0-5925 GCA_964419305.1 uncultured Rhodobacter sp.
CACGTTGGAATAGATCCGGCCCGACGACACCGAGTCGCTTTGGCGCGCCGCGACGCCGGTGAAACGCTCGTAATGGCCAAGGTCAAGATCGGTCTCGGCGCCGTCGTCGGTCACGAACACTTCGCCATGCTCGAACGGCGACATCGTGCCGGGATCGACGTTGAGATAAGGGTCAAGCTTGCGCAGCCGCACCGTGTAGCCGCGGGCTTGCAGCAAGGCCCCGAGGGCGGCCGAGGCCAGCCCCTTGCCCAGCGAGGATACCACGCCGCCGGTGATGAAGATGTAGCGTGCCATGCGTGGGAACCCCCGTGAAATGCGTTTTATTGGTGCTCGATTCGCGCTTGGGGAATCACACCATCACGGGAGTCGAGCAATAGCCTAACGTCGGGCAGAACGCAACCGGACCGCAACATGCTGTCTGCCCTTTGAGCAGGCAGACAATTGCTTGTGGTCGCCCCGCGTGTTGGCGGCAGTCAGTTTCCGGCCGGGGCAGGAGCGGGGGTGTCGCCGGTTGCCGCACCGCCATCGACCCGCGGCGGGGTCAACGGCGCGGTGGCCGGGGCGGGCGGCAGCGTCAGATCGCTGCCGGGCACCGTCAGCGGCAAGGCCGGTGCCGGTGCGGGCGCGGTGCCGCCGATCTGGTCGATCACCGACGATCCGGTCGAGTTCTTGGCGGCCAGCAAGGTCAGCGCGACCGAGGTGATGATGAAGGCAATCGCGAAAATCCAGGTCAGCCGGGTCAGCGCGGTGGCAGCACCGCGGCTGGTCATGGTGCCACCACTGCTGCCCATCCCCAGGCCGCCGCCCTCGGAGCGTTGAAGCAGCACCACGCCGATCAGCAGCAGCGCCAGGATCAGGTGGATGGTGAGGATGACGTTTTCCATTGGCGCGGGCTTTCCGGGTGATGACGCGCCTACTTAGGCGGATGGCGGTCGGCGCGCAAGGGGGCGCTGCCCCCTCGGCCCTGCGGGCCTCACCCCTTGGGATATTTGCGCAAAGGAGAATTGGGGCAGGCAGGTCAGGGGTGCGGGGTGGGGTGCCCTCATGGCCAGCCGGGCGAGCGTCATGGGGCCCGATTGCACAGTGCCGACAGCTTGTTGCCGTCGGGGTCGCGCAGGTAGGCGGCGTAGAAATCGGGCCCGTAGCGGCGCAGTCCCGGCGCGCCCTCGTCGCTGCCACCATGGGCCAGCGCGGCGGCGTGAAAGGCATCGACCGCGGCGCGCGTGGCGGCGATCAGGGCGGGCATCGAGCCGTTGCCGACGCTGGCGGGTCGCCCGTCGAACGGGTGGTTGATCCACAGCCGGGGCGGGCCACCCGCCGGGCCATAGCCAAGTTCGCAGTCTGATGTGACGAGTCTGGTTGCGCCGAGGGTAGCAAGGGTCGCATCATAGAAGCGCTGCGCCCGCGCCAGGTCGTTGGTGCCGATGGTGATGTAGGCAAACATTCGATCCCCCTTGGCCGCTGCGGCCATTTTGCAGTTTCGCTGCCGCGGCCCTGCCGCTATAGAACGCGGGGTTTCTTTCAGACGCAAGGACACAAACATGGCCAACGTGGTTGTCGTGGGGGCGCAGTGGGGCGACGAGGGCAAGGGCAAGATCGTTGACTGGCTCAGCGAGCGCGCCGACGTGATCGCGCGCTTTCAGGGCGGGCACAACGCGGGGCACACTCTGGTGATCGACGGCACCGTGTTCAAGCTCAGCCTGCTGCCCTCGGGGATCGTGCGGGCGGGCAAGCTCAGCGTGATCGGCAACGGCGTGGTGCTCGACCCCTGGCATCTGGTGACCGAGATCGCCAAGCTGCGCGCGCAGGGGGTGGTGATCACCCCCGACAACCTGATGATCGCGGAAAACGCGGTGCTGATCCTGCCGCTGCACGGCGAGCTTGACCGCGCCCGCGAGGCTCATACCGCCACTGCGAAAATCGGCACCACCGGGCGCGGCATCGGGCCGGCTTACGAGGACAAGGTCGGGCGGCGGGCGATAAGGGTGGCCGATCTGGCCGATGCCGCCACGCTGGAATTGCGGGTGGACCGGCTGCTGACCCACCACGATGCGCTGCGCCGCGGGCTGGAGATGCCCCCGGTCGATCGCGCCGCACTGCTGGCCGCGCTGCGGGCGATCGCGCCGCAGGTGCTGCCCTATGCCGCGCCGGTGTGGAAGGTGCTCAACGAGGCGCGCCGGGCGGGCAAGCGCATCCTGTTCGAGGGGGCGCAGGGGGCGCTGCTCGACATCGACTTCGGCACCTACCCCTTTGTCACCTCCTCGAACGTGATCGCCGGTCAGGCCGCCACCGGCACGGGCCTCGGGCCGGGGGCGATCGACTTTGTGCTGGGGATCGTGAAAGCCTATACCACGCGGGTCGGCGAAGGCCCGTTCCCGGCGGAACTCAACGACGCCGATGGCGAGCGGCTGGGGACACGCGGGCATGAATTCGGCACCGTCACCGGGCGCAAGCGGCGCTGCGGCTGGTTCGATGCGGTGCTGGTGCGCCAGACCTGTGCCCTCTCGGGGATGCACGGAATCGCGCTGACCAAGCTTGACGTGCTTGACGGATTCAAGACCCTGAAGATCTGTGTCGGCTATGATCTCGACGGGGTGCGGCTGGACTATCTGCCGACCGCCGCCGATGCCCAGGCGCGGGTGACGCCGATCTACGAGGAACTGGAAGGTTGGTCCGAAACCACTGCGGGCGCGCGCAGTTGGGCGCAACTGCCGGGGGCAGCGGTGAAATTCGTGCGCCGGATCGAAGAGCTGATCAATTGCCCGGTGGCGTTGCTGTCCACCTCGCCCGAGCGCGAGGATACCATCCTTGTCACCGACCCGTTTGTCGATTGAGGCGGCACACCGATCGCTCATCCGCCCTGCCGGGCGTCTTCGCTGGTGCTGTTGCACCGAAGACGCCCGGCAGGGCGGATGAGGTATCGGTCAGGCCGGAAGGACCACCATGCCCCTGAGTTACCGCACCCGCCGACGGCTGTCACTGCTGATCCTGCTGGTCGGGATGCCGCTTTACGTGGTGGCGGCGGTCACCGTGGTGGGGCTGATCGACCGGCCGCCGTTCTGGCTGGAGCTGGCGGTTTATGGCGGCTTGGGATTTTTGTGGATGCTGCCGTTGCGCGCGGTGTTCCGCGGCGTCGGCCAGCCTGACCCCGACCTCGCCCCCGCTGCCAACAACAAGGCGGAAGGGCCGGGCCCCTCCGCCTGACCGCGTTCAGCGCCGGGTTCAGCCGACCAGCTTGCGCGCGGCGGCAAGCAAGGCCGAGCTTTCGTTCAGGGCGAACTGGCCGCGCTTGATCTTGGTGATCCTGCCGTCGCGCAGCAGCACGCCAAAGCTGCGCAGGCTGGTCTCGCGGCTGGCCGTGCCATCGCCCGCCAGCGCCGCGACCTGGACGATCAGTTGCGGGCGCGAGAAGTGCGGGCGGCCTTCGACGCAGACGCAATAGGCGGCAGCGGCCTCGATCAGTTCGGTCGGACTGCGGGCTCCAAGGCGGGCGGCAAATTCGGCAAAGCCCTTGGGATCGGTAAAGATGTTGTCGGCGGTATCGCCCACCTCATCCTCATCATCAATCAGCTCGTCCTGCACCGCAAGGTTCGAGGCCGCGCGAATCCGGCGCGGGCGGATCACCGGCTTGGCGTCGTCAACCGGGGCCGGGGCGACCGGGGCTGCCAGCTTGCGGTCGATGCGCTGTTCGGACACCAGCACCAGCAGCGGGGGGCGATCGGTCGGGGCCGCCAGCCCCCCTGCCGAAGGTCGCACCAGGCGGGTCAGATCGCTGCGGTAGGGGGTGATGCGATCGGCCTCCGAGGGGCCTTGGGTGGCACCGGCGATGCGATCCGCCACGGTGGCCGCAACCGCGGCCTTGAGATGTGAGATCGCGGCCAGGCGGCGGCGGTTTTCGGGATCGGCCATTTCGCTGTTGGTCTGGCCGATCAGGCGGCTGACCGCGGCATCGCCCGAGCTGTCGTTCAGCCGTTTGCGGCTGGCATCCGGGGTTTGGCCCGGGTTGCCGATGGGCGTGGGTGCCGCCGGGGCGGCATCGCTTTCCAGCGCGGCCAACTCGCGCAGCAGGTCGGCCTCGGCCTCGGGCGTCAGCGCACCGGGGGTTGGCCTGGCCGGGGCTGGGGCCACACTGGCGCCATCGTCACGATGGATCCTGATGACCCGGGCACGGGCGCGGCGGATCTTGTCGCTGATGGTGGCGTGCTCGGGCGACTCCGGGGCCACGGCCGCGTCTTCCGGCTGCGCCATTTCGGGCTCAAGGGCGGCGGCAGCGCCGTCCGGATCGGCAGCCGTGGCAGCCGGTGCGGGGTAGGCAAGGATTTCGGGAGTGGCGTCTTGCCGGGTCGCAAGGGTTGCCGCGCGCGCGGCCGACGCGGCCGACGCGGGTGAAGCGGCGATCATCGCGTCATCGCTGTCCCAGGTGTCGGACTCCGGTCGATCGGGGGCGGCAGGTTGGGCGGGACCTGCGCCGGGAAGGGCGGTCTCGGCCAGGTCTTCCGGAGCCCAATCTTCAGGCGCGAGAACGTCGGGGGCGAGATCGGTGTCCGCCTGATCGTCGTCGGCAAGGTCGATGACGTCCCAGTCGTTGGCCCGTGGTCCGGTATCGTTGAGCGGCACTTCGGGCGTTACGTCCGGGGTCGGTTCAGCGTCGGGGGCCACCACCGCCATGGCCGGGGTGACCGGCTCGGCTTCGCCCGCCATCCGGTCGGCGGGGCCGTCGGTTGCGGCGTCCTCGGCGATGGCATCTTCGGGCAGGAGGTCTTGATCGCAGGTCACCGTCTCGGGCGGGGCTGCGCTGTCTTCAGGCAGGGCGTCTTCAGGCAGGGCGTCTTCGGGCAGGGCGTCTTCGGGCAGGGGGGTGCCCAGAAGGTTGGCGTCCGGCTGGGCGCCTTCGGGCAAAATGTCTTCGGGCAGGATTGCCGGTTCGGCGGCGACCACAGCGGGGGCCGCTTCGGGTTCGCTCGCAGGCTGCTCGAACGCGTGGTCGGCACTGGCGGCGGGCAGGTCTTCGCCGTAGTCGGCACCATCCTCGGCCAGCGGCAGGCGCGCCTGCGCCACGGCATTGCGGATCCGCATCAGCTTGGCGGCAACGCTGTCGGACACCGCGGGTGTGACCGGCTGCGGCACGAATTGGGGTGCTGCAAGTTCGGCAGGCCGGGGTGCCGGGGCTTCCGGCAACGGACCACCTGCGGCGCGCAGGATCACGCCGTTGGCCTCGATCTTGGCCTCGACCCGGCGATGGATTTCGCGCTCGGCGATCTGGTGCAGCATGGCGGCATCGGGGGTGGGCGGCTCGGCCCCGAAGTAGCGGTCATCGGCGGCAAGGTCGCGAAAGTATTCGGCAATCGCCTTCATCGTGCTGAAGGGATCGTTGAACCCTTCAAGGGTGCACGAGAATGTGCCGTAAGACACCGTGAGGATTTTACTTGCGCCGTCCATCGGATGCTCGCCTTCTACCAACACAGGTCTTCAAATGGCCCCCGATCCGGATCATTTCCATGGACAGAAGGGGGTAATTTGAAGGATTGATTATGTTCCGATCCCTGACACATTGCCTTAATTCGAGTCCAGTATCCCAATGAATCAGCCGATTGTCGAATCTTCGCGTGGGGTCACGCTGGTAGCGGGCGGGCCGGTTGCGCGGCGCGATCTGGCGCTGGCGCTGGCCCGCGCGCCGCGCCTGGTGGCGGCCGATGGCGGGGCCGACCGGGCGCTGGCGCATGGGCACTGCCCCGAAGCGGTGATCGGCGATCTCGACAGCCTCAGCGACGCCGCCCGCGCCAGCCTTGGTCCGGCGCGGTTGCACCTTGTGACCGAACAAGTGACCACCGATTTCGACAAGGCGCTGCGCGCGATTGCGGCGCCCTTCGTGCTGGCGGTCGGCACCGGCGGCGGGCGGGTGGATCACGCGCTGGCGGTGCTGAA
>CAYQPD010000045.1:6025-17940 GCA_964419305.1 uncultured Rhodobacter sp.
GATGGGCTGGTGCCGGGCTGGCGGTCGCGGTGCGCTGGCGGCGCGCCACCACCTGCTCGCGGGTGATGAGGTAAAGCCCCGAGGCCACGATCAGCACGATCCCGGCCCAGGTCAGGGCATTGGGGAAATCGCCGAACACCAGATAGCCAAGCGCCACCGCGACGATGATTTCAAGATACTGCAGCGGCGCCAGGGTGGCCGAAGGCGCGAATTTCAGGGCATAGGTCATGCAGATGTGGGCGAGGGCCGCCCAGAACCCGACCCCGAACAGCCACAGCCAGAAAATGCCTTGCGGCAGCACCGGGTCGAGCGTGGCCAGCCCCGAGCCATTCGCCAGCACCAGCACCGGCAGGCACAGCACGACCCCGGCAATCGAGGTGTGCAACTGCATGGTGACGGGGTGGATGGCGGCCGATATGGCGCGGGTCACCAGCATGTAGGCGGCAAAGGCGAACGCCGAGCCCAGCGGAAACAGGGTGACCCAGCCGTAAAGCGCCAGCGATGGCTGGATCACCAGCATTGTGCCCGCAAAGCCGACCACGCTGGCCCCGATCCGGCGCGGCCCGACGCTGTCGCCAAACAGGAAGTGGCCCACGATCATCACGATGAACGGCTCGAAAAACACGATCGCCAGCGCGTCGGCGATCGGCATTACCGCCACCGCGGCGACAAAGCCGTAAGTCGAGACGATCAGGAACAACGCGCGCAGGCTGACGAGGCCCAGGATCATTGGGCTGACCCGCCAGCTTAGCCGCATCACCAGGACCACCGGCAGCATCAGGGCACCCTGCACAACGAAACGCGCAGCGGTGATCTGACCCACCGGAATCGCGGCGGCGGCCAGTTTGGAGGAGACATCCAAGAGCGGTGCCAGCACGCAGAAGGCCAGCAGAAGCACCACGCCGGGCAGGATACGGTCTTGGCTCATGGGGCGCGGCCTAGCCGGGGCCGGGGGCGGCGTCCAGCGCGAAAGCGCGGCTGGGGGCGGGTGTCGGCGATGACCACAAGGTGGCCCGTGCCGGGCCACGCCTTTTGCCTCGCCGCCCCGAGGGGGCGGCTCAGGGGCCTCCGGCGGGAATATTTGGACAAAGGAGAATTGGCGCGAGGGGGCACCTTGGGCTCAGCAGTTCGGCACGTTGACGGCCAGGCCGCCAAGCGAGGTTTCCTTGTATTTCTCGTGCATGTCGTGGCCGGTCTGACGCATGGTTTCGATGCAGGCATCAAGGCTGACAAGGTGGGTGCCGTCGCCGCGCAAGGCGAGGCTGGCGGCGGCAATCGCCTTGATCGCGCCCAGCCCGTTGCGCTCGATGCACGGCACCTGCACCAGGCCCCGGACCGGGTCGCAGGTCATGCCGAGGTGATGCTCGAGCGCGATCTCGGCGGCGTTTTCAACCTGCGCCGGGGTGCCGCCCTGCACGGCGGCAAAACCGGCGGCGGCCATCGCGGCGGCGGAACCGACTTCGGCCTGGCAGCCGCATTCCGCCCCCGAGATCGAGGCGTTGTGCTTGACGATGCCGCCGATCGCAGCGGCGGTCAGCAGGAACTCGCCCAGCCGCGCGGGGGTGGCCCCCGGCACATGGTCGAGCCAGTAGCGGATCACCGCCGGCACCACCCCGGCGGCGCCGTTGGTGGGGGCGGTCACGACCTGACCGCCGGCCGCGTTTTCCTCGTTCACCGCCATGGCGTAAAGGCTCATCCAGTCGTTGGTGGTGTGCGGCGCGGTCAGATTCAAGCCGCGCTCGGCCAGCAGGGCGTCATGAATGCCCCTGGCGCGCCTGCGCACCTTCAGCCCCCCCGGCAGGATGCCGCTTCCGGCGATGCCACGGTTGATGCAATCGTTCATCACCTGCCAGATCCGCGCGAGGCCCTGATCGAGTTCGGCAGCGCTGCGGAATTTGAGCTCGTTGGCGCGTTTCATCGCGGCAATCGTCAGGCCCGAGGTGGTGGCCATCCGCAGCATCGCGGCGGCGGTCTCGAACGGGTAGGGCACGGCCGAGGGGGCGTCGGCTTTCACCCCCTGCGCCTCGGCTTGCTCGGTTGCGGTCAGAACGAAGCCGCCGCCGATCGAATAGTAGGTTTCCTCGAGGATCACGTCGCCCTGGGCGTCGGTGGCGCGCAGGATCAGGCCGTTGGCATGGCCGGGCAGGGCCGGGCCATAGTCGAACACCAGATCGTGCGCGGGGTCGAAGCGCAGCGGCGGCAGGCCGGGCGGCTGGATAACCTTGGTGGCGCGGATGGTGGCCAACGTGGCTTCGGCCTTGGCGGCGTCATAGCTGGCCGGGTCAAAGCCTGCGAGGCCAAGGATGGTGGCGCGGTCGGTGGCGTGGCCGATGCCGGTGAAGGCAAGGCTGCCGTGCAGGCTGGCGCGCAGCCCATGGGCCTGAAACGGGCTGGCGCGCAGGGTGGCCAGAAACCGCGCCGCCGCGACCATCGGCCCCATGGTGTGGCTTGACGACGGGCCGATGCCGATCTTGAACAGGTCGAACACGGAAAGGAACATGGCTCGGGCCTTCCTGGGGTTTGCGCGCGGCGTGGGCGCATTGCTCTGACGTATCCCGCACATCGGCCATCACAAGCTACCGAAAAGCGACCATCCGCGGTGCGAATTTGTCGCGTGGCGTGGTAGGGTTGGCCCGGTATCAAGGGAAAGGGTCTCAGCATGGACGTGCTGATCATCGGGGCGGCGGGGATGCTGGGGCGCAAGCTGGCGCAGGCACTGGCACCGGGCAGCCTTGGCGGGGTGCCAATCTCGCGCTTGCGGCTGGCCGATGTGGTGGTGCCACCGCGCCCGGCAGGTTTTGGTGGCGCGGTGACGCTTGCGGCGGTCGATCTGGTGCAGCCGGGGGCGGCGGCGCGGCTGGTGGCAGAGCGGCCGGGGGTGATCTTTCATCTGGCGGCGGTGGTGTCGGGCGAGGCCGAGGTCGATTTCGCCAAGGGCTACGCGGTCAATCTGGATGCCACACGGGCGTTGTTCGAGGCGATCCGGGTTCAGAACATGGCTTGCGGCTACCGGCCGCGGCTGGTGTTTGCCTCGTCGATTGCGGTGTTTGGCGCACCCTTTCCGGAGGTGATCAACGACGACTATTTCACCACCCCGGCCACCAGCTATGGCACCCAGAAGGCGATCGTCGAGCTGTTGCTGGCTGATTACAGCAGGCGCGGGTTGCTTGATGGCATCGCGCTGCGTCTGCCGACGCTGTGCGTGCGGCCGGGGGCGCCCAACCGCGCGGCGTCGGGGTTCTTCTCTAACATCCTGCGCGAGCCGCTGGTGGGCTTGCCCGCCGTGCTGCCAGTCAGTGATCGGGTGCGGCACTGGTTTGCCAGCCCGCGCGCGGCGGTCGGGTTCATGCAGCACGCGGCGGTGCTGGATACTGCCGATCTTGGCCAGCGCCGCAGCCTGACCATGCCCGGTCTGTGCGCCAGCGTGGCGGAAGAAATCGAGGCCCTGCGCCGGGTGGCGGGGCAGGCGGCGGTCGATCTGATCCGGGTGGAACCCGATCCGGCAATTGCCCGGATCGTGGCGGGCTGGCCCGAGAATTTCGATCCCGCCCGCGCCCGCGCCCTGGGCTTTGTGGCCGACGCCAGTTTCGACGACATCATCGCGATTCACATCGCGGATGATCTGGCCGGGCGGATCGGCCCGGCGCGGGCCTGAGCACTATCCTGTTGCCGCCGTCCCGCACAATCCGAAGTGAACAGCCGTGATTTGCGCGCCGCCCGGTCTGACCCCACAATAGGCTCTGCCAGTCGCCGCCCGATGCGGAATGCCTGCAAGGGGCGGCACGGACATCCGCGACGACTGGCACGAGGTTTGCGGCCGCGCAAGGCCGGGTTGGCGGCAGGGGAGCGACGACATGCAGCACTGGCAGCGATCGGACACGGGGGCGGGGCTGATCGCCCTTGGTGCGACCCTGGCCTTCACCTCGGCGGGTGGCACGCTGGCGTTTGGGGCGCATCCGTGGTGGGCGCTGAAGGTGGGGTATCTTGGCACCGGGATCGGGGCGCTGGTCTGGCTGGGTATGCGCGCCTTGGGCGCGAGCGGGCGGGTGCGGCTGGCGCTGGCGGCGACGGCGCTGCTGGTGGCAGCGGTCGCGACCGGGGTCGGCAAGGCGCGCTTTGCCGCCTCGTTTGCCGAGGACGCGCTGGCCGGGCGGTTCTGGTTGATCGGCTGGATCGCGGTGATGGCGGCGGCGTTTGCCGTGATTGCCACGCTTGCGGGCACAATGCTTGGGAGGAAGGCATGAAACACCTGATGCTGGCGGCGGCGGCGCTGGCCTTTGCCACCATGGCGGGTGGCGAAACCCCGCCCGCCGGGTGGCAGGCGGAATGGCCGGCCACCGATTTCAGCCACAGCGCGGTGGCGTTTGGCGAAATCCTGTCGGGCGGGCCGCCCAAGGATGGCATCCCGGCAATCGACGATCCGATGTTTGCCAAGGTCGCGCGGGTGCAGCCGGTACCCGCCGCCAGCGATCCGGTGGTGAGTGTCGAGATCAACGGCGAGGCGCGGGCCTATCCCTTGTCGGTGCTGATCTGGCACGAGATCGTCAACGACACCATGGCCGGGGTGCCGATCGCGGTGACCTACTGCCCCTTGTGCAATTCCGCGATCGTGTTCGACCGAAGGGTGGCGGGCGAGGCCACCACCTTCGGCACCACCGGCAAGCTGCGCCATTCCGACATGGTGATGTATGACCGCGCCTCGGAAAGCTGGTGGCAGCAATTCGAGGGCCGGGCGATCATCGGGCTCAGGCTGGGGACCGTGCTGAAAACCCTGCCGTCGCGGCTGGAATCCTGGGCCGAGTTTACGGCGCGCAATCCGACCGGGCTGGTGCTGATGCCCGATGATCCCGGTGCGCGGCCCTACGGGCGCAACCCCTACGCCGGTTACGACACCAGCATCCGGCCGTTTCTTTACGATGGCAGCTATGACGGCCCCGGCGAGGCGCTGATGCGGGTGGTGGCGATCGAAGGCGTGAACGCCGCCTGGAGCTTTGATTTCATCCGCGCCAACGGGCCGGTGCGGGTCGATGATCTTCAGATTTCGTGGCGCGCGGGGCAGGCCTCGGCGCTGGATGCCGGGCAGATCAGCGCTGGGCGCGATGTCGGCGGGGTGGTGGTCGAGCGCCTGGCGGCGGATGGCAGCCAGACCCTGGTGGTCTATTCGGTGCCCTTTGCCTTTGCCTTCGCGGCGTTCCACCCCGGCGCGGTGATCCACCACGACTGATCCGGGGCGGGCGGCGTCGGGTGGCGCCGTGCCAGAGCCTTCACGTCGGCTTGCACCCGCGTCGGAGCACAGGCATTATCTTTTGGCGAATGGTCGAAGCCCCCGTGCGGTTGTAACGCACCCCCCCGGTTGCGGGTCACGCAGTCAAGGGCAAGGGGAACGCCAGCGACGAAAGGAACACCGCGATGCGCCTGCAATCCGCCTGCGACTCGATGCTGGACCGGATCGGGCGTCGGCTGGCGCGCAAGCTCAACCAGCCAAGTTCGGGCTACCGGCCCTACACCCCGTCCGACTTTCCCACCCTGTGCCGCACCCTGCGCCCCGGCGACGTGCTGCTGGTCGAGGGCCGCGAGCGGGTCTCGAACGCGATCAAGTATCTGACCCAGTCCACCTGGTCGCACGCCGCGCTGTTCGTCGGCGATGCGCTGCCCGCTCCGGCGGATGGGAGTGAGCGCCCGCGTCTGATCGAGGTCAACGTCGGGCAGGGTTGTGTCGCCACGCCACTGTCGTTCTACGCCGAATACAACACCCGCATCTGCCGCGCTGTCGGCCTGACCGAGGCCGAGCGCGCGGCGGTGGTCGCGTTCATGGTGGCCCGGATCGGCCTGCGCTACGACATGCGCAACATCTTCGATCTGCTGCGCTATTTCTTTCCGACCCCGCCGGTGCCGGTGCGCTGGCGCAGGCGGATGCTGGCGGTCGGGTCGGGTGATCCGACCCGGGCGATCTGTTCGTCGCTGATCGCGCAGGCGTTCCAGTCGGTGCATTACCCGATCCTGCCCGACGTCGCGGTGACCGAGACCGGTTCCGGCCACACCTATGCCCGGCGCGAAACCCTGCACATCCGGCATCATTCGCTGTTCACCCCGCGCGATTTCGATCTGTCGCCCTGGTTCGAGGTCGTCAAGCCACGCCTGTCGGCGACGTTCGACCCCCACAGCCTGACCTGGGATACGGCGGCCGAAGCCCCTACAGCGTGATCACCGCTCCGCCGGCCGCCCTGGCGTCGCGCAGATCATGGGTGACCAGCAGGGCGGGAATGCCGCGCTCGCGGATGTGATCGAACACGAAGCCCCTGATTTCGCTGCGCAACTGGCTGTCGAGCGCGGAAAACGGCTCGTCGAGCAGCAGCGCCAGCGGCCGGGCCAGCAGGGCGCGCATCAGGGCGGCGCGGGCGCGCTGGCCGCCCGACAGGGTGGCGGGGTCGCGGTCGTGAAAACCGCCGAGGCCGGCCTGTTCCAGCGCCGCCTCGACCGCGGCGCGGCGGGCTTTGCGTCCGCGCACCGCACGAGTCAGGCCGAAGGCCAGATTGTCGCCGACCGAGAGGTGCGGAAACATCAGCGCGTCCTGAAACAGGATACCGATGCGGCGTGCCTCGGCGGGCAGGCCGGTCACATCGCGCCGGTTCAGCATCACCCGCCCGGTGCAGGTAAAGCCATGCGCCAGGTGGCCACCGATGGCGTCGAGCAGGGTCGATTTGCCCACCCCCGATGGCCCCAGCACCGTCACCACCGCGCCCAAAGGCACGCTCAGGGTCAGGGCCGCGAACAGCGGCTTTGGGCTGCCGCGCAAGGTGACGGTGAGGGCGGCAAGATCCAGGCTCATGCGCCGAACTCGCCACTCAGCGCGCGCCGGTTGCGGTGCACCATGGCGGGCAAGGCAATCGCGGCAAGGTAGGCGGCCAGCGGCAGGGCGGCCTGCAGCACGGCGTAGATGCCGACCACGCGGCGGTCGGAACCCGACGACAGCGTGACCGCCTCGGTGGTCAGGGTGGCGACCCGCCCCGCCCCGAGAAACAGGGTCGGCAGATACTGCGCCACCGACACGCCAAAGCCGATCGCGGCGGCGGTCAGGATCGGGCGCAGCAGGACCGGCAGCTTGACCGCCAGCAGGCGGCGCAGCGGGCTGGCCCCAAGGGCGGCGGCGGTATGGAGCAGCCGCGCATCAAGCGCGCGCCACGGCTCGGAGAGCGCAATCATCACATAGGGAAACACGAACAGCTCCTGCGCCCAGATCACCGCCGGGATGCCGCCGCCCAGCCCGATCCGCAGCGCCGCCACGTTCAGCCCGTAAAGAAAGCCGATCTGCGGCACCAGCAGCGGCAGATAGATCAGGCCCGCGGCCCAGCGGGCCCGACCCCGTCGCGCCCGATCCTCGCCCTCAAGCCAGGCAATTGACAGCACCAGCGCCAGCCCGGTGGTAGCCAGCCCCAGCCCCAGGGTCAGCGCCAACGCCCCACCCCAGCCACTGCCTGGGTTCAGCCACCCCGCCAGCGACCAGCTTGCGGGCAAGGCCAGCGGCCACGGCCAGCGCCAGGCCAGCGACCAGACCGCCAGCCCCGCCAGCGCCAGCACCCCGAGCCCCATCAGCCCCGCCACCAGCGCCGAGGCCGCCATCAGGCCCGGCTCGGCCGACCGCCCGCGCCCCCCCGCGCGCAGCCAGCGCAGGCCAAGTGCGGCCACCAGCCGCTCGCCCCCGATCCACAGCGCAATTGCCCCGATCACCACCGCGCCCTGCACCAGCGCCGCCGCCGAGGCGGGCAGGATCAGGCGGGTGTCGGCGCTGGCATACCAGCGGGTGATCGCGACGGCCAGGGTGGGCGGGTTCGACGGGCCAAGGATGATCGCGACATCGACCACCGACAGAGCAAAGGCCAGCACGATGAACACCGGCAGCCGGATCAGCGGATAGACCTGCGGCATGATCAGCTTGAGCCAGACCATGCCGCGCCCGTAGCCAAGCGCGCGCCCGGCGGCCAGATGCTGGCGCACCGGCACCTGGCCAAGCGCCGACAGGATCACCAGCAGCAAGAACGGCACCTCCTTGACCAGCAGGCCCAGCATCAGCGCAAGGCCCCAGCCGTCATGGACGCTGGCAATCTGCGGCGGCAGGGTCCAGCCGGTCAGCCACGGCGAGATCAGCCGCGCGATCCAGCCCGAGGGCGCGATCAGGAAGGCCACCCCGATCGCCAGCGCCGCGTGCGGGGCGGCAAGATAGGGGGCCAGCAGCCGAGCTCCGGCGCTGGCCCCGATCCGGCCATGCACCGCGGCGCAGAACCCGGTCGCCAGCACCAGCGCCAGCACGGTGGCCCCGAAGCCGGTGATCAGGGTCAGCCGCAGGCTGGTGGCAAACCCCGGCAGTGCGACCAGCGCGCGCCACGGCTCGAGCGACAGCTCACGCGCCCCGATCGCGGGCAGGATGCCGAAGGCCGCGCGCAGGGTTTCCCACAGGCCCAGGGTGATCGGCAGGATGATCCCGCCCAGCACCAGCACCAGCACGGTTGCCCGCAGCGCGCGGCCCGGTTCCGTCATTTCGTGTAGCGCCGCGCCCATTCCTCGGTCAGGCGGGTCATCCAGCTTGCGTGCGGCTCGATCAGGGTCGGGCCAAGGTCGGCCACGCCCGGCAGGGCCGGGGCAGTCGGCAGGGCGGCAAAAGCGGTGCCTGCGGTCGCATCCAGCCGGGCCGGATCGAGCACCGAATAGCTGCCGAGAACGGTGATGTCCTGCATATGGGCCTGGGTTGCCGGATCAAGCAGGAAATTCGCCACCACCTCGGCGCCCTGCCAGTTGGCGGCGTTGTAGGGGATGGCGACAAAGCTGATGTTGCCGATGCTGCCGCCGGCAGGCACGAACACCCGCGCGGTCTCGGGCAGCAGGCCCTGTTCGATGGCGGCGGCGGTCGAGGCCGGATCGAACGACATCGAAATGTCCACTTCGCCGTCGTTCAGCAACTGCTGCTGCACCGACTGGTTTTCCGGGAAGGTCGTGCCGCCCTGCCACAGGTTGGGGCGCAAGGCATCATACCACGCCCACAAGGGGGCGGTGGCGGCGGCAAAGTTTTCGTCGCTAGCGGGGGCTTGCAGCACCGACGGGTCGGGGGCGAGTTCGATCAGCGCCTGTTTGAGAAAGGTCGCCCCCATGAAGTTGCTGGGGTTGGGGTGGGTCAGGCGACCGGGATGGGCGGCGGCCCAATCCACAAAGCCGGCCATCGTGGCTGGCGGGGCATCGACGCGCGCCGAATCGTAGGTGAAGACGAATTTCGCCAGCCGCCACGGCGACTCATAGCCCTCGACCGGCACGGTGAAATCGACCGAAGCGGCAGAGCCGGGCGAAAGATCAAGGTAAGCTGCGTTCGGCAAGCCCGCCACAAACGGCCCGTGCAGCAGGCCCTGCTGCTTCATCGCGGCAAAATTCGCGCCGTTGATCCAGATCATATCGACCGAGCCGCCCGCGTCCTGCCCGGCCGCCTTTTCGGCAATCACCCTTGTCACCGCCTCGGCGGTATCGGTCAGCTTGACCTGCGCCACCTTGACGCCGTAGCGCGCCTCGGTCTGCTGGCCGACCCAGGTGATGAAATCATTGGTGCGCGCGTCGCCGCCCCAGGCGTTCCAATAGACGGTCTGGCCGCGTGCGGCGGCAAGGGTGGTCTGCCAATCGGTGGATTGCGCGAGGGCAGGGGCGGCAAGCGCCAGGGTCAGCGGCAGGGCAAGCGAAAGACGCATGGAGGCTCCTTGAGATGCGGTGGCGAAAAATGGGCGAAATCGCCCACCCTTGCAAGGACCAACCGCGGACGGAGATGTTACAGCGTCAGCGCCGCTGGGTCACCGCCTTACTCGCGCCCCTTCCATGGCACCATCACCCGCTCGGCGATGCGCATCAGGATGTCGATGCCGTAGCCGATGATGCCGATCAGGATGATTCCCATCACCACCACGTCGGTCAACTGGAACTTCGAGGCGGCGATGATCATCATGCCCGCGCCCTTTTGCGCCGCCACCAGCTCGGCCGCGACCACGGTGCCCCAGCACACCCCCATCGCCACCCGCGCCCCGGTGAAGATCTCGGGCAGCGAGTTGGGGATGATGACATGGCGCATGATCTGCCATTTGCTGGCCCCCAGCGAATAGGCGGCCTGAATCTTGGTGATCCGCACCCCCGACACCCCGGCCCGCGCGGCGATCGTCATGATCCACAGCGCGGCGAGGAACAAGAGCACGATCTTGCCGGTTTCCCAGATCCCGAACCAGATGATCACCAGCGGAATCAGCGCCAGCGGCGGCACCGGGCGCATGAACTCGACGATCGGGTCGAACCAGCCCCGGAACCAGCCCGACAGCCCCATCGCATAGCCCAGCGGTATCCCCACCAGCGAGCCCAGCACAAACCCCGCCAGCACCCGCATCAGCGAGGCCCCGACATGTTCCCACAGCGGGATGTTCTGATAGCCGTTGGCGGCGATCTCGAAAAACCGCGCCACCACTCGTTCCGGCGCGGGCAGCCAGATCGGCTCCATCTGCCAGCCCCGGCGCGGCGCGAAATTCAATGATCCCTTGGCGGTCAGCACCAGCGCGCCATTCTCGACCCCGACGCGCTGATCGGTCTCGATCGGCTGGTCGTTGATCGCGATGATGCGGTAGCCCGGTGCTGCGCCGCCCTCGTCGTTGGCCACCGGCTTGATCAGCACCGAGCGCCAGGCGGGCACCGTGGCGGCATCGTCATGGGCAAAACCGGCACCGGGGCTGACCTCGGGCGGCGCCGGTTTCACGCCCGCGTCATGCACCAGCACATGCACCACCGCGCTGTCGGTCGCACCCGCCGGGTTCTGCGCGGTGTAGCTGAAGCTCAGCGTGCCGATGAACGGGCCGGGCACATGGACGGGGACGTAGTTCGAGCCGGTGAACGCGCCCCAGATCAGAAAGATCGTCAGCACCGAGATCACCGAAGCGGTGCGGTCGGGCCGGATCGCGCTTTCGTCGCCGAAGGTCACGGTCTTGCGGCTGATCAGATCGTCTTGCGCGGCGCGGCGGCGGCGGGCGGCGCGCACCACAACGTACGACAGCACGAACAGCCCGATGTAGAAGCCCAGAACGATCATGCCACCCCCGCCGGGTGAGGGCCGGGGCGGCCCATGATCTCTTCTTCCATACCCCAGATCATCTCGAGGATTTCCTCGCGCTTTTCGACAAATCCGGCGGATTTCTTGACCCCGCGCAGATCGGCACCGGCCCCCAGCCCGGCAAAGGGCAGGCGGTATTCGCGCAGCACCCGCCCCGGACGCGGCGCCATCACCACCAGCCGCTGGCCCAGCAGCAAGGCCTCTTCGACCGAATGGGTGATCAGCACCACGGTCTTGCCGGTTTCCTTCCACAGCTTCAGCACCAGACCCTGCATCTTTTCGCGGGTCAGTGCATCAAGCGCCCCCAGCGGTTCGTCCATCAGGATCACGTCGGGGTCGTTGGCCAGGCAGCGCGCCAGCGCCACCCGCTGCTGCATCCCGCCCGACAGCTCATACACCGCCTTGTCCATGAAATCCTGCAAGCCCACGGTCTCCAACAGGTGATCGGTGATGGCGTCGCGCGTCGCCCGCGCCATGCCCTTCATGCGTGGCCCGAAATCGACATTGCGCCGCACCGACATCCATTCAAACAGCGCGCCTTGCTGAAACACCACCCCGCGCTCGGCCCCCGGCCCGCTGACCGGCGTGTCGCCCAGCAGCACGCGGCCCGCAGTCGGGGCGAGAAACCCCGCGAGGATGTTCAGAAGCGTGGTCTTGCCGCAGCCCGAGGGGCCCAGCACCGACATCAGCTCGCCCTTCGCCAGGGTCAGCGAGATATCCTGCAACGCCTGGATGGTTTCGCCCCCAGGCAGATCAAACCGCATGGAAACCGCGTCGATGATCAATCCGCTCATGG
>CAYQPD010000046.1:0-17611 GCA_964419305.1 uncultured Rhodobacter sp.
ACCGCCCCCGATTTCACCGCCGAGTCCACCGCCGGGACCATTCATTTCCACGACTGGATCGGCGATGGCTATGCCATCATCTTTTCGCATCCCAAGGATTTCACCCCGGTCTGCACCACCGAATTCGGGGCGGTGGCGCAGCTTGCCGGTGAATTTGCCAAGCGCAAGACCCGGGTGATCGGCGTGTCGGTCGATAACGTCGAGGACCATCAGAAGTGGAAGCATGATATCGAGGCGTTCGGCGGCAAGCCGGCCGATTTTCCGATCATCGACGACACCAGCCTGAAGGTGGCCAAGCTTTACGACATGCTGCCCGCCGATGCCTATCTGCCCGACGGCCGCACCCCGGCCAATTCGGCCACGGTGCGCACCGTCTTCATCATCGGGCCGGACAAGAAGATCAAGCTGACGATGGCTTATCCGATGTCGGTGGGGCGCAACTTTGCCGAGATTCTGCGCGCGCTGGATGCGGTGCGCGCCACCGATGGCATGCCGATCGCCACCCCCGCCAACTGGGTGCCGGGGCAGGACGTGATCGTAGCGCTGAGCCTGACCGACGAGCAGGCCGAAGCCAAATATGGCAAGCTCGACATCAAGCTGCCCTATCTGCGCTTTGCCAAGGCCCCGAAGTAAGGGCTCATCCCTTCCTGACGGTCGGTCTTCGCAAGCGATGAAGGACCGTCAGGGACTGAAGAGCGGCCCCGGTTTGCGGGGCCGTTTTTCGTGGTCTTGCACAAATTCCTTGGGCGGGGATTGATCGTGTGTAATCTTGTGGCTGCGGGAATTCAGGAGGATGACAATGATTGCGAGACTTGCGCTGGTCGCTGCGCTGCTGTCGGCCCAGAGTGCCGGGGCACAGGACATCGGCGGGCTTTACGCGGTGCAGGGCACCAATTTCAACGGTTCGTCCTATGGCGGGCAGGCGGAGATTGTGCTGACTTCGGATGTCACCTGCGCCATCACCTGGACCACCGGATCGACCACTTCGAGCGGCATCTGCATGCGCAGCGACGAGGTGTTCTCGGCCGCCTATCAGATGGGCACTGCGGTGGGGCTGGCGATCTATCGCATCCGCAACGACGGAGTGCTGGATGGAAGCTGGACCATCGCGGGGCAGAACGGGGTGGGCTACGAGGTGCTGGTGCCGCAGTAAGCTGGCCATGAAAAAGGCCCCGGTGTCGCCACCGGAGCCTGATCTGTCGGGCGGCGGGGCTTATGCCTCGGCGCTCTCGCTGATTTCCAGCCCGGTTTCCTGATCGACCATCTTCATGCCCAGGCGGACCTTGCCGCGGTCATCAAAGCCCAGCAGTTTGACTTTCACGTCCTGGCCTTCCTTGAGGTATTCGTTCGGGTGTTGCAGCCGCTTGGAGGCGATCTGGCTAACGTGAACCAACCCGTCGCGCTTGCCGAAGAAGTTGACGAACGCACCGAAATCGACCAGCTTCACCACCTTGCCGGTGTAGATCTTGCCCAGCTCGGGCTCGGCCACGATCGACCAGATCATGTCGTAGGCCTTCTTGATGTTGTCGGCGTTGTTCGAGGCGATCTTGATCACGCCGTCGTCGTTGATATCGACCTTGGCACCTGAAACCTCGACGATCTCGCGGATCACCTTGCCGCCCGAGCCGATCACTTCCCGGATCTTGTCGGTCGGGATGGTCAGGGTCTCGATCTTGGGGGCGTAGGCCGAGAACGCCTGCGCCTGGGTCAGGGCTTTCGCCATTTCGCCCAGAATGTGCATCCGGCCTTCCTTGGCCTGCGCCAGCGCATGCTCCATGATTTCCGGGGTGATCCCGGCAACCTTGATGTCCATCTGCAGGCTGGTGATGCCCGCGGCAGTGCCTGCCACCTTGAAGTCCATGTCGCCGAGGTGATCCTCGTCGCCCAGAATATCGCTGAGGATGGCGTATTTGCCGTCGTCTTCCAGAATCAGACCCATCGCCACACCGGCGACCGGCGATTTCAGCGGCACCCCGGCGTCCATCATCGACAGTGAGCCGCCGCAGACCGTGGCCATCGACGAAGAGCCGTTCGATTCAGTGATCTCGGACACCACGCGGATGGTGTAGGGAAATTCTGTCGCGGGCGGCAGCACCGCTTGCAGCGCGCGCCAGGCCAGTTTGCCATGGCCGATTTCACGCCGGCCGGGGGGGCCGAAGCGACCGACTTCGCCCACCGAATAGGGCGGGAAGTTGTAGTGCAGCAGGAAGTTCATCTTCGAGGTGCCGGTCAGGGCATCGACGAATTGCTCATCCTCGCCGGTGCCAAGGGTGGTGACCAGCAGCCCCTGGGTTTCGCCACGGGTGAACAGCGCCGAGCCATGGGTGCGCGGCAGGATGCCGGTTTCGCAGGTGATCGGACGGATGGTGCGGGTGTCGCGGCCATCAATGCGCGGGGCACCGTTGATGATGTCGCCCCGCAGCACCGAGGCTTCCAGCTTTTGAATCGCCGGGCCAAGGTTGGCATCGGCCTGTTCTTCCGCCGTCAGGCTGGCGGTGATCAGCGCCCCGGCTGCGGCAATCGCGGTGGTGCGTTGCTGCTTGTCGCGAATCGCGAAAGCGGCACGCATCGCGGCTTCACCGGCGGTTTTCACCCTGACGAAAAGGGCCGAATAGTCGGGCGGGGTGAAATCGAACGGTTCTTTCGCGGCGCTTTCGGCAAAATCGACGATCAGGTCGATCACCGGCTGAATCGAGGCATGGGCGAATTTCACCGCCCCCAGCATCTCGTCTTCCGACAGCTCGTAGGCCTCGGATTCGACCATCATCACCGCGTCCCTGGTGCCGGCCACCACCAGATCAAGCCGTTGCTCGGGCTTTTCGCGCAGCTTCATCATGTCGTCGCAGTCGGGGTTCAGCACGTAAGCGCCGTTCACAAAACCGACGCGACAGGCCGCAATCGGGCCCATGAAGGGTGCGCCCGAAATCGTCAGCGCGGCCGAGGCGGCAATCAGCGCCAGCATATCGGGCTCGTTCACCAGATCGTGGCTCAGCACGGTGCAGATGATCAGCACTTCGTTCTTGAAGCCTTCGACGAACAGCGGTCGGATCGGGCGGTCGATCAGGCGCGAGGTCAGCACTTCCTTTTCCGACGGGCGGGCTTCACGCTTGAAGAAACCGCCGGGCACCTTGCCGGCCGCGTAGTAGCGTTCCTGATAGTGCACGGTCAGCGGGAAAAAATCCTGCCCCGCTTTGGGCGATTTCGCAAAGGTCACGTTGGCCATGACGCTGGTTTCGCCCAAAGTGGCGATCACCGAGCCGTCAGCCTGACGGGCAACCTTGCCGGTTTCCAAGGTCAGCGTCTCGCCGCCCCACTGGATTGATTTTCGTGTAACGTTGAACATTCTCTATCCTATCCTGGCCGGGGGACCCTCCGCCCGGCCGTTTGGTCATACGGGCGTCATGCCCGTGGTTCCTTGGTAATCGCCCGCCCCCGGAACCCGATCGGGCAGGCCGGATGGAAAACGCGCCCCGAAAGGCGCGTTCTGGTGTCAGCGGCGCAGGCCCAGACGCGCGATCAGCGCGGTGTAGCGGCCTTCGTTCTTGCCCTTGAGGTAATCGAGCAGTTTGCGGCGCTGGGCGACCATCATCAACAGTCCACGGCGGGAATGGTTATCCTTGCGGTGGATCTTGAAGTGCTCGGTCAGCGTGGCAATCCGCGACGACAGAATGGCAACCTGAACTTCCGGCGAGCCGGTGTCGCCCTCTTTGGTGGCATATTCCGTGATCAGGCGGGCTTTTTCTTCGACAGTGATCGACATCGGGGTCTCCTTTAGGGTGAGTGTGACGGCACAAGCCGGGATGTCGTCCAGCAAGGCCCTTGGCATCCATCATGGGACGGATGCGCGCGTATAGGGGAAAACCGCAAAAAAGGAAAGCGCCAATTCCGGCGGCGGAGCGTGCGCAGCGCATTATCCAACATTTGAATGAAACGCCCGAAGCCTATGGCCGAATCATCACGGTTGTGCCATAGTGTTCGCCATAAAGTGCTTTGTTCGCTGGTGGTTAGCGTAAATATTGGTTAACGCTGGCATCCGGGCGAGTGGGAAAGCGGGGTCGAGCCGTGCTGGGGTTGTTTGGTTTGTTTGGGGCGCTGTTTGCCGGATTCCTGGCCGACTCGGTGTCGGGCGCAGGCGGCGGCAGCCACAACGCCGATGAGGGTGGCGATGGTGCCCCCGACCCGGCGAGCGAAGGCGATGCGACCGGCGACCAGACCGCTTCGGACCTGCTGGATATCGCCTTTGGCGGCAGCACCGATGCGCCCGGGCTGGCGAGTGATTCCTCGCCGGGGTCCGACCCTGCGGATGACCCGCAGTCGGACGATATTCCCGACCCGCCCGATCCCGATCTGGTGCTGTCGGGCGGCGACGGCAGCGATATTCTTTATGGCGATGGCGGCGCTGACTCGGTCAACGGCGGGGCGGGCGACGATCAGCTTGGCGGGCGCGACGGCAATGACAGCATCGCGGGCGAGGATGGGGACGACAGGGTTTATGCCGGGGCCGGGGACGATGTGGTGAGCGGCGGCGACGGGGCAGACAATCTGCAAGGCGAAGACGGGGCCGACCAGCTTGACGGCGGGGCCGGGGCCGATCTGCTGGCCGGACACAATGGCGACGACAGCGCTTTCGGCGGCAGCGGCGATGATTCGCTGCTGGGCGGTTCAGGCAATGACACGCTGGCGGGCGGCGACGGCAGCGACTGGCTGAATGGCGGCTATGACAACGATATCCTGCATGGCGATCAGGGCAGCGATACGCTCGACGGCGATTTCGGGAACGACACCCTGATCGGCCATGACGCCGGGGCGGCCGACACCGAGGTCGATTTCCTGAACGGCGGCGAAGGCGATGACCTGCTGATCGTTGGCAATGGCGATTACGCCTCGGGCAATCAGGGGGCCGACACGTTCGCTTTGGGCGACTGGCTGGATCAGGGCGAATTCGCCCGAATTCAGGATTATGACCCGGCGGAAGATCAGATCGTGGTGGTTTACGACGCTTTGGTGCATCCTGACCCGGTGCTTACGCTGGAACAGCAAGATGGCTCGGACGATGTGACGGTGCTGCTTGACGGCCTGCCGCTGGGGCTGATTGCGGGCGGGGCGGGGCTGACGGCTGACGCGATTCAACTGACCACGGCGATGCCCGTCTAGCCGCCATCACGGCCAGAGCTGCGGCTGGGTGGCGTAGGCGAGGTAAAGCGGGTGGCGGGGCTGGCCGTCCCTGGTCAACCCAAGATGATGAAGCGGGCACCCGGTGGCGCGCAGCAGGGTCTCGACCTGCCGCCCGCGCCCGAGATGCGCGCCGTGCCCGCCCCAGGCGCAGATTACCTGATCGGCCCATAGCGCACTTTCGATCAGCGCCTGGTCATTGCCCGGCCCGACCGGGTTGGCCTCGGCCCGCATCACGCGCGGGTCGGTGGCGCGGAAGGCAAAGATGTTGGTCACCCGGAACGCGCCGAACCCAAGCGCCCGCGCCCGGCGTTCGCAGCGCTCGACGGTGGGGTCGTTCTGCACCTCGGTGGCGGTCGAAGGGTTGAGCATCGTGAACAGCAGTTTCGGGCGCGCGGTGTCCCAGGTGCGGGTCAGCAGATAACGGTAGCGCTCGCAGGGCGAATAGACCGCCACGCTGGCGGCGTCGGCTTTCTGGTGGCTGCGGCTGATCATGATGCTGTGCCTTTGCCTGTAAAGTCACCCGGCCTCCGGCGGGGATATTTGAGCCAGCGAGAATTGACAAGGCACGGGCGGTCAGACCGATGCCGCGCGCAAGTTCAGACCAAAGGCTGACCAATCACCCGACTGGGGGCTGAGGCCAGTTCGGCAAAGGGCCACTGCCCATGTCAACCCGGCGCGGCATGGGGCATCTTCATCGCACAGCAAAAAGGCAGCGACCGCCTGATGCGAAAGGAAATGAAGATGAAAAAGTTGATCGCTACCCTGTGCGTGATTGCCTGGTCCTTCTCCGGGGCCTTTGGGTTTCTGGCCCTGACCGCCCATGACATGGGCTCGACCGAGGCCATGATCGACGCGGTTCTGGCAATGGTCGGGTTTCTGGTCGGAATGATGACCTGGGTCAGGCTGTCGCGCGAGGCCCCGCTGCATTGTGCCTGTGGGCTGCCGGTGATCCGCACGATCGCCGCCCGGATGGCCTGAGGCGCGCGGCTTATCACAAGTCTGCGCTTCACGCTGGCGTGGTTTGGCGAATGGCGGGTTTTACCCTAAACTGATCCTTGCAGAATGACTGAGCCGAATCCGCGCAGGAGGATGAATTGAACAAGCTTACCGCCTTGATCTGTGTTGTCGCATGGTCGTTCTTCGCGACTTTCGGCTACCTGACCCTGACCACACTCCACAGCGACAGCAGCCAGGCGCATATCACGATGGTGCTGGCGATGCTGGGTTTCCTGACCGGGATGTCAACCTGGATCAGGCTTGCCCGCGAGGCGCGCTGACACAGGTGCGGCGGGCACCTTGTCCGAGAGGCCGGGGTGCTTTACATGCAGGTGCATGACATGGCGCATCCCCTTCACGAAAAAGCCGCCGCTGGTGGCGGTGATCCGGCTTTCCGGCCAGATCGGCAGTGGCGGTCGCTTCGGCAGCGGGCTGAATGATGCGGGCCTTGCCCCGGTGATCGAGCGCGCCTTTGCGCGTGGCAAGCCTGCGGCGGTGGCGCTGGTGATCAATTCGCCGGGGGGCTCGCCGGTGCAATCAAGCCTGATCGCGGCACGTATCCGGCGGCTGGCCGATGACAAGAAAATTCCGGTTCACGCCTTTGTCGAGGATGTGGCGGCCTCGGGCGGCTACTGGCTGGCCTGTGCGGGCGACCAGATCTGGGTTGACCAAAGCTCGATCGTCGGCTCGATCGGGGTAATCTTCGCAAGCTTCGGCTTTCCCGAACTGATGGCGCGGCATGGGATCGAGCGGCGGGTGCATACTGCCGGGCGGTCGAAATCGCTGGCCGATCCGTTTTTGCCGGAAAAGCCCGAAGACGTGGCCCGCCTTGAGGCGCTGCAACAGCCGATCCATGCCGCCTTCATTGCCTACGTCAAGGCGCGGCGCGCAGGGCGGCTGAGCGACGGCGATCTGTTCAACGCCGATGTCTGGGTGGGCCAGCAGGCGGTTGATCTGGGCTTGGCCGACGGCGTGGCGCATCTGGTGCCCAGGCTCAAGGCGCTTTACGGCGACAAGGTGCGGCTGGTGGCTTACGGGCCGCGGCGCTCGCTGCTGCGCCGGTTCGGGGTGAACCTGCTGGGCGGCGCGATCGCCGAGATCGAGGAGCGTGCGATGTTGGCGCGCTACGGGCTTTAGGATGCTGTTCAAGATCGCGGCGCTGTTTCTGGTTGCCATGGCGGTGCTGGCGCTGTTCGGGCGGCTGCGCTTTCCGGGTGCTTCGAAGCGGCGGATGACAGGTGCGCCCAAGGCCCCGGCCAAGCCGCTGATCTGTGGCAAATGTGGCAGGTTCATCATCGGGTCGGGGCGCTGCGATTGCACACCACCGCCCGCTGACAAGGGGTAGCCGGGCGTGGCGATGGATCTGGCGCGCGTGGCGTTTGGGTTGCTGCTGCTGGTGCTGGCCGGGGACGCGCTGGTGCGCGGCGCGGTCAATCTGGCGCTGCGGCTGGGGATTCCGGCGCTGGTGGTGGGGCTGACGGTGGTGGCTTTTGGCACCTCGGCCCCCGAGATGCTGGTTTCGGTCAACGCGACGATTGACGGCAAGCCGGGGATCGCGCTGGGCAACGTGGTCGGGTCGAACATCGCCAACATCCTGCTGGTGCTGGGTATTTCGGCGCTGATCGCAACCATCCATTCAAGCCGCCTTGATCTGACCCGCAGTTTTGTCACCATGCTGGCGGCAACCGTTCTGTTCATCGTGCTGTGCGCGCTGGGCCCGATCACCTGGTGGCACGGGCTGATCCTGCTGGCGGGGCTGGGGGTGATGCTGTGGGACAGTTTCGCCAATGCCAGCAGCGCTGCCGAAATCGAGGGGGCCGATCTCGACATGCCGTGGTGGCAGGTTCTGGCTTATCTTGGCGTCGGTCTGGTGGGCCTGCCGGTCGGGGCCGACTTTCTGGTGGAAGGTTCGGTCAACATCGCGCGGGTGCTGGGGATCAGCGAGGCGGTGATCGGGTTGACGCTGGTGGCGGTTGGCACTTCGCTGCCCGAGCTGGCGACCTCGATCGCGGCGGCGCTGCGGGGGCAGGCCGATGTCGCGATGGGCAACGTGATCGGTTCCAACGTCTTCAACCTGCTGGGCATCATCGGGGTGTCGGCGATGGTGGGCGATCTGGCAGTGCCGGCCCAGATGCTGACCCGTGACCTGCCGGTGATGCTGGGGGTGTCGCTGCTGTTGGCACCGTTCGTGCTGGCGCGGCGCGACATCACGCGCGGGGTGGGGGTCGGCTTTGTCGGCCTTTATGGTGCCTATGCCACCGTTCTGGTGCTGGCATGACGCGGGCGCTGGTCACCGGCGGGGCACGACGGCTGGGCCGGGCGATGGCGCTGTATCTGGCCGGGCGCGGGTTTGACGTGGCGGTGCACTATGCCACCTCGCGCGCCGACGCCGATGCGGTGGTGGCCGAGATCACCGCGCTGGGGCGGCAGGCGGTGGCGCTTGAGGCCGATCTGCTGATCGAGGCCGAGACGGCGGGGCTGGTGGCGCGCGCCGCCGAAGCTTTGGGTGGCCCGCTGACCCTGCTGGTCAACAATGCCTCGATCTTCGAGCATGACACCCTGCGCAGCGCCACCCGGCAAAGCTGGGATCGCGCCATGGAAAGCAATCTGCGCGCCCCCTTCGTGCTGACCCAGGGCTTTGCCGCGCAGGTGCCGCCCCCTGTTTCGGACGCGGCGGGCGAGCCGGTGGCGCAGGCGCTGGTGGTCAACCTGATCGACCAGCGGGTGCGCAAACTGACGCCCGAGTTCATGTCCTATACCCTGGCCAAGATGGGGCTTTGGGCGCTGACCCGCACTGCCGCCCAAGCGCTGGCACCGCAGGTGCGGGTGAACGCCATTGCCCCCGGCCCGACCCTGGCCCATGAGCGCCAGAGTGACGGCCACTTCTCCCGCCAGCGCGCCGCAACCGTGCTGCGGCGGGGTGCCAATCCGGCCGACATCTGCACCGCACTTGGCTATTTTCTCGATGCGCCCGCCGTCACCGGGCAGCTACTCTGCATTGATGGCGGCCAGCATCTGGGCTGGCAGACCCCTGATGTGCTGGGGGTCGAATAGGGCGCCCACGCTGCCGCGCGGCAAGTTGTCCACTTTTGTCTGGTCCTTCACAAAGCCGTTACAAATTGCTGTGGTTTTTCAGTGATTTGACTGGAGTCATAATAAAGATGTAACGATTACAGTTACTTGCGAAAATGCCCAAAAAACAGGCAAATCGACGAACCGGGCCGAAAACAAGGAAGATTTCGCCCTTCTGGAAGGTTCTCCCCGCAGTTATCCACCGAAACGGTGGAAGCCTTTTCTCTTGCCGTTCCGGCGATATCATTGCAGCAGGCCGAGAATCGATGACTCTGGGAAGGGATGATCTGGTGCAGGACGACACGCCGGAAATCAGCGCGGTCGCAACCGGGCACGCGGTGATTCAGGCTTACCTGAAAACCCTTGACGGCTCGCCCGGGGTTTACCGGATGCTGAACCCGCAGGCCGAGGTGCTGTATGTCGGCAAGGCGCGCAATCTGCGCGCACGGGTGTCGAATTACGCCCGGCCGTCGGGGCACTCGGGTCGGATCGCGCGGATGATCCACGAGACCGCGACGATGATGTTCCTGACCACCCGCACCGAGACCGAGGCGCTGCTGCTGGAACAGAACCTGATCAAGCAGTTGAAGCCGCGCTACAACGTGCTGTTGCGCGACGACAAAAGCTTTCCCGAGATCCTGATCGGCGGCGGGCATCCGTTTGCGCAGATCAGCAAGCACCGCGGCAAGCACAGCGCCACGGGCAGCTATTTCGGCCCGTTCGCCAGCGCCGGGGCGGTGAACCGCACCCTCAACCAGTTGCAGCGGGTGTTTTTGCTGCGCACCTGCACTGACTCGGTATTCGACAGCCGCACCCGGCCCTGCCTGCTTTACCAGATCAAGCGCTGCGCCGGGCCCTGCGCGGGCAAGATCAGCGCCGAAGACTACGCCGTTCTGCTCCAGGATGCGACCCGGTTTCTGGCCGGCAAAAGCAGCTCGGTGCAGGCTGATCTGGCGCGAGCGATGGCGACGGCTTCCGCGGCGCTGGAATTCGAGCGCGCCGCCGCCCTGCGCGACCGCATCGCGGCGCTGACCCAGGTGCAATCGGCGCAAGGCATCAATCCGCGCGGGGTGGCCGAGGCCGACGTGATCGCGCTGCACCTTGAAGGCGGGCAGGCCTGCGTGCAGGTGTTCTTCATCCGCGCCAACCAAAGCTGGGGCAACCGCGACTTCTATCCCCGCACCGGCGCGGGGGCGGAGGAATCCGAGATCATGGAGGCGTTTCTGGCCCAGTTCTACGATGCCAAAGAGCCGCCCCGCCTGATCCTGTTGTCGCATCCGGTCGATAACCCCGATCTGGTGGCCGGGCTGTTGTCGCAGCGCGCCGGCCGAAAGGTCACGCTGGGGGTGCCCCGGCGCGGCGAAAAGGTCGAGCTGGTGGAAAACGCCGCCCGCAACGCCCGAGAAAGTCTGGCCCGCAAGATGGCCGAAGGGGCGACCCAGACCCGCCTGCTGGCCGGTCTGGCCGAGGCCTTTGCCCTGCCCGGCCCGCCGGGGCGGATCGAGGTCTATGACAACTCGCACATCCAGGGCACCAACGCGGTCGGTGGCATGATCGTGGCGGGGGCCGAGGGGTTTCTCAAAAGCCAATACCGCAAGTTCAACATCAAGGGCGAAGGTCTGACCCCGGGCGACGATTTCGGCATGATGAAAGAAGTGCTGACCCGGCGGTTCGAGCGCCTGCTGAAAGAAGACCCGGATCGTCAGTCGGGGGCCTGGCCGGACCTGCTGCTGATCGACGGCGGGGCTGGGCAGGTTTCGGCGGTGGCCGGGGTGATGGCCGATTTGGGCGTGGCCGACATCGCCATGATCGGGGTGGCCAAGGGGGTTGACCGCGATCAGGGCAAGGAAGAATTCCACCGCCCCGGCAAACCGCCCTTTGCGCTGCGGATGAACGATCCGGTGTTATACTTCGTGCAGCGCCTGCGCGACGAGGCGCACCGCTGGGCAATCGGCGCGCACCGCGCGCGCCGCGCCAAGGCGGTGTCGGCGACGCCGCTTGATGATATTGCCGGGGTCGGGGCCGGCCGCAAGCGCGCGCTGCTGGCCCATTTCGGCAGCGCCAAGGCGGTGTCGCGGGCCGGGCTGTCGGATCTGATGGCGGTCAGCGGCATCTCGGCCGCACTGGCGCAGGTGATCAGCGATCACTTCAGCGGGCGCGGCTGAAGAGCCGGCGTTTCACGCCGCAAATCCGGCAGGGGGGGGTAATCAGGCCGGCCCGGCGCGTGCAAGCGAAAGCACCCCGTTCCCCCCGCCCGTCGCATTTCAACCTTGACGCCCCGATGCCCCTTCGTTAATCACCAGCCTCAGTGGGCGACATGCTGCAAGGTGCGGCAGCGGACTGTAACTCCGCCGAGGCGACTCACGCCTGGTTCGATTCCAGGGTCGCCCACCATCCTTCGGAAATCGTTGAAATGCCCGAAATCGCTGGATCATTTTCCAGCGTTGCCGCTTGGGGCGGGTTACGCCACAGCGCCACTTGACGCAATCTGGAAGTTGGCCGCGAGCGCGTCTCTCAGCCTGCCAAAGCTCTGGCGCGGCTGGCGGTGGCGTCCATCACTTCGGCCAGGGTGGGGCGGGATTGTTCGTAAAACACCCCAAGGGCCGGGGCGTCGTCATCGCTGGCCTCGGCCATCGCGGCCAGCAGGTTGCTGCGGTCGTGGTCGGACGGCAGATCGCGCACCGCCATGCCAAGATTGGCATAGGTGCGGTCGGTCTTGTCGAACGTGACGCAGGGCGACAGGATGTGCAGGTAGGAAAAGCCCTTGTGGGCGATGGCCTTGACCATCATCTCGGCCAGATGGTGGGGGCGGCCGGCATAGGCCTGGCCAACCCAACTTGCGCGGTCGGCCAGCAGCATCATCAAGGGGTGCAGCGGCTCGTCGCCATTGGCGTAAGGCGTGGTCGAGGTCTTGAAGCCAAGCGCCGAGGTGGGCGAGGTCTGGCCCTTGGTCAGGCCGTAGATGCCGTTGTCGAACACCATGTAGGTGATATCGACATTGCGCCGCGCGGCGTGCGGGATATGGCCGCCGCCAATCGCAAAGGCGTCGCCATCACCGCCAAGGGCGATCACCGTCAGCTTGTCATTGGCAATCTTGGCCCCGGTGGCGATCGGCAGGGTGCGCCCGTGCAGGGTGTGAAAGCCGTAGGTCGAAACGAAGAACGGAAAGCGCGAGGCGCAGCCGATGCCCGAGATCACCACCGCGTCCTTGGCCGGAATGCCCAGCTTGTTGAGCGCGAAGGTCAGCCCGTCGGCCATGCTGAAATAGCCGCAGCCGGGGCACCAGGTCGGCAGCGACTTCGAGCGATAGCTCTGGTGGCCATCGGCACGGATCTGCTCAAGTTTTTCCTCAAGATAGACCGGCTCGATACGCTCGTTCATGGCTATGCCCCCTGTTTGTCGGCTGGCGCGGCGACCCCGGCCAGCCTGCGAATCTCGGCCAGAATCTCGGCCACCACCATCGGCGCGCCGGTGACCCGGTTCAAGCGCACCACCGGCCGCCCGATTGCCCCCGACACCAGATGGGCAAGCTGGCCTTCGTAATTCACCTCGGGCACCAGCACCGTCGCGCAATCGTCGAAAAAGGCGGTGATCGGCTCAAGTGGCAGCGGCGAGAGCATCACCACCTTCATCGCGGCACAGCGAATACCCTCGGCCTGCGCCGCCTGCATCGCCTCGAGAATTTCGCCGAAGGTCGAGCCCCAGCCCATGATGCCGACATCGACCCGGCCGCTGTCACCAAAGCGCTTGCAGGTGGCGAGACCCGGATAGTTGACGGCACTTGCCAGCTTGTCGTGGCGCTTGGCGCTCATGGCCGGGTGAATTTCGCCGTTCGGGCGACCAAGCTCGCTGTGCTCAAGCCCGGTGATGGTGTGCATCAGACCGGGGTCGCCGGGCAGGGCGCGGGGCGAAACGCCGCTGTCGGTGAAGGCATAGCGCTGGTATTCCGCCCCCGCCGCCACTTGCGGCACCACCCGCGGCTTCGGGGCAAACTTGTTTTCCTTGGCCGGAATCACCGTCTCGTAGCGGTTCGACAGATAAAGGTCGATCAGCACGATCACCGGGGTCTGGTATTGCTCGGCGATCTCGAACGCCATGCCGGCGCAGCGATAGCAGCCTTCGACATTGGTGGGGGCCAGCACGATGCGCTGCGCGTCGCCCGAGCCGCCATAGACGCAGAGATTGAGGTCGGATTGCTCGGTCTTGGTCGGCAAGCCGGTCGAGGGGCCGCCGCGCTGGCTGACGATGATCACCATCGGCACCTCGGCCATTACGCCAAGCCCGATCACTTCGGTCATCAGCGCCAGCCCCGGCCCCGAGGTGGCGGTGGCGGCGCGCGATCCGGCATAGGATGCGCCGACCGTGGCGGCAGCGGCGGCAATCTCGTCTTCGGTTTGCAAAAACCGCCCGCCGTGGCGCGGCAGATCGCTGGCCAGCCGCTCCATGATCGAGGACGCCGGGGTGATCGGATAGCCGAAATAGCTTTGAATCCCCGCCTCCAGCAAGCCACGCACCACCGCGCCATTGCCGGTCATCATCACCGCATCCGCGCCGCTGGTGCCCGCCGCCGCAGTGCCGACGACGACATCGTCCAGCTTGAAGGTCGCCTGCCCGGCGCTGAACCCGGCGTCGAAAGCCTTGAGGTTGTCGTCGGTGACGCTTTGCGCCTTTTTGCCGAACTTGCCCGCGATGATCTTGTGAAAGATCTCGCCCGGCATCCCGAACAGCCCGGCAACATAGCCCAGCGCCACGATATTGCGCGAACGCGCCGAATTGGTGGCCTGCTCGGAAATCTGGCGCATGTTGAAGCCGTAGGGGATTTGCGCGGCGCGGATGTGGCCGCTGATGTGCGCCCCCTCGGGCAGATGGGCAACCGCGCTGTCCTCGTAGATCACCGCGCCGAAATCGCGCACTTCACCGACATGCGCAATCGCGTGCTGGTCGTTGAGCGAAACCAGGGCATCGGAGTCCTGCTTGAGCGAATAGGTCTGAACGCTCGAGATGCGGATGCGCGAGATGCACTTGCCGAAGCCGCGAATCTCGGGTGGGTAAAGATCGAAGGCGATCACATTGTAGCCCATCGCTGCTGCCGCGCGCTTCAGGATGTCGCCGGTCGCGATGGTGCCATCGCCGGCCGAACCGCAGATCGCGATCTGGATGTCGGTGCTGGCGGATTTGCGGGCGGGATCGAAGCTGTCTTTTGCCATCGTCAATGTGTCCAGAATGTCGAGCGAAGATTGCCCTGATCGTCGATGTCGATCCGGTCGGCGACGTTGACATCGAACACCTCGTCGGCCCCCGACATGTTGCGCGCCGCCAACTCGCCCATGACCCGGACGTTGCCCCAGCCATGGTAAAAATTGTAGCTCTTGGCCTTGTCGTTCCAGATCTGGCAGACATCACCCGCCGCCCAGATCGCCTCGTCGGTGGTGTGCAGGTGCGGATCGACCAGAATGCCGCGCTCGATGTCGATGCCCGCGCCCAGCATGAATTCAACCGAGGGCACGATGCCGCAGAACGCCATCACCACGTCGCCGGCGATCTCGCTGCCGTCTTCCAGCGTCACGCAGCGCGCGGGCTTGCCGCGCTTGCCCGCCACCACCCCTACGGGTCGGTTGGCGTCGATCACCGTCATGCCCCTGGCCGCCAGCGCCGCCAGCAATGCCGCGCGCTGCTCTGCTGCCACGACATGCGGCCAGAAGGTCTGCTCATTGGCGATCAGGGTGACGTGATGGCCGGTATCCAGCAGCGTCAGCGCCAGATCTATGCCGATCATGTCGCCCCCGATCATGATCACCCGGCCACCATCGGGCAGCGCCTGCGCCGCCCGCATCGCCGCCTCGAACGAGCCGAAGTGGTGGATCAACCCGGCACACTCGTTCAGGTTTTCCGGCAGGTAGCTGCGCCCGCCGGTGCACACCAGCAGGCGGTCATAGGGGATGGTTTCCTGATGCGCCAGGGTCACAACCCGGCTGGCCCCGTTGACATCGACCACCCGGCTGGCGCGCCGCAGGCGGATGTCGAGCGCGTCGTATTGGGCGGGCGGCACCGCCAGCAGTTTGCGCCAGTCGTGGCTGCCACGAAACACCTTCGGCAGATCGTAGCGGTTGTAGAACGGCAGGCTGTCCATGGTGATCATCGAGATGCGGCAGCTCGCATCGCGCGCCCGCAGGGTCATGGCCGCGCCATAACCCGCGCTGCCGCCGCCGATGATGACATTGTGCAGGGGCGCGCTCATTCCTCGACCCCCCGCATCACGAACTGGTTGCGGGTGATCGAGATGCACTTGGTCGGGCAGACGTTGTAACACGCACCACAGCGGATGCATTCCTTGTTGTCGATCCAGATGGCACCCACCCGGTTCCATTCGCTGGCCTCGTGCAGGTTGCCATAGGTGCCGTCGGGGTTGACCTCGATGCCATCGACCATCTTGATGCAGTTCTTGGGGGCGACCTCGATGCAGGCGCGGCAATAGATGCAGTGATCGACGTCGATCTGATAGTCGAGGTTGCACAGATAGCAGCGCTTGGCTTCTTCGTGCGCGGTGGGCTGATCGAAGCCGGTCTCGACCTCGTGCGCCAGACTGTGGCGACGGGTCTCGACGTTTGCGGTCGGCATGTGCTGGGGCGGAATGAAATCGAAGCCGCGCTCGCGCAGCGGGTGCGAGACCTGTTCGATGCGCACCGATTTCCTGCGTCGCGGCTTGCCCATCAGCCAGGTGTCGATCTGCATCGCCACTTCGCGCCCCTGGCCGACCGCCTCGATCACGGTGCTGGCCCCCTTGACGTAATCGCCGGCCGCAAACACACCCTCAACCGAAGTCATCCCGGTGGCGTTGATCGCGGCATTATCCCAACGGTCAAGGCCCACCTTGCGGTCGAGAAAATCATGGCTGGTTTTCTGGCCGATCGCGATCAGCAGGGTGTCGCATTCCAGCTCGAATTCCGAGCCCTCGATGGCAATCGCCTTGCGCCGCCCGTTGGCGCGCCAGCCGCCCAGCCGGTTCTGGACAAATTCGACCGCCCGCAGCACTCCCTTGGCATCGGTCAGCAACGCCGAGGGGGTCCGCAGCCCGATCAGCTTGACGCCCTCGCGCTTGGCCTCAAGAATTTCGTCCTTGGTGACGGGGATGTATTCTTCGGTGGTGCGCAGATGAATTGTCACCTCTTGCGCCCCCAGTCGGCGCGCCACCCGGGCGCAGTCAAGCGCGGTAAACCCGGCCCCCACCACCGCGACGCGCTTGCCCACCCGCTTGGGCAGGCCGCGATGCAGATCGAGCAGAAAATCGAAGCCGTATTCGACGTTGGCAATCTGACTGATCGCCGCCGTCTGGGCCGCATCGCGCAGCGGCAGATCCATCGCCGCCATGCAGCCGGTCGCCACCAGCACCGCGTCGAAATCGGCCCGCAGGGTCGCCAAAGGCGTATCATTCGGCCCGTTGCCGATCCGCACCCCGGTTTTCAGCACCACCCCCAGTCGCAGGGCGTTGCGAATCTCTTCGCGCAGCACGTCACGCGGCAGGCGGAATTCGGGAATGCCGTAGAACAGCATCCCACCCGGCTCGGACTCGCGCTCGAACAGGGTGACATCGTGGCCCATCAGCGACAGGTCGTGCGCGGCGGCGATACCGGCCGGGCCCGAGCCGACAATCGCCACCTTCTTGCCCGATGGCGCGTAAAGGCTTTCATTCAGGCGATGGCCGACATGCTTGAGATCGGCGGCGGCGCGCTTGAGGTGGCAGATGTTGACCGATTTGCCGTTACCCGGCCAGCCGTGGCGGCACTTGTCCTCGCAGGGCCGAGAGCAGATCCGCCCCAGAACGCCGGGCAGCACATTGGCCTCGCGGTTGATCTCATAGGCGCGCCCGTGCTGTTCCTCGACGATGGCGCGGATGTAGGCGGGAATGTCGGTTCCGGCCGGACAGGCGGTCTGGCACGGGATGTTTTCGCGCACCCAGCCAAAATCGCGCGGATCGTCCGAGTAGCGGACATCGCCGGGTTGCGGCGGGTTGTGCGTGCTTTGGCTGACAGCGGATGGCGATTCGGTGCGGTTGCGCCCTGTCATTTTCGGCCCCAATTCAATCGGCTCCGAGGCGATGCTAGAACCGCAGCAACCAAACGTCCATGATTTTCTGCACCTGCAAAGGGCGTGGATCGGCCGATACCCCCAAGGCGGCGATGTGCCGCAGGCCAGCGATGAGCCAAGCCGCAAGCGACCGTTCCCGCGCATGAACTGGCGCGCCGACGGATTGCCGCTTGCCCCAGTGCTGCGGCTGCCGTAACAGCGGCCCCGTGGCCCGTTCGTCTATCGGTCAGGACACCAGGTTCTCAACTTGGGAAGAGGGGTTCAACTCCCCTACGGGCTGCCA
>CAYQPD010000047.1:0-17544 GCA_964419305.1 uncultured Rhodobacter sp.
AGAGTTTTCCGGCCCGTTGTTCATAAGGCTGAAAGCCGTTGAACAAGGGCGGTCGAGCAAGGGCGGTCGGTTGGAAATCGGGCCGCGCCTGCCTGGGCTGGCGCGTTTTCGCGCCTGCCGGGGGCAGGCAGGCGCGGCCCGATTTGACGCGTGTCAAATCGGACAAGAAAGGTTCGCGGCCCCACTTGATCTCATCACGCTTTAGCGCAACCGCCGGATCAGCGACGAGGTATCCCAGCGCCCGCCGCCGATGTTCTGCACATCCTTGTAGAACTGGTCGATCAGGGCGGTGACCGGCAGGCTGGCCCCGATTTCATTTGCGGTTTGCAGACAGATGCCCAGATCCTTGCGCATCCAGTCCACCGCAAAGCCAAATTCGAACTCGCCTGCCAGCATGGTCTGGTAGCGGTTCTGCATCTGCCAACTGCCCGCCGCACCCTGGGCGATCACCTCGACCACCGCCGCGCCGTCAAGCCCGGCCTTCTGGCCGAACGCCAGCGCCTCGGCGAGGCCCTGCATCAGGCCGGCGATGCAGATCTGGTTCATCATCTTGGCCAGTTGTCCGGCCCCCTGCTCGCCGAGGCGGCGACAGATCCGGGCATAAGATCCGATCACTGGTTCGGCGCGGGCATAATCGGCCTCGGCTCCGCCGCACATCACCGAGAGGGTGCCGTTCTCGGCCCCCGCCTGCCCGCCCGACATCGGCGCATCGACGAAGCCGAGGCCGTGCGTGGTGGCAACGGCGGCAAGTTCGCGCGTGACCTGGGCCGAGACCGTGGTGTGATCGACCAGCAGCGCGCCGGGTGCCATGCCATTGAAAGCGCCATTGTCGCCGAGGCAGACCGCGCGCAGGTCGTCGTCATTGCCGACGCAGGTCATCACGAACTCGGCCCCGTGCGCGGCCAAAGCCGGGGTGGCGGCCTGTGCCCCGCCAAAGCGCGCGACCCAAGCCTCGGCCCGTGCTGCGGTGCGGTTATAGACCGTCACCTGATGGCCCTTCGCCACCAGGTGCCCCGCCATCGGAAACCCCATCACCCCCAACCCCAGAAAGGCAACCCTGGCCATGACGGTTCTCCTTGCAATTGCTCTGTTCGCCGGATTGGACTAGGACCGATCTGGTCCGTCCCGTCAAGCAGGTGTCCGATGTTCACTGCCTTTCGCTGGCTGTTGCGCCTGTTCACCGGGCTGGTGGTGCTGGCCGCCGCCGCGCTGATCATCGGCTATTACATCCTGTCGCGGTCGCTGCCCGACTATTCCGAGGATTTCACCCTTGATGGCATCTCGGCCCCGGTCGAGATCGTGCGCAACAACGACAACGTGCCCCATATCTTCGGCGCAAGCGACGCGGATGTGTTCTTTGCCCTTGGCTTTGCTCATGCCCAGGACCGGCTGTGGCAGATGACCATGCTGCGCCGCACCGCGCAGGGGCGGCTTTCGGAGGTGTTCGGGGCGCGCACCCTGAAAATCGACGAGCTGATGCGCCGGTTCGATCTTTACACGCTGGCGCTGAGTTCCGTTGACGCGCAGGACGCCGCGACCCAGGCCGCGCTGGTGGCTTATGCCAATGGCGTCAACGCCTGGATCACTCAGGTCAACGCCGCGGCGCGGGGCCGGGGGGCACCGGAATTCTTTTTCTTTTCCAGTGATATCGCGGCCTGGCAACCAGCCGACAGCATTGCCATCATCAAGCTGATGGCGCTGCAATTGTCGGCCCATCTCGAAGCCGAGGTGCTGCGCGCGCGGATCTCGATGTTGCTGCCGAATGAGCGCTTGCGCGACATCCTGCCCGACGATCCCGGCGCCGCGATCACCGCCCTGCCCGATTACGCCAGCCTGATGCCCGGCCTGATGCCCAGCCAGCAGCCGCTGCGCTTTGCGAGCGCCGACCCGCTGTCGCCGTTTCCGCGCCTGGCCTTTGCCGGTGCCTCGAACGCCTGGGCCGCCGCACCTTCGCGCTCGGCGGCGGGGGGCACGCTGCTGGCCAACGACCCGCACCTTGGGTTTGCCGCGCCGACGATCTGGTATCTGGCGCGGCTGGAGTTGCAATCAGGCGGGGTGATCGGCGGCACCATTCCGGGCATGCCGCTGGTGCTGCTGGGGCGATCCGAGGCCCTGGGCTGGGGGCTGACCTCGTCTTACCTTGATGATCAGGACGTGTTCATCGAAGAGCTGAACCCCGCCAACCCCGAGCAATACCGCACCCCCGACGGCTGGAAGGATTTCGTCAGTCGCCGCTCGATCATCGAAGTCAAGGGCGAGGCGCCGGTGACGGTAACGCTGCGCTGGTCCGATAACGGCCCGATCCTGCCGGGCAGCCATTACGATCTGGCCTCGGTGACGCCCGCGGGCCACGTGGCGGCGCTGGCGTGGACCGCGCTGAGCGGGGCCGATACCTCGATGTCGGCGGCGATGGGGCTGATGAAATCGCATTCGGTGGCGCAGGCGATCACTGCGACCCGGACCTTCATCGCGCCGTCGCAGAACCTGATGCTGGCCGATGCCAACGGCATTGCGTTGCACCTGATCGGAGCGATGCCACAGCGCGACCCCGGCCATCAGACCCAAGGACGGATGCCGAGCCAGGGCTGGATTGCCGCCAACCGCTGGCAGGGCATGCTGCCCGCCAGCGACGCCCCGTCGGTGGTCAACCCCGCCACCGGGATTCTGGGCAACACCAACAACAAGACCGTCGAGCGCCCGTTTCCGCTGCATGGCTCGTTTCTGTGGGGCGACAATCAGCGCATCCAGCGCTGGCTGGCGCTGATGAAGACCCGCGCGGTGCATACCCGCGAAAGCTTTATCGAGGCCCAGCTTGATACCGTCAGCCCGACCGCCCGCTCGCTGCTGCCGCTGATGGGGGCCGATCTGTGGTTCACCGGCGAGGCGGCGGCGGCGGGCACCCCCGAGCGCCAGCGCCAGGACGCATTGACGCTGCTGGCCGCGTGGAATGGCGAGATGAACGAGCACCTGCCCGAGCCGCTGATCTACATGGCCTGGGTGCGTGCCTTTCAGGACCGCCTGATCGGCGACGAGATCGGGCCGATGGCGGATGAATTCAGCCATCCCGATGCCACCTTTCTTGACCGGGTGCTGCGCAATACCGAGCGCGCCGGGGTGTGGTGCGACGTGATCCAGTCGGCGGCGATCGAGACCTGCGCCGAGGTCGCCCGCATCGCGCTGGACGAGGCGCTGCTGGGGCTGTCGGAAAGCTACGGCCCCAAGATCGAAAGCTGGCGTTGGGGCGACGCGCACCAGGCCGCGCACGACCACCAGGTGCTGGGCGGGGTGCCGGTGTTGCGCTATTTCGTCAACATCCGGCAATCGACTTCGGGCGGCGACAACACCCTGCTGCGCGGACGCACCAAGGGCGACGGGCCAAACCCCTATCTCAACGTCCATGGTGCGGGCTATCGCGGGGTTTACGATTTTGCCGATCCCGATAGTTCGGTGTTCATCACCTCGACCGGGCAGTCGGGCCATCCGCTGTCGCGGTTCTACGACGATCTGGGCGAGCTATGGCGACGCGGCGAATATATTCCGATGTCGCTGGACCCCGATCTGGCCCGGGCGGCGGCGGTGGGGATCAGCCATCTTGCGCCGCGCTGAGGCGACGCGGAGAACGGGGGGCTGTCTGCCCCCCGCACCCCCCGAGAGTATTCAAGCAAAGGAGAAATCGGAACGCAGGCCTGCGACGTGGGTCAGAGCGCGCGGAAATTGCTTGCTTGCCGCGCGCTCCAGCGCAGGTCGATGTGCCAGCCGTCATCGCTTTCGGTTTCGGCCAGCACCACGCCTTCGGCATGCAGCCAGGCGCGGCGGCGGCCGGCGCTGAAGGGTAGGATCAAGCGGTGTTCGGTGGTGGCCTGGTCGAACGCCTGTGCCACTGCATCGGTCAGGCGCGCGATGCCTTCGCCGGTCAGGGCCGACAGGGCGAACACCGTGGGGCGGGTTGCGGCCTGCTGGGCCAGACCGTCGCGCGCCGCCCCTGTGACCAGATCGAGCTTGTTCCAGACCTCGAATTGCGGTGTCGCGGGCTTGACCCCGAGGCTGGTCAGAATCTCGGCCACATCGGCCGCCTGTTCGCCCGATTCCGGGTGCGAGATGTCGCGCACGTGCAAGATCAGGTCAGCCTCGAGCACTTCCTCCAAGGTGGCGCGAAAGGCGGCGACCAGTTCGTGCGGCAGATCCGAGATGAAACCCACCGTGTCGGACAGGATCACCTTTTGCCCCGAGGGCAGGGTAACGCCGCGCATGGTTGGATCGAGGGTGGCGAACAGCATGTCGCGCGCCACCACATCCGCCCCGGTCAGGCGGTTGAACAGGGTCGATTTGCCGGCGTTGGTGTAGCCTACCAGGGCGACCAGCGCAAACGGCACCCGGCGGCGCGCGGCGCGGTGCAGCTCGCGGGTGCGGGCGACTTTTTCCAACTGCTTCTTGATCCGCAGCACCTGCTCGTCGAGGGCGCGGCGGTCGGCCTCGATCTGGGTTTCGCCCGGGCCGCCGACAAAACCCAGTCCGCCACGCTGGCGCTCGAGGTGGGTCCAGGCCCGCACCAGCCGGGTGCGCTGATAGCTCAGCGCCGCCAGTTCGACCTGCAACACCCCTTCACGGGTGCGCGCGCGGGCGGCAAAGATTTCAAGGATCAGGCCGGTGCGATCCAGCAGCTTGACGCCCCATGCCTTTTCGAGATTGCGCTGCTGCACCGGGCTGACCGGGCCATCGACCAGCACCAGATCGACATCCAGCCCGGCAAACCGCGCCTTGAGCTCGGCCACCTTGCCCGAGCCGAACAGGGTGGCGGGCTGGATCCTGGCCACCGGCACGACTTCGCCCCCCACCACCGCGATATTGGGCAGGGCGGCGGCCAGCGCCACCGCCTCGGCCAGACGCGGCTCGGGCAGGCGGCGGTTGTGGCCGGATTTCAGATCGGGGTGCAGCACGAAAGCGCGGGTCACGGCGGCCGCCGTGCTGTGCACATCACCTTCCGGTTCGCAATGCCCGGTGCCTGGATCGGTGGTGGACGGATCGGAGGTCAGTCTTCGCCCTCGTACAAGCTGATCGGCGCGCCCGGCATGATGGTCGAGATCGCGTGTTTGTAAACCAGTTGCGATTGGCCATCACGGCGCAGCAGCACGCAGAAGTTGTCAAACCAGGTGATCACGCCTTGCAGCTTTACCCCGTTGATCAGAAAGATCGTGACCGGCACCTTGGCCTTGCGCACGTGATTGAGAAAGACGTCCTGCAAATTCTGTTTATCGGCAGCCATTGTTTCTAGCCTTTTTGTCGCCTGGTGTTTGCTTTGCGCGCGGTGCCGCCCTGGACCACCGCACCCATTCACTATGAAACGCCTCCGCGCGACATTCCAGCCCCAAAATCAGCCCTTTGTGGTTCGCGATCAAGCAAGCGGGGTGGCTGGGGTGGCTGGTCGGGGCGACAGGATTCGAACCTGCGACCTACGGTTCCCAAAACCGTCGCGCTACCAGGCTGCGCTACGCCCCGATGCCGGTCTTCCTACAGAGGAAAACCGTTGTTGGAAAGCCGTTAATCCGGCGCGCAGGGCCACGCCGCGAGCGCCTGATCAAGCGCCGGGTGGCGCAACTCAAAGCCGGGCGCAATGCCCAGACGTGCCGCCAGCCCGCCGTTGATCTCGAGCACCACCGCCACGCCGGGGCCGCCGTCGATCGGGGTTTCGTCTTGCGGGATGGCGCCGTCATGCACCCGCGTCACCCGCCCGGCGGCATCGGCAAACACCATGTCGAGCGCAATCAAGGTGTTCTTCATCCAGAAACTGGCGTGCTGCGGGCGCTCGTAGACAAACAGCATTCCCGCCGATGACGCGAGGCTGGCGCGGTTCATCAGCCCCTGCGCCCGCGCGCCCGGGGTATCGGCAATCTCGACCGAAAAGCGTGCGGTCCCGCCCGGGCCGCGCAACTCGACAGTGTCGGCGCGACAGGCCGCCGCGCTTGCCGCAGGCAGCGCCACCACCGCCAGCAGGGCCAGGGCGCTTATTCGCAGCGATGAATCGACGCTTCCCATGACACCACCTGCACTGCCATCCGCCCGCGCTTGCCGTCGATGATGCGCAGCCCCACCGCCTCGCCGGACGCAAGATCGGCAAAGCCCGAGAGCCGCAGCACCTCGACATGCACGAACACATCTTCGGCCCGCCCGAACACATTGGCAAAGCCGAAGCCCTTGCTCTTGTCGAACCACTTGACCCGGGCCGGTTCCACCGCCAGCGCCGCGATCTCGTCGGGCGTGGCGGTGGTCTGGTCATCGCCCGCAGGCAGCATCATTCCGCTCGGCGGTTCAATGTCGAGCACCTCGACCGCCTGTCTGCCGCGCGGCGTGGCCTGGACCAAAACCACGATCCGGGTGCCATCGGCCACCGTGCTTTGCCCGAAATTGCGCAAGACATTGGCGTGCAGCAGGATATCCGGCCCACCCTCGTCGGCCACCACAAAACCAAATCCCTTGGCCGGATCAAACCACTTGACAGAGCCATGCACCGGGTGCGGGGCGCTTGCTTCTTGTTCCATTGCCAGAGCCGTTTCCCCAGATAAAGCCCTACGTCGCGCATCAATCAATGATACGTTAACCGCTTTCAAGCACTATTTGCACGCCTATGATAAAACCGGCCGGGTGCCGCGCCGGATCACGGGTTCAAACGATCGATCTGCCAGACATCATTCACGTCGGCGCGCTGCCAGCGGAACCGGTCGTGTAGCCGGAATGCACCATCGGCCCAGAATTCGATCTGAAGCGGGCGGATGCGGATGCCGCCCCAGAACGGCGGGCGCGGCGGGGTCGGGCCTTTGGTGGCGGTGATTCTTGCCACCTCGGCAATCAGCGCGCCACGCGATTCCAGCGGTTGCGACTGCTGCGATGCCCAGGCCCCAAGCCTGCTGCGGATATCGCGCGAGGCGTAGTAGGCATCGGCTGTCGCGCCCTCTTCGCGCGTCGTCAGCCCGCGCACCCGGATCTGGCGGCGCAGCGATTTCCAGTGCAGCACGAAGGCCACCTTGCCTGCGGCTTCGATCTCGCGGCCCTTGGCGCTGGTGTAGTTGGTGTAGAACACGAAGGCCTGCGCCTCGATTTCCTTGAGCAGCACCATGCGCACATTGGGCATTCCGTCCGCATCCACCGTCGCCAGCGCAATCGCATTGGGATCGTTGGGCTCTTTGCCCTCGGCCGCGGCCAGCCAGTTGCGTGCAATGGCAAACGGGTCGTCGCCCGCAAAGATGCCGCTTCGATCCATCATCATCCCCCCTTGTCCGGGCCACAGATTACCCCGCGCGCATGCTCGCAGCAAGGCCACCGCCGCCCTTGATGCGGCCTGCCGGATCGCCTACACCAGCGGAACGATAACAAGAACCGGCAAGGAAAACCCAATGGCGAACGGACTTCTGGCGGGCAAACGCGGGCTGATCATGGGCCTTGCCAACGACAAGTCGATTGCCTGGGGCATTGCCAGGGCCTGCGCCGATCAGGGGGCCGAACTGGCGTTCTCGTATCAGGGCGAGGCCTTCAGGAAGCGGGTCGAGCCGCTGATCGCCACGCTTGGCGCGACCGAGATGGTCGAGTGTGATGTCGCCAGTGGCGAGTCGCTCGATGCGCTGTTCGCCCATCTGGAAAAAATCTGGGGCAGCCTTGATTTCGTGGTTCACGCCATCGGCTTTTCCGACAAGAACGAGTTGCGCGGGCGTTACGTCGAAACCAGCGCCGCCAATTTCCGCATGACCATGGACATCTCGGTCTATTCCTTTACCGCCGTGTGCCAGCGCGCCGAAAAGCTGATGCCGAACGGTGGCAGCCTGCTGACGCTGACCTATTACGGGGCCGAAAAGGTGATGCCGCATTACAACGTGATGGGTCTGGCCAAGGCCGCGCTTGAGGCGTCGGTGCAGTATCTGGCCGAAGACCTGGGGCGCGGCAACATCCGCGTCAACGCCATATCCGCCGGGCCGATCAAGACCCTGGCGGCCAGCGGGATCGGCGATTTCCGCTATATCCTGAAGTGGAACGAGCTGAACTCGCCGCTGCGCCGCAACGTCACCCAAGATGAAGTCGGCAAGTCGGCGATCTATCTTTTGTCCGATCTGGCCTCGGCGGTGACCGGCGAATGCCTGCACGTCGATGCCGGCTTCCATGTGGTCGGCATGAAGGCGGTCGATGCCCCGGATATTGCGACGGTCAGCGGGCGCGGCGACGCGCAATAAATCCAGCCGCGACCTGAGGAAGCAAAGATGCCCGACCGCCTGCCGCACGAAAAAGGCTTTCACGTAAGCTGGGATCAGATGCACCGCGACGCCCGCGCGCTGGCGTGGCGGCTCGACGGCAAAGGGCCCGATGGCGGCCAGTGGCGCGCCGTGGTCGGCGTGACCCGGGGCGGTCTGGTGCCCGCCGCGATCGTGGCGCGCGAGCTTGACATCCGGGTGGTCGATACCGTTTCGGTGAAAAGCTACAATCACCAGACCCAGGCCGCGCCGCATGTGATCAAGTTCCCGCAGGCCGAGCTGATGGGGGATGGCGCGGGTATCCTGATCGTCGATGATCTGGTGGACAGCGGCAAGACCCTTGAAGTGGTGCGCGCGCTTTACCCCCGCGCCCATTATGCCACCGTCTATGCCAAGCCCTCGGGCAAGCCGATGGTCGATACCTATGTCACCGAGGTCAGCCAGGACACCTGGATCTTCTTTCCCTGGGACATGGCGCTGCAATACGTTCAGCCGTATCGCGGCACCGACTGAGGGGTGGGAAGAAGGGGGGCCTCGGCCCCCCTCTTGGCCTTGCGGCCAATTCACCCCCCGAGGATATTTTTGCAAAGGAGAAATCCGGGAGGCTCTTGCGCTGCGGGCGGCGGGGTGGTCACGTGGCGGAAGTTTCCGGGCTGCTGCCCCTTTCGTGCGAGATCACCATGACCCATCCGCTCAACCCCGCCATGGCCGCCACCTTTGCCCCGCCGGTGATGGCGGCGCGGCGCTGGCTCGACGGCGTGGCCTTCGCCCCCGAGCGCCCGCTGATCAATGTCAGCCAGGCCGCCCCGGTCGATCTGCCGCCGCTCGGCCTGCGCCAGGCGATTGCCGATGCGGCGCTGAACAACCCCGCCGCGCATATCTATGGCCCGGTGCTGGGCCTGCCCGCGCTGCGGGCCGAGATCGCAACGCAATGGTCGGTCGCTTACGGCGGGCAGGTCAGCGCGGATCAGGTCGCCATCACCCAGGGCTGCAATCAGGCCTTCTGTGCCGCGATTGCCACGCTGGCCGGGGCGGGTGATGAGGTGATCCTGCCGACGCCGTGGTATTTCAATCACAAGATGTGGCTCGACATGCAAGGGGTGGCCTGCGTGGCGCTGCCCACCGGCGCGACCCTGATCCCCGACCCCGAAGCCGCGCGTGCCCTGATCACCTCGCGCACCCGCGCCATCGTGCTGGTCAGCCCCAACAATCCCGCTGGCCGCGAATACCCCGCCGCCACCCTGCGCGCCTTTGCCGATCTGGCCCGCAGCCATGGCCTTGCCCTGATCGTCGATGAAACCTACCGCGATTTCGACAGCCGCGACGGCGCGCCGCATGATCTGTTCACCGATCCCGACTGGCACCAGACCCTGATCCAGCTTTATTCCTTTTCCAAGGCCTACCGCCTGACCGGCCACCGGGTGGGGGCGATCGTGGCGGCGCGGGCGCGGCTGGCCGAGGTCGAGAAGTTTCTTGATACCGTCGCGATCTGCCCCAATCAGTTGGGCCAGATTGCAGCCCTTTGGGGGATGCGCAACCTCGGGCCGTGGCTGGCGGGCGAGCGGCGCGAGATTCTGACCCGCCGCGCCGCGATGATCCAGGGTTTTGCCGCCCTGCCCGACTGGCATCTGCTGGGCTGCGGTGCCTACTTCGCCTATGTCGAACACCCTTTTCCGCTACCGTCAGACCAGCTTGCCAAACGCCTGGTGCGTGACGCCGCCGTGCTGCTGCTGCCCGGCACCATGTTTCAGCCGCCTGACAGCGCCGAGGGCCAGCGCCAGCTTCGCATCGCTTTCGCCAACATTGATACCACCGGCATCGCCGAGATGTTTAGCCGCCTCGCCCCGCTCGATTTCTGACCCGTTCTCGCTGGCGAAAATATCCTCGGGGGCTGTCGCCTGCACGCACTCAGCGATTGCCGCGCTGCGCGAACAGCCCGGCGTCTTCGGCCGCACGGCGCAGGGCGCGGGCCTTGTTGACGGTTTCCTGATACTCGGCCTCGGGGTCGCTGTCGTAAACCACGCCGCCCCCGGCCTGAATGTGAAGCACTTCGTCCTTGAGCACCGCAGTGCGCAGGGCGATGCAGAAATCCATTTCGCCGTTGGCCGCGAAATAACCCACCCCGCCGCCGTAAACCCCGCGCTTTTCGGGCTCGAGCTCGTCGATGATCTGCATCGCCCGCACCTTCGGCGCGCCCGACACGGTGCCCGCAGGCAGTCCGGCCAGCAGCGCCGACAGGGCATCCTCGCCGGTCGCAATCTCGCCCACCACGTTTGAGACGATATGCATGACGTGGCTGTAACGCTCGATGGTGAATTGCTCGGTCGGGTGCACCGTGCCGACCTTCGCCACCCGGCCGACATCGTTGCGCCCGAGATCAAGCAGCATCAGATGCTCGGCCCGTTCCTTGGGGTCGGCCAGCAGGTCCGCCTCAAGCGCGCGATCCTCTTCGGGGGTCGCCCCGCGCTTGCGGGTGCCGGCGATCGGGCGGATGGTCACTTCGCCGCCGCGCAGCCGCACCAGAATTTCAGGGCTGGCCCCCACCACCTGAAAGCCGCCGAAGTTGAAGAAGAACAAAAACGGCGAGGGGTTGGTGCGGCGCAGACTGCGGTAAAGCGCAAACGGCGGCAAGGTAAAGCTTTGCCGCCAGCGCTGGCTGGGCACGACCTGAAAGATGTCGCCCGCCCGGATGTAGGCCTTGGCCGCCTCGACCGCCGCCTTGTAGCCCGCGTGGCTGAAGTTCGAGCGCATCTCGCCCACGGCTGCGGCTTCGCCGAAATCGCGCGGCGCGGGGGGGGCGCGGTCAAGATCGCGCAGCGCGTCCATCACCCGCTCGGCGGCCTGGGCATAGGCGGCGCGCGCCGTGACGCCGGCCGCGTGCCAGGCCGGGGCCACCACCGTGACCTCGCCCTTGACCCCGTCGAGCACCGCCACCACCGAAGGCCGTAGCAGCACCGCATCGGGCAGTCCCAGCGGGTCGGGGTTGACGTCGGGCAGGTGTTCGACCAGCCGGATCATGTCGTAACCAAGATAGCCGAACAGCCCCGCCGCGATGGCGGGCAGATCGGGCGGCAGATCAATCCGGCTCTCATGGATCAGGGCGCGCAGGCTGGCCAGCGGCGGCGGCACCTCGGGCGTGAAGGCGGCGGGATCAAACCGCGCCGCGCGGTTGATCTCGGCCTGCGTCCCATGGCAGCGCCAGATCAGATCGGGCTTCATGCCCACCACCGAGTAGCGCCCGCGCACCTCGCCGCCGGTGACGGATTCAAGCATGAAGGTGTCGGCCCGCGCCTCGGCCAGCTTGAGCATCAGCGACACCGGGGTATCGAGGTCGGCGGCAAGGCGGGCATAAACCACCTGATTGCGCCCCAAGGCCCAACCGCGCTCGAAGGCATCAAAGGAAGGCGTCAGGGTCATCGCGGCCTCTCAGGGAAACTGGGCGTGGACGGCGTTGATCGCTGCCTGATCAAGGCTGATCCCGGCCTCGGCCATCAGCGCCGCGCTGAACAGCACAAACGCATCCTGCGCCAGCGCCTGCTCGGCCTGCGCCGCGATCGCCGCTTTCAGCGCGTCAGCCGCGTCGCCGCCGGCGGCCGCGGGCGCGATGTGGTCAAGCCGCACCACGCCGGTAAAATCGGGGCCTTCGATCACCCTTGCCTCGCCTTCGGCCATGGTAAAGACCGTGGCAACAAAGCCGTCGGGGGTGGCCTCGACAAAACCGTCGCGCGCGATCCCCGGCGTCACCGACAGGATGCCGAAACTTGCCAGCGCCGCCCCGCCATCAACCGCCACCTTGATCTCGGCCGCGCGCGTCGCCAGCGCCGTGGCCAGCGCCGCCTTGCGCCAGCTTGCGGCCACCTCGCCCTGGGCCTGATCGAACGGGATTGGCGCGGCGGGCACGATCTCGTCGAGCCGCAGCGCCACCACACCGCCATCGTCAAGCGCGATGGCTTCGGCAAAATCGCCCACCGCCACCGCAGCGGCGGCGTCACGGAAGGCCGGATAGGCGGCAATCGCCTCGCTCGATGCGGGGGTGAAATCAATCTGCGCCAGCGTCATGTCCTGTTCGCGGGCAAGATCCTCCAGCGTCGCCCCACCGGCGAGCGCATCGTTGATCGCCTCGGCCCGGTCGCCGATTGCGCGCCGGGCGGCATCAAGCTGAAACTCGACCACAAGCTGGTCGCGGGCCTGATCAAAACTGGTCTCCTGCGCCGCCAGAATGGCGTTCATGCGGTAAAGCGCCGGCCCCAGATCGGATTGCAGCGGCCCCACCACGCCCGGCCCGGTCAGCGCGAACACGGGCTCGCCTGCCGCACCAAGATCGCTTTGCGACACGTCGCCCAGATCAATATCGGCCAGGGTCAGACCCCGCCCAGCGACCAGGCTTTCGAAACTGTCGCCCGCGTCCAGCCGTGCCTTGGCGGCGGCGGCGTCAAGCTCGGTCGGATAGACCAGCCGTTCCACCAGACGGCGCTCGGGCTGGACGAACTCGTCGATGCGGGCATCGTAAAGCGCACGCAGCGCCACTTCATCCACCGGCAGGGTGGCGGCCACGGCTTCGGGCAGCAGGGCGACATAGGTGATGCGGCGCGCCTCGGGGCTGCTGAAGGCGGCGAGATTGGCGGTGTAATGGGCTTGCAGATCGGCCGCAGTGGGGCTCGGCAGCGGGGCGGCCAGATCGGCCTCGGCCAGGCGCAGCAGCGAGAGGCCGCGCCGCTCGGCAACATAGGCGTAAAGCGTGTCGGTCAGCGCTGCGGGGGCGGCAAAACCACCCGACACCGCCCCTTGCAGCAGCGAGCGCGCCAACTCATCACGCAAACTGGTCTCGAACCCCGCCTTTTTCAGATTGTTACGCTCGAGCGTGTATTTATAGGTCTCGGGGTCAAAGCCACCAGCCGCCCCCTTGAACGCGGGCATGGCGGTGATTTCCTTGATCACCCGCGCATCCCCGACCGAAAGCCCGATGCGGTCGGCTTCGTTGTCAAGGGCTGCGGCCATGATCAGGCGCTGGCGCACGGTCTGATCGAGCCCGATCGACTGCGCCTGGGTCAGGGTGACGGTGGTGCCGACCTGGGCCCCGAACGCCGCCAGTTCCTGCTGCAAGGCGCGGGCATACTGGTTGACGTCGATCTTGCGCCCGCCGACGCTGCCGATGACCGAGACGCCAGAGCCATAGTTGGTGATGCCAAAGCCGCCCAACCCCGCCACCAGCATCGCCATCAGCGCCCAGACCACGATCGAGGTGCCCTTGTGCTTGCGGATTGCGGGATCGGTTTCGGTTGGTTTTGCCATGGCTCTGCCTGTCGCGACGGGGTGTTGCGGCTATCTCTATGCGGTCACGCGCGGCGGGGCAAGGTGGCGCGCGGCGGGGGGCTGTCTGCCCCCCGCTCCCCCCGAGAGTATTTTCGCAAAGGTGAATGAAGAAGTGACGGTGCACCGCCTGGCGGCTAGGGCGAGGTCAGCACGGCGGTGACCGGGGCAAGGGCAAGCGACGCGGCGCGGCCTTCGACGGTCCATTCCAGAATGGCCGCGATGGTCGCAGCGCGGGTCGTGCCGACCACTGCGACGCTGCCATCCTGGGCCGCCTTGAACGCGGCGCGGTCGAGGTAGCGCTTCATGGTGGGGATCGACTCGTTCTCGCCATCGAGGCGGCGATAGATCACCGCCGCGGCCAGACCGTCGCGCCGTGCCACCTGATCACCGGCGTTGAGGCCCTTGTCCCAGGTCAGCAGACCGCGCCCAGAGCCCTGGATCACCGGCACCACGGCGGTGGCCAGCGGACGGTCATTCTGAAAGCCGCCGGTTTCAAGATCGAGCACCGCCACCGCTTGCGGCAGCGTGCTGTTGTGGGCGGCAAACGTCACCTCGAGATCCGCGGCCGTAGCCCCTTGCGGAATGCCGGTCGCCAGCATGATGACCTCTTGCCCGGCGGCGCGGTAAAGGGCGGCGGCGGCGGCGGCATCCGGGGCCGATGGGTCGATCGCGAAGGTCAGCGCGAACGGCAGAGCGGCCAGGCTGGCGCGATCAAGCTCGGGGGCACCGCTGTCGATCAGGATCAGGGCAAACAGCGGCTTGGCGTCGGGGTTGTCGAATGGACGGGCAAAGCGCACCAGCGCGGGCGGCTCGATCACCGGGGCAGCGGGTTCGGGCTGCGGCGCATCGCCGATCCGCGGCAGTCGCCCGGTGGTCACGCCAACGACGCCTTCGCCCAGGCCGGGAACCGGCTTCAGGATCGGTTGATCGGGAACCGGACGAGCCTCGGGCGCGGCTTCGGGCGCGGGGTGCAGCAGTGCCTGCTCTGCGGCGGTCAGTGGTGGCGGCGGCGGCAGGGCGGCGGCGGCGGGCCGGGGATCGGCGGCCGGGGGCGTGGGGGTGAGGACTGCGGGTGCTGCGGCGGCGCCATCGACCGGGGCGGCAACCGTCGGTGCCGGGGCCGAAGGGGTGGGTGTTGGCATGGCACCCGGCGCAGCGGCGACGGGCGCAGGGCGCACGGGTTGCGGCGCGGCACCCGGCGGCAGCATTTCTGCGGTGGGAGCGGTCAGCCGGGTTGGGGTGTCGGTGGCCGAGGGCGTCTCGCTCGCAGCGGGCATGGCGGGAGCCGGGGGGGTGGCGTCCGGCGCTGCCGGGGCAAGCGGGGTCTGCGCTGCGGCTTTGGGTGCGAGGGCCACCGCCGGATCAGCGACCACCTCGGGCACGGCAGGGGCGGCCTGGTCATCGGGAATCGCGGTCGCGGCGGGCACCTCGGCGGTGGGGGCGGCGGGCGCGACCGGGGCAGGCTCGACCACCGGGGCAGGCGCGGGAGCAGGGGCTTGGGCCGGAGCAGGGGCTTGGGCGGCAACCGGGGCCTGCGGCAACGCCACGAATTGCGACACCACGCCAAGGCCCAGCGCCGCCACCACGCTGCCCCAGAATACCCCGGACAGAAATCCCCGCACTGCCATGTTCCTGCCCTTTCCTGCGCCCGATGCCACATGTGTTCGGGCGGGTTTCGCTTGACGCCCCCCTGCGGCTCGGACCATGTATAGCGCGACACCACGACGGGTTCACCCCCTATCCATCACCCCGAAACCGGACACCGCGCAGATGCTGCTCTTGATCGACAACTACGACAGCTTCACCTACAATCTCGTGCATTATCTCGGCGAGTTGGGGGCGGATGTCACGGTGCGGCGCAACGATGCGCTGGACGTGCAGGCGGCGATGGCGCTGCGCCCGGCCGCGATCGTGCTGTCGCCGGGGCCGTGCACCCCGGAACAGGCCGGGATCTGCCTGCCGCTGGTGCTGGCCGCCGCCGAGGCCGGAATTCCGCTGCTGGGGGTCTGCCTTGGCCATCAGGCGATCGGCCAGGCGTTCGGCGGCAAGGTGGTGCGCTGCCACGAGATCGTGCATGGCAAGATGGGGGTGATCCACCACGCCGGGGCGGGGATATTCGCGGGGCTGCCCTCGCCGTTTCTTGCCACCCGCTATCACAGCCTGATCGTCGAGCGTGCCAGCCTGCCCGCTTGCCTCGAGGTGACGGCCTGGCTGGAAGACGGCACCATCATGGGTCTGCGCCACCGGGATCTGCCGACCCAAGGGGTGCAGTTTCACCCCGAAAGCATCGCCTCCGAGCATGGCCACGCGCTGCTGCGCAATTTCCTGAATACCGCGCGGATCGGAGCACCGGCATGAGCGACGCCCTGAAACCGCTGATCGGGCTGGCCGCCAGCCGTCCGCTGACCCGCGCCGAGGCCGAAGTGGCCTTTGGCTGCCTGTTCGCGGGTGATGCCACCCCGGCCCAGATCGGTGGTCTGCTGATGGCGCTGCGCACCCGTGGCGAGACGGTCGATGAATATGCCGCCGCCGCAAGCGTGATGCGCGGGGCCTGCAATGCAGTGCGCGCGCCCGAGGGGGCGATGGACATCGTCGGCACCGGCGGCGATGGCAAGGGCACGCTCAACATCTCGACCGCAACCGCCCTGGTGGTGGCCGGCGCGGGGGTGGTGGTGGCCAAGCATGGCAACCGCAACCTCAGTTCCAAATCAGGCGCGGCCGATGCGCTGACCGAGCTTGGGCTCAACGTGATGGTCGGGGCCGAGGTGGTGGAGCGTTGCCTGAGCGAGGCCGGGATCGGCTTCATGATGGCTCCGATGCACCACCCGGCGATGCGTCATGTCGGGCCGGTGCGCGCCGAGCTTGGCACCCGCACCATCTTCAACATCCTCGGGCCGCTGACCAACCCCGCCGGGGTCAGGCGCCAGTTGACCGGGGCGTTTTCACCGGCCCTGCTGCGACCGATGGCCGAAGTGCTGCGCGCGCTCGGCTCGGACAAGGCGTGGCTGGTGCATGGCGGCGACGGCACCGACGAGCTGTCGATTGCGGCACCGTCGCAGGTGGTGGCGCTGGAAGGGGGCACTTTTCGCGAATTCGAGGTGCATCCTGAACAGGCGGGGCTGCCGCTGCATCCGTTCGAGGCGATCCTGGGGGGCACGCCGGGCGAGAACGCGCACGCCTTGCGCGCGCTGCTGGAGGGGGCCACCGGGGCCTACCGCGACGCGGTGCTGCTGAACGCGGCGGCGGCGCTGATGGTGGCCGATCGCGCCGCCAACCTGACCGCGGGGGTGGCGCTGGCGCGCCAGAGCATCGATTCCGGCGCGGCAAAGGCCAAGGTTGCCGCCTTGGTGCGGATCACCAATGCCGGGTAAGCGGGCGCTCCGCGCTTCCTGCGGGCGCTTGTCGCGGCAGGCAGCGAAGATGCCCGGCAGGGCGGATGAGCGGCGCAGGGGGCAGGCGCAATGACCAATATTCTTGACCAGATCAAGGCCTACAAGCTGATCGACATTGCCGCGCGCAAGGCCGCCCGCCCGCTGGCCGAGGTTGAAGACGCGGCGCGCGCGGCCCCTGCCCCGCGCGGCTTTTCGCGTGCCCTGCACGAAGCTGCCGCCACCGGCTACGGCTTGATTGCCGAGATCAAGAAGGCCAGCCCGTCGCGCGGTTTGATCCGTGCCGATTTCGACCCGCCCACCCTGGCGCGCGCCTACGAGGCCGGCGGGGCGACCTGCCTGTCGGTGCTGACCGATGGGCCCTCGTTTCAGGGCGCCGACAGCTATCTGGTCGCCGCCCGCGCCGCCACCGCCCTGCCCTGCCTGCGCAAGGATTTTCTCTATGATCCGTGGCAGGTGGCCGAATCGCGGGCGTTGGGGGCGGATTGCATCCTGATCATCCTGGCCTCGGTGTCGGATGCGCAGGCCGCAGAACTGGAAGCCGCCGCGCGCGCCTGGCGGATGGACGTGCTGATCGAGGTCCACGAGCGGGCCGAGCTTGACCGCGC
>CAYQPD010000048.1:0-8941 GCA_964419305.1 uncultured Rhodobacter sp.
CGTTTCTCGAGGTCGATGCCGAAGGTAACGTCAACGTCTCGAAACTGGGCAAGAAGCCTTATCTGACCGCCGGTTGCGGCGGCTTTGTCGATATCACCGCTCACGCGAAAAAGATCGTGTTCTCCGGCCTGTTCGAGGCCGCAGCCGAGCTGGCGCTTGGCCGCGACGCGCTGCGGGTGGTGCGCCCCGGCAAGTTCACCAAGATGGTGGCGCAGGTCGAACACGTCACGTTCTCGGGCAAACGGGCGCGCGAAACCGGGCAGGATGTGCTATATGTCACCGAGCGCTGCGTGATCCGGCTGGGCGAGGATGGGCTGATCGCCACCGAGATCATGCCGGGGATCGAGCCTGCGCGCGACATTGTGGCGGCCTCGGGCGGTCGGGTGCGGGTGGCCGAAAATGCCAGCCTGATGCCGGTGGCCTTGCTGCGCGAGGAGCCGATGGGGTGGGTGCCATGAGCCGGGTCGATTTGCAGATCAGCGGTGCGGTGGCAATCTTGCGGCTGGAGAACCCGGCCCGGATGAATGCCTTCACGGCTGAGATGCTGGGCCAACTGGCGGCGCATTGCGAACTGCTGGAGCACCGCCCCGAAGTGCGCGTGGTGATCGTGACCGGCGACGGGACGCGCGCCTTTTGCACCGGGGCCGACATCACCGCCTGGGCGGGCCTCGCGCCCGGCGAGTTTGCCCGCCACTGGGTGCGCGACGGCCACCGGGTGTTTGACCGGCTGGCGCGGCTGAGCAAGCCCACCATCGCGGCCCTCAACGGCCACGCCTTCGGCGGCGGGCTGGAACTGGCGGCGGCCTGCGACATAAGGGTGATGGCACCGCAGGCCACGCTGGCGCTGCCCGAGGCGGGGGTCGGGATCGTGCCGGGCTGGTCGGGCACCCAGCGTCTGGCGCGGCTGCTGCCCGAGGGCGTGCTGAAGGAAATGGCGCTGTTCGGGCGCAGGCTTGCGGCCGAGCGCGCGCTGACCCTGGGCTTTGTGGCCGAGGTCGCCGAAGACCCGCTGGCGGCGGCGCTGGCGATGGCCGAGCGTCTGGCCACCACCTCGCCGCGCGCCACGGAAGTTGCGAAATACATGATCCACGCGGCGGTCGGCGAAGATCGCGGCGCGCAGATCGAGGCGCTTGGCGGCGGCATGATCGCCGCCACCGCCGACCGTGCCGAAGGGGTGGCCGCCTTTGCCGCCAAACGCAAACCTGAATTTCCGGGAACCTGAGCATGACCGATTTCACCCTTGTCCCGGCCTGTGGCATCGCCCTGCCCGCGACCCCGTTCGTGGCGCGCCACCTGATCGACGGGCGCTGGTGCGACAGTGCCGATGGCGCGACTTTCGAGCGCCTTTCGCCCGCCCATGGGGTGCTGGTCAGCCGGGCGGCGCGGGGCGGCGCGGCTGAGGTCGAGGCGGCGATCGCGGCCGCGCGGCGGGCGTTCGATGGCGGGGCGTGGTCGCGTGGCTCGGGTCGCGAGCGCGCCGGGGTGCTGCTGCGGGTGGCCGATCTGATCGACGCCAACCGCGACCGCATCGCGGCTCTGGAAGTGCTGGAAAGCGGCAAGCCGATCAGTCAGGCCAAGGCCGAGATCGCGGGTGCCGCCGATCTTTGGCGTTATGCTGCCGCCCTGAGTGCGCGCCAGCGCGGCGACAGTCACAACACGCTGGGCCCCGACATGCTGGGGCTGGTGCTGAAACAGCCGGTGGGGGTGGTCGGGATCATCACGCCGTGGAACTTTCCGTTCCTGATCGTCAGCCAGAAGCTGCCGTTCGCGCTGGCGGCGGGCTGCACCGCAGTGGTCAAGCCCTCGGAACTGACGCCCTCGACCACGGTGATGCTGGGCGAGTTGTTGGCCGAGGCCGGGTTGCCCGCCGGGGTGGTCAACATCGTGCTGGGTTACGGTCAGCCGGTGGGGGCGCTGATGGCCAGCCACGTGTCGGTGGACATGATCACCTTCACCGGCTCGACCGCCGTCGGCAAGGCGATCGTCGCCGCCGCTGCCCCCACCCTCAAGCGGGTGGCGCTGGAGTTGGGCGGCAAGAACCCGCAGGTGGTGTTTGCCGACGCCGATCTGGACAGTGCCGCCGATGCCATCGTGTTCGGGGTCTATTTCAACGCCGGTGAATGCTGCAATTCCGGCAGCCGGATCATCGTGCACGAAGACGTGGTTGACGCGCTGGTGGCGCGGGTGGTGGCGCTGTCGCGCAAGGTGGCGTTCGGCGACCCCATGGATCCCGCGACCCAGGTCGGGGCGATCATCTCGGCTACGCATTGCGCCAAGGTGGATGGCTACGTGCGCGGCGCGTGTGCTGCTGGGGCGCAGGTGCGGCTGGGTGGCGGGGCGCTGAAGGTGCCGGGTCTGGCCGGGCTGTTCTATCAGCCGACGGTGCTGACCGGGGTCACGGCCGACATGGCGATTGCGCGTGACGAGGTGTTCGGCCCGGTGCTGGTGGTGCTGAGTTTCCGCACCGCCGACCAGGCGATTGCCCTTGCCAATGGCACCGACTACGGTCTTTCTGCCGGGGTGTGGAGCGAAAACGTGCATACCTGCCTCGACTTTGCCCGACGTGTGCAGGCGGGCACGGTGTGGACCAATAGCTGGATGGATGGCTATGCCGAATTGCCCTTCGGCGGTTTCAGGCAAAGCGGTCAGGGCCGCGAGCTGGGGCGCTATGGGCTGGACGAGTTCCTTGAGGTGAAAACCGTGCAGATGCGGATCGGCCGCACGCGCGAGCCTTGGGTGACGACCCGCTGACCCCGCCGGGGCGCGGCAGAATACCAACGCAACGACAGGAGGATACTCGAATGCGTAAACTTGCTGGACGGACACTGACCACGGTTGCGGCACTGGCGTTTTCAACCAGCCTTGCCGGGGCCACCGATGTCGAGGTGCTGCACTGGTGGACCTCGGGTGGCGAGGCCGCAGCGCTGAACGTGCTGAAGGACGATCTCGCGACCAAGGGCATCGGCTGGGTCGATATGCCGGTGGCCGGTGGCGGCGGCGAGGCGGCGATGACCGTGCTGCGCGCCCGTGTCACGGCTGGCGACCCGCCGACCGCGGTCCAGATGCTGGGCTTCGACATTCAGGACTGGGCCGCCGAAGGCGCGCTGGGCAACCTTGATGCGGTCGCGGCCGCCGAGGGCTGGGACGCGGTGGTGCCGGCGGCGCTGGCGCGGTTCTCGAAATACGACGGCCACTGGATCGCCGCGCCGGTCAACGTGCACTCGACCAACTGGGTCTGGATCAACAAGGCCGCGCTTGATGCGGCAGGTGGCAAGGCCCCGGCAAGCTGGAACGAGCTGGTGGCGATGCTGGACGCGATGAAGGCCAACGGCATCACGCCGCTGGCGCATGGCGGTCAACCCTGGCAGGACGCCACCATCTTCGACGCGGTGGTGCTGGGCCTCGGCAATGACTTCTACAAGGCCGCCTTCGTCGATCTTGATCCGGCGGCGCTGGGCGGCGACACCATGACCATCGCCTTTGATCGCCTGATGAAGCTGCGCACCTATGTCGATGACAACTTCTCGGGCCGCGACTGGAACCTCGCGTCGGCCATGGTGATCAATGGCGAAGCCGGGATGCAGATGATGGGCGACTGGGCCAAGGGCGAGTTTCTGAAGGCGGGCAAGGTGCCGGGCAGCGATTTCGTCTGCATCCGCTTTCCGAGCACCCAAGGCTCGGTGACCTTCAACTCGGATCAGTTCGCGATGTTCAACGTGGCCTCGGATGACGCCAAGGCGGCGCAGGCGGCAATGGCCTCGGCGATCGAAAGCCCGACCTTCCAGTCGGCGTTCAACGTGGTCAAGGGTTCGGTTCCGGCGCGCACCGACGTGCCCGATACCGCCTTTGACGACTGCGGCAAGAAAGGCATCGCGGATCTGGCCGAAGCCAACACCAACGGCAGCCTGTTCGGCTCGATGGCGCACGGCCATGCCGCCCCGGCCTCGGTGAAGAACGCGCTTTACGACGTGGTGACGGCGGCCTTCAACGGCCAATACGCGACCGGTGCCGACGCCGCCAAGGCGCTGGCCGAAGCGGTTGCCGCCGCGCAATAAGCGCCAGCCGGGGCAGGCAGTCGGTGCCTGCCCCGGACCGATCAAACCGCCCCCAAGCGCAGCTTTCAGGAGTCAGCGGCCATGGCGCACCTTGCCCATTCCCCGTCCAGCCCGGATTTTCGCACCCTGCTGCAGAACTGGCTGCCCAAGCTGGTGCTGGCCCCGTCGCTGGCGGTGATCCTGCTGTTCGTTTACGGCTTCATCGCCTACACCGTGGTGCTGTCGTTCACCGGCTCGAAAATGCTGCCGCGCTTCACCTCGGTGGGGTTCGAGAATTACGAAAAGCTGTTCGCGCTGCCAGCCTGGCACACGGTGATCGTCAACATCGCGATCTTCGCCAGCCTCTACATCGTGATCTGCACCGCCATCGGGCTGATGCTGGCGATTTTCCTGGATCAGAAAATCCGGGGCGAGGGCATGCTGCGCCCGATCTACCTCTACCCGATGGCGCTGTCGTTCATCGTCACCGGCACCGCGTGGAAGTGGTTTCTCGACCCCGGCATCGGCTTGCAGAACGTGATGCGCCTCTGGGGCTGGGAAAGTTTTACCTTCACCTGGATCAAGGACAGCGACATGGCGATCTACACCATCGTCCTTGCGGCGGTGTGGCAGACCTCGGGGTTTGTCATGGCGATGTTTCTGGCCGGCCTGCGCGGGATCGACAACGAGATTCTGAAGGCGGCGCAGATCGACGGCGCATCGACCTTTCAGCTTTACCGCCGGATCGTGATTCCGCTGCTGCGTCCGGCCTTTCTGTCGGCTTTCGTGATCCTGTCGCACCTGGCGATCAAATCCTATGACCTGGTGATTGCCTTGACCGGCGGCGGGCCGGGGCGGGCGACCGAACTGCCTGCGACCTTCATGTATTCCTACACCTTCACCCGCAACCAGATGGGCATCGGTGCCGCCAGTGCGGTGATCATGCTGATGACGATTGCCGCGATCATGGTGCCCTACCTCTATTCCGAACTGAAGGAGAGGGCGTGATGTCGGCCAGTGCTCAGGACACCGCCGTCAAGACCGGCCGTATCGCCCGCAGCTTGATCTATCTCGTGCTGATCGTGTTTGCGCTGTTCTACCTGCTGCCGCTTTACGTGATGGGGGTGAATTCGCTCAAGCCGCTGGCCGAGATCACCGGCGGCAACATGATGGCGCTGCCCCGGGTCTGGACGCTGGACGCCTGGGCGGCGGCCTGGTCCACCGCGCAGATCGGGATCGAGCCGACCGGCCTGCGACCCTATTTCCTGAATTCGATCCAGATGGTGGTGCCGGCGGTGGCGATATCGACCGTGCTGGGGGCGCTGAATGGCTATGTGCTGACCAAGTGGCGCTTCCGGGGCGACACCATCCTGTTCGGGCTGATGCTGTTTTCCTGCTTCATCCCGTTCCAGATCGTGCTGATCCCGATGGCAGTGGTGCTGGGGCAACTGGGGCTGGCCGGTTCGGTGCCGGGATTGATCCTGGTGCATGTGGTTTACGGCATCGGCTTCACCACGCTTTACTACCGCAACTACTACGCCAGTTTCCCGACCGAGCTGGTGCGGGCGGCGATGATCGACGGTGCCGGGTTCTTTCGCATCTTCTGGCGCATCCTGCTGCCGGTTTCCGGGCCGATCACGGTGGTCTCGGTGATCTGGCAGTTCACCAACATCTGGAACGACTTCCTGTTCGGTGCGTCGTTCGGCGGCACCAGCCAGCCGATGACGGTGGCGCTGAACAACCTGGTGTCGTCCTCGACCGGGGTCAAGGAATACAACGTCCATTTCGCGGGCGCGATCCTGGCCGCCCTACCCACCCTGCTCGTTTATATCGTCGCCGGGCGCTACTTCGTGCGCGGCCTGATGGCCGGTTCCGTGAAAGGCTGATCCAAATGGGTTTTCTCGATATTTCCAACGTCACCAAATCCTATGGCGCGGTCGAGGTGCTGCACAAGGTGGACATCGCGGTCGAGGAAGGCGAGTTTCTGGTGCTGGTCGGGCCGTCGGGCTGCGGCAAATCCACCCTTCTGAACATGATCGCGGGGCTGGAAGCGATCACCTCGGGCGATATCTCGATCAAGGGGCGGGTGGTCAACGACGTGCACCCCTCCAAGCGCAACATCGCGATGGTGTTCCAGTCCTATGCGCTTTACCCCAACATGACGGTGGCGCAGAACATGACCTTCGGGCTGGAAATGCACGGTGTTCCGAAGCCCGAGCGTGACCTGGCGCTGGCCGATGTGGCCCGGCTGTTGCAGATCGAGCCGCTGCTGGCGCGCAAGCCGGGGCAGCTTTCGGGCGGCCAGCGCCAACGCGTCGCGATGGGGCGGGCGCTGGTCCGCAAACCCGATGTCTTCCTGTTCGACGAGCCGCTGTCGAACCTTGACGCCAAGCTGCGGGTCGATATGCGCACCGAGATCAAGAAGCTGCACCACCGGCTGGGCACCACCATCGTCTATGTCACCCACGACCAGATCGAGGCGATGACGCTTTCGACCCGGATCGCGGTGATGAACAAGGGCTATATCCAGCAACTGGGCACCCCCAAGGAAATCTACGACCAGCCGGCCAACCTGTTCGTGGCCTCGTTCATGGGCTCACCGTCGATGAACCTGCTGCCCGCCACGGTGGTTGCGCACGAGGGCGCGCTGCATGCCGGGGTGACCGACGCCAGCGGCGCGCAGCGGCTGCTGCGCTTCAGCGCTGGCACCGGCCCGCGCGGCCATGTCGGGCGCGAGATCATCCTTGGCATCCGGCCCGAGGCGATCACCGACCCCGAGGGGGCGGACCGCAAGTCGGGCAATATCCAGCCTTTCCCGAACCTTGTCGGGATCACCGAGCCCTCGGGGGCGGATACTTTCGTGACCTCGGAAATCGCCGGGCGCGACTGTGTCGCCCGGATGCGCGCCGATGCCGATGTGCGCCCCGGGCAGGCGTTTGAATTTGCCGTCAACATGGACAAGGCGGTGGCGTTCGATCCGGTCACCGAACTGCGGATCGGGTGATGCAGGCGGCAGCCGACATCGTGATCATCGGCTCGGGCATGGGCGGGGCCACCCTGGCGGCGGCGCTGGCCCCCAGCGGGCGGCGGATCGTGATTGTCGAGCGCGGGGCGCGGCTGGCCGACAGCCCGGCGGCGCGTGACGAGGCTGCGATCTTTGCCCGCGGCGAATTTCGCCCGCCCGAGGTCTGGCTTGACGGCGCGGGCGTCGCCTTCAACCCCGGCAACTACTACTACGCCGGGGGCAATTCCAAGTTTTACGGCGCGGTGCTGGCGCGGCTGCGGGCCGAGGATTTTTCACCGCTGCATCATCTTGGCGGCAGCACGTGCGGCTGGCCGATCGGCTACGGCGAGCTTGAGCCGTGGTATCAGGCCGCGGAAACCCTCTATCAGGTGCGCGGGGCATTGGGTGACGACCCGACCGAGCCCGCCCATTCCGGCATTTATGCCTTTCCCCCGGTGCCCGACGAGCCCGCCATTGCCGCTCTGCGCCGCCGCCTTGTGGCGCTGGACCTGCACCCCGCCAGCCTGCCGCTGGGGGTCGATCTGGCGCGCTGGCTGGGGCGCGGGGCGACGCCGTGGGATGCCTTCCCCGATACCTGCGGCGGCAAGATGGATGCCGAAACCGTGGCCCTGGCGCAAGCGCTGCGCCACCCCAACGTGACCCTGCTGGAAGGGGCCAGGGCGCTGCGGCTGCGGGCCGAAGGCAGCCGGATCGCGGCGGTCGAGGTGCAGCGCGCCGGTCAGATCAAACGTCTGACCGCCCCGCTGATCGTTCTGGCGGCGGGGGCGGTCAACAGTGCCGCGCTGCTGCTGGCGTCAGGTGACGCGGCCCATCCCGGCGGGCTGGCCAACCGCTCGGATCAGGTCGGGCGCAACTTCATGAACCACAACCTGTCGGCGGTGCTGGCGATCAGCCCGTTGCGGGCCAATCGCTCGGTCTATCAGAAAACCCTGCAACTCAACGATTTCTACCTGACCGGCGGGGCGGGGGGCACGCCGCTGGGCAATATCCAGTTGCTGGGCAAGATCTCGGGCGGGATTCTGGCCGCCGATACCCCGCTCCCGCGCCCGGTGGCGAACTGGATCGCAGCCCATTCGGTCGATTTTCTGGCAATGAGCGAAGACCTGCCCAACCCCGAAAGCCGGGTCACGCTGAAGGCCGGGCAGATCGTGCTGGACTGGAGGCGCTCGAACTGGCAGGCGCATCTGGCGCTGGTGGCGCGGCTCAAATCGGTGCTGCGGCGGGCGGGCTATCCCATCGTGCTGGCGCGGGCGTTTGATCGCCGCACCCCGTCGCATCAGTGCGGCACGGCGCGGATGGGGGCGGACCCGGCAACCAGCGTGGTGGATGGGTTCTGCCGCAGCCATGATCACCCCAACCTGTTCATCACCGATGCTTCGGTGCTGCCAACCTCGGCCGCCGTCAACCCAGGCCTGACCATCGCGGCGCTGGCGCTGCGCGCCGCCGATCACATCCGCCAAACGGAGTTTGCCGCATGAGCCGGGTTGCCCTGATCACCGGCGGCCAGCAAGGTATCGGCCTTGGCATTGCCCGCGCCTTGCGCGACGCGGGCTATGCGCTGGCGCTGGCCGCCGAGCAACCGCCCGATGCGCCCGCGGTGCGCGCGGCGCTGGCCGATCTGGGGCCGGGGGCGCGCTATTTCCGGCATGACGTGCAGGATGTGGCCGGGGTGGCGGCACTGCTGGATCAGGTCGAGGCGAGCTTTGGTCCGGTCACCACGCTGGTCTCGAACGCCGGGGTGCCCGCCCGGGTGCGGGGCGATCTGCTTGACGTTACCCCCGACAGTTTCGACTTCGTGCTGGGGGTCAACCTGCGCGGCGGGTTCTTTCTGGCGCAGGCGGTGGCGGCTCGGATGCTGGGGCACCCCGCAAACCCCTACCGC
>CAYQPD010000048.1:9041-17541 GCA_964419305.1 uncultured Rhodobacter sp.
CTGGGGATCGGCGTGTTCGAGGTGCGCCCCGGCATTATCGAGACTGCGATGACGGCGGGGGTGGCCGCGCACTACGCGGCGCGGATCGCCGAAGGGCTGGTGCCCGCAGCGCGCTGGGGCCAGCCCGGTGATATCGGATCGGTGGTGGTGCCGCTGGCGCAGGGGCAGTTTGCCTTTGCCACCGGCGCGGTGATCGCGGTTGACGGCGGCCTGTCGATCGCGCGGCTTTGAGGGGGGCAAAGATGGCGCAGAGCTACGATTTCATCATTGTCGGCGGCGGCCCTGCGGGCTGTGTGCTGGCGCGTCGGCTGGTCGATACCGGGCAGGTGTCGGTGCTGCTGCTGGAAGCCGGGCCGCGCGACTGGAACCCGCTGATCCATGTGCCGGCGGGGTTCACCAAGCTGACCGGCGCGTCGCATTCCTGGGGCTACGAGACGGTGCCGCAGCCGGGCCTGAACGGCAAGCAGGTGTGGTATCCGCAGGCGCGGGTGCTGGGCGGCGGGTCGTCGATCAACGCCCAGCTTTACACCCGCGGCAACCGCTGGGATTACGACAACTGGGCGGCGCATGGCTGCACCGGCTGGTCTTACGACGAGGTGCTGCCCTACTTTCTGCGCGCCGAGGACAACAACCGCTACGTCAACCCCTACCACGGGCAGGGCGGGCCGCTGCTGGTGTCGGACGTGATCCCGCACCGCCTGACCACCTCATTCGTGCGCGCGGCGCAGCAGGCCGGGATGCCCTTCAACCCCGATTTCAACGGCGCCGAGCAGGCGGGTCTGGGCTATTATCAGGTCACCAACCGCGACGGCAAACGCTCGTCGGCGGCGGATGGCTATCTGCGCCCGATCTTAAGCAACGAGCGCCTGACGGTCCGGACCCACGCCCATGTCGAGCGGATCGAAGTCAAGGGCGGGCGCGCGGTGGCGGTCTATCTGGGCGGCAAGCGGATCGAGGCGGCGCGCGAGGTGCTGCTGACCGCCGGGGCGATCGGCAGCCCGCGGGTGCTGCTGCATTCAGGGCTAGGCCCGGCCCAGCATCTGCGCGAAGTGGGGGTCAACGTGGTGCTGGATGCGCCCCAGGTCGGGGCCAACCTGCATGACCACATGGATGTCTTTGTCGTCACCGAATGCAGTGGCAACTACAGTTTCGACCGCTACAAGTCGCTGCCGATGCAGGTGGTGGCGGGGGCGCAGTTTCTGGCGTTCGGCACCGGGCCGCTGGCCTCGAACATCTGCGACGGCGGCGGCTTCTGGTATGGCGATGCGGGTGCCGCCACCCCCGACATCCAGTTCCATTTCCTGCCCGGCTCGGGGCTGGAGCATGGCCTGGCCCCGATCCGCAATGGGGTGACGCTCAACTCGGCCTTCCTGCGGCCGCGCTCGCGCGGCGAGGTGCGGCTGAAATCGAACGACCCGCGCGCTTTGGTGCATGTCAACCCCAACTACTGGGCCGATCCTTACGATGTGCAGATGTCGATTGCCGGTTTCCGGCTGGCGCGCCGCATCATGGCGCAGCCGGCCTTTAGCGCTGTGATGAAGGGCGAGGCCCATCCGGGGGCGGCGGCGCAAAGCGATGACGACATCCGGGAATACGCCTGCCAGCACGCCAAGACCGACTATCACCCGGTCGGCACCTGCAAGATGGGGGCCGAAGACGACCCGACCGCAGTGGTCACGCCGCGCCTGCAGTTCAAGGGGATCGAGGGGCTGCGGGTGTGCGACAGCTCGGTCATGCCCTTCGTCAACTCGTCGAACACCAACGCCCCCACCATCATGATCGCCGAAAAGGCCGCCGACATGATCCGTGCCGATCACCATATCTGAGGCCCGCCATGCTGATGCTGCCCACCTATGCCGGATCACTGGAACCCTACCGCCTGACCGGCACGCCGCTGATCCCGCGCGCGCCGACCGTGGCGCTGACCCGCACCGCCTTTGCCGCGGCGCATGTGGTGGTTGACCCGATTGCGGCGCGCGCGCCGTGGCAGGGCCGCCCGGCGGTGGACTGGGAGGCGAGCTTGCGCTTTCGCCGCGCGCTGTGGGATCAGGGGCTGGGGCTGGCCGAGGCGATGGATACCGCGCAGCGCGGCATGGGGCTGGACTGGGCGACCGCCAGAGAGTTGATCGAGCGCACCATGGTCGAGGCGCGCGCCCATCCGCTGCACCCGCGCGTCGCCTGCGGTGCGGGCACCGATCAGCTCGAGGCGAGCGATCTGCGCTCCGAGGCCGCGATCATCGCCGCCTACGAGGAACAGATGGCGGTGATCGAGGCGGCGGGCGGGCAGATCATCGTGATGGCCTCGCGCGCGCTGCCCGCCATTGCGGCCGATGCGGCGGCCTACCGGCGGGTTTATCGCCGCCTGATCGACCAGGCGGAAGCGCCGGTGATTCTGCACTGGCTGGGCGACATGTTCGATCCAATGCTCGCGGGCTACTGGGGGTCGGGCGATCTGGCCACCGCCGCCGATACGGTGCTGGCGATCATCGCCGAGAACCCGGCCCGCGTTGATGGCATCAAGGTGTCGGTGCTGGACCAGAACTTTGAGGAAGGCCTGCGCGCCTTTCTGCCCGAAGGGGTGCGGCTTTATACCGGCGACGATTTCAACTATGCCGCGCTGATCGAGGGCGACGGTCGCCACTTCTCGCACGCCCTGCTGGGGATTTTTGCCGCAATCGCCCCGGCGGCGGCGCAGGCGCTTGAGGCATTGGCCAAAGGCGACAGCGCCACCTATCACGCTCTGCTGGCCCCGACCGTGCCGCTGGCGCGCGAGATTTTCAAGGCGCCGACCCAGTTCTACAAGGCCGGAATCGCCTGTCTCGCATGGCTCAACGGCTATCAGAGCGGGTTCATCATGCCCGCCGGGCTGCAATCGGCGCGCGAGATTTGCCACTATGCCCAGGTCTTTCGGCTGGCCGATCAGGCGCGCCTGCTGCGTGACCCCGATCTGGCGGTGGCGCGGATGACCACGCTGCTGCGGTTGCACGGGATCGAATAGGGTGGGCAGGGTGCAGAAGCGACCGACCATCGTTGATGTGGCGCAGGCGGCGGGGGTTTCCAAATCGACCGTCTCGCTGGTGTTGCAGTCGAGCCCGCTGGTCAAACCCGAGACCGCCGCCGGGGTGCGCCGGGCGATGGCCGAGGTCGGTTACGTCTATAACCGCGCCGCGGCCAATCTGCGCAGCAACCGGGCCGGGCTGATCGGGCTGGTGATCAACGATCTGCGCAACCCGTTCTTTACCGAGTTTGCCACCTCGGCGCAGATGGCGTTCTACAGCCGCGGCTATGCCACGGTGATCGCCAATACCGACGAGGATGCGGGGCTGCAGGCCCAGGTGGTGGGCTCGATGATCGAGCACGGGGTGTCGGCGCTGATGATCTCGCCCGCTTACGGCGACGCGGGCGCGACCTTTGATCCGATTGCGCGGGCGCGGATCCCGACCATGCAGGTCTTGCGCCGGGTCGATCCGCGCACCGAGCTGTTTCCCGTCACCTCGCTCGATTACGCGCGCGGCGGGCGGCTGGCGACGCAGCATCTGGTGGCGGGCGGGGCGCGGCGGATCGCTTTTGTCGGTGGCTTTGACGGGGTGCCGATCACGCTTGAGCGGATGTCGGGCTACGGCGCGGTGATGGCGGGCAAAGGGATGGCACCCTTTGCCCTGCATGGCCGCCCGTCGCGCGCCTTCGGGCGCGAGGCGGCACAGTGCCTGTGCCGCGATCACCCCGAAATCGAGGCGGCGCTCTGCTTCAACGATCTGGTGGCGCTTGGCATGAGCGCCGGGTTGGCCGAGCTGGGCCGCAAGGTGGGGCGCGATTTCCGCCTGGTGGGCTTTGACGATATCGAGGAATGCGCCCAGGTCTGGCCGCAGCTTTCTTCGGTGCGCTGCGACATTGCCGGCTTTGCCCGTCATGCCGCAGGCACCATGCTCGACTGGCTGGAAAGCGGGGCGCGGCCGGAAAGGGAGGATCGTGCCGGGGTGGAACTGATCGTGCGCGAAAGCAGCCGTTGGGGGGCGGCGTGATCGGCCCGGCTGACCCGGTTGCCTTGCTGCGGGCGTTGTTCGCGCGGGCGGTGGCGGTGGCCGATCCGATGCAGGGGGTCGCGGACCACCTGCCGCCACGCCCGGCCGGGCGGGTGGTGGTGGTGGGGGCGGGCAAGGCCAGCGCGCGGATGGCCGAGGCGGTCGAGGCCGCCTGGGGGCCGTGCGAGGGGCTGGTGATCACCCGGCACGGTCACGGACGGCCCTGTCGGGGGATCGAGGTGGTTGAGGCCGCCCATCCGGTGCCCGATGCGGCGGGGCTGGCCGCAACCGCGCGGATGCTGAAGATGGTGGCGGGGCTGGGCGCGGGCGACTTCGTGCTGGCGCTGATCTCGGGCGGGGCGTCGGCGCTGCTGGTGCAACCTGCGGGCGCGATCACCCTGGCGCAGATGCAGGCGATCAACCGGGGCCTGCTCGACTCGGGCGCGCCGATCGGGGCGATCAACACGGTGCGCAAGCACCTGAGCGCGGTCAAGGGCGGGCAGTTGGCCGCTGCGGCCTGGCCCGCACGCATGCTGGCGCTGCTGATTTCCGACGTGCCGGGCGATGACCCGGGGCTGATCGGATCTGGCCCGACGGTGGGGGACGCCAGCACGCCCGCCGAGGCGCGGGCGATTCTGGCGCGCTGGCGGATCGGGGTGCCGCCTGCGGTGGCGGCCGTGCTGGCGGGGCCGCGCCGGGTGCTGGTGCCGGGGGATGCGCGGCTGGCGCTGGTCGAGAACCGGGTGATTGCCGCCCCGGCGCAATCGCTGGCCGCGGCGGCGGCGCTGGCGCGGGTGGCGGGTTGCGAGGTGGTGCTGCTTGGCGATGCGCTGGAGGGCGAGGCGCGCGTGGTGGCGGTCGGTCAGGCCGCAGAGGCGCTGCGCCTGCGTGCCGGGTTGCGTCGGGGGGCGGCACCGATCCTGCTGCTGTCGGGGGGCGAGCTGACGGTCACGAAGCGCGGCAACGGTTGCGGCGGGCCGAACGCCGAATTCGCGCTGGCGTTGGCGCTGGCGCTGGACGGCGCGCCGGGCGTGTTCGCCATAGCCTGCGATACCGACGGGGTTGATGGTGCGGCCGAGGTGGCGGGCGCGGTGATCACACCCGACACCCTGCGCCGGGCCGCCCGGCTGGGCTTTGACCCGGCGCAGGCGCTGACGCGCAACGACAGTCACGGCTTCTTTGCCGCCGTCGGTGGTCAGGTGATCACCGGCCCGACCCTGACCAACGTCAACGATTTCCGCGCCATCCTGATCATCCCGGCGGGCTAAAGCAAGATCGGGTCAAGTGGAACCGCAGACTTCTGTTGCCCCAGGGCTATCGCATTTGAAGACTCCGCGCAGGGATCATGCCCTTTCCCCGTCGCGCCAGCGACGGGGACGCGCCCGACCGCCCCCGAGGCGGGCGCGCCCCCGTCTTCACCCCCGGGCGGTGTCGGCAGGGATTGCCTTGCCCTTTTGTCGCTGTGCCGGAGCGATAAATCCATATGCGATCCCCCTGTCTGTTGCCCGATTTCCAACCGCCTGCCCTTGCAGGGCCGCCCTTGTTCAACGGCTTTCAGCCTTGTGGACAATGGGCCGGGGTGCAGTCAGCCCGAGGATCGCGCCCAGCAATTCCTGCTGGCGGAACGGTTTTGCCAGATGTGAATCAAAACCGACCATGATGTATTCTGCCACCTGATGCGCCATGGCATTCGCGGTCAGGGCGATGGCCGGGGTGGCGGGCAGCTTGGCGCTGGCCTCGGCATCGCGGATCGCGCCAAGGGCGCTGATGCCGTCGAGCACCGGCATCGAGATGTCGAGCAGCATCAGATCGAAGGGGTTGCCCGCATCGCGCGCCGCATTCCAGGCGTCGAGGGCCTGCAAGCCGTTCTCGACCAGGGTCAAATCGGCCCCGGTCCCCGCCAGCATCTCGCGCAGCACCAGTCGGTTGGTCGCGCTGTCGTCGGCCGCCAGCAGCCGCAACCCGGCCAGGCTTTGGCTGACGGCAATCCGGGGGTCGGCTGCGGTTTCGGCGGCAGTGGCCGGCACTTCGGCCAGCGGCAACGTCACCCGCACCTTGGTGCCGCGCCCGGGCGCGCTTTCTAGCGTGATCTCACCGCCCATCAGCGTGACCAGTTCCTTGACAATGGTCATGCCCAGGCCGGTGCCGCCGAAGCGGCGGCTGATGGTGCCGTCGGCCTGCACGAAACTGTCGAACACCCGCGCCGCCTGTGCCTGGGTCATGCCGACGCCGGTATCGCTGACCTCGATTACCAGCGGTTTGTCCGCTCGCCCCGACAGCTTGACGCTGACCGCGCCGGTTTCGGTGAACTTGATGGAATTGCCGATCAGATTGTTGACGATCTGCTGGATGCGGTGCGGGTCGCCCAGGCGGTTCATGCCGGGTTCGAGACTGGTCATGACCTCGAAATCAAGTCCCTTTTCCGCCGCTTTCACCGCATTCAGCGCCTCGATCTGGCGCGCCGTCCCGACCGGGTCGAAGGCCACCATTTCAAGCTCCATCTTGCCCGCCTCGATCTTGGACATGTCGAGAATGCCGTTGAGGATGCTGAGCAGCAGATCGCCCGAGCGCCGGATGGTGCCGATCATCTGCTTCTGGCGCGGATCGGTGATAAGGCCAGCAAGCAGTTCGGCCATGCCCAGCACGCCGTTGAGGGGGGTTCGGATCTCGTGGCTCATGTTGGCCAGGAAGCTCGATTTGGACAGGCTGGCCGCCTCGGCGTGGGCCCGCGCCTGTTCCAGCCGTGCGGTGGCAAGCAGCTTTTCGGTGATGTCGCGGAACGATACCACGGCACCCCGCCTGCCTTCGCCGTCGGTCAGCGGCGCGGAATTGATCGCCAGCACGTGGCGGCTGCCATCGGGCCAGCCGATCGCGATCTGCGCGTCGCGCACCACGGTGTTGGTGGCAAGAGCGCGACCGGTCGCACGGTCCGCGAGCGTAAGCGGCCTGCCGTCCGGGGTGGTCAACTGCCAGTCGGGCGCGTCGTAGTGCCTGCCGACGATGTCGGCGGCGGCACGCCCCAATACACGCTCGGCCTCGGCATTGGCAAAGGTGATCCGGCCCTGATCGTCGATCAGGTTGATGGCGGCGACGCTGGTCGCCATGACATTGGCCAGCAGAGTCTGGCTGGCGCTCAATTCAAGCTCGGCCAGCTTGCGCGTGGTCACATCCAGCAGCACCCCGGCAAAGATGCTGGGCCAGCCGTCGGGGCTGCGCTCCATGAGCCGCCCGCGCGCCTGAAGCCAGATCCAGCGACCGTCGCGGTGGCGGGCGCGAAATTCGACCTGAACCAGCGGATTGGCTTCGGAATGCAGTTGTCGCCGGACATTGTGCAGCAGATGCAGATCGTCGGGGTGGGCCTGGGCTGTGAACTGGTCGTAGGTCATGTGATCCGGCGCATCGGCCGGAGCGCCCATGAACGCCTTGAAGTTGCCGCCCAGCTCGATCCGGTCGGGGCCGACAAACCACTCGAACGTGCCGATATTGGCAGCATCGATCAGGCGCGCCAGCCGGCGTCTGGATTCGGAAAGGTGGTCAAGCTGCTGGCGGCGCTCGGTGATGTCGGTGCGCAGGCCGATGCGCCCGCCATCCGAGGTGTGCATGTCAAGCCGGTGCAGCCAGCGGCCGTCCACCGTCTGGACCTCGTCGGAATAACGCGCGGCGCTGTAGCGCGCCTGTTGTTCGGCCAGCCATTCGGCTTCACGCCCCGCCGCCGCCGGGAAGGCACCGCGTTCCAGCCCCAGCCGCAGCAGTTCGGCCTGGCCGACGCCCGGGCGCAGATCGGCGGCGATTTCGGGGTGAAACGCCTTGAAGGCGCTGTTGGCCACCACCAGCCGGTCGGCATCGTCAAAGATCACCACCCCGTCGGACAGCGCTTCCAGCGCATTGACCAGCCGGGTTCGCATGATCTGCGATTCTGCCGCCAGCGCGGCAATCCGGGCCTCGTGTTCCTTGCGTTCGGTGATTGGGGTCTCGACCGAGACAAAGCCGTCGGGTGTGCCGGATTCGTCAAACAGCGGCAGGACGTTGAAATCGACCCAATAACGCTTGCCGTGGCGATCCTGATTGATCGCCTCGCCGCAATAGGGTTTGCCACTGGCAAGGGCTGCGTTCAGGCGCGCGACATCATCAGGGTCGGTTTCCGGGCAGCGCACCAGAGTGCCCAGATCCTTGCCCCGGATCTGGTCCAGCCGCCAGCCGGTCTGGGCGGTGAAGGCGTCATTGACCCAGACCACCCGAAGCTCGCGGTCGATGATCGCGACAAGGTTGGTCATGGTCTCGACGATCTTGCCCAGACGGGCCACCGCCCGGCGGCGGCTGACATCTTCGGTCACGTCGCGGACCAGCAAGATAGCCGTCGCCTGGCCGCCCGCGTCGGCTGCGGGCTTGCGCCGGGCGGCAAGTTCGAACCAGTGTGTCCCGTCGGGCATCGTCAATGGGTAGCGCAGCCCGCGCACCGTGCCGCCGGCCATCACCCG
>CAYQPD010000049.1:0-16896 GCA_964419305.1 uncultured Rhodobacter sp.
CAACCGACGGATTTCTGCCGATCCGGCGCAAATTCAGCCTGAAGCCTTTCCACCTGCGCGCGCCAAAGCTATGATGGCGCGCAGCGTAGCGCTGCGTGACGGGCAGGGCCGCCCCTTGGGCAGGTCAGGACAAGCGCGACACAGAATTCGCGCGAACTTTGGGGGCTGAAAATGGCATGCGGTGCGATCAGGCACATGGTTCTGGCCGCTGTAGTGGCGGTCGGATTAAGCGGCTGTGCCGAAGGCACCAATCCGTTTGCGCCCAAAGACCCGACGGCCGAGGCTGCGACCCCGGCGACCTCGGTGCGGCTGGTGGATCGCGATGTCGAAGCGCCCGATGTGTTTCAGGTCACCGACGCCGCCCTTTGGGATGGCCGCCCGTCGCTGGGCGGGGTCTGGGTGGCCTCGCCCGATGTGGTTGACCCCGAGCGGGTGATCCTGCGCAACCCCGCCAACGGCAAATTCGTGATCGGGGCGCTGTTCCACCGCGAGCGCGACAATCCCGGCCCCAAGCTGCAAATCTCGTCCGATGCCGCGGCGGCGCTCGGGCTGCTGGCGGGCCAGCCCGGCACCATCAACGTCACCGCCCTGCGGCGCGAAGAAGCGCCGACGACAGCCCCTGATGCCAGCGCCCCGATCCTTGACGCCGCCGAAACGGTGCCAAACGCGACGCCGGACGCGGCGGCAGTGGCTGGCGCTGCGATCGCGGCGATCGACGCCACCGCACCAGCCGCAACTGGCGGCGGGTTGACCCTCCAGATCGGTATCTTCAGTATCGAGGCCAACGCCAAGCGCGCCGCCGCTACCCTGACCAAGGCCGGGATTGCCGCCGAAGTGCGCCCCGGCAAGACCCAGGGCAAGGCGTTCTGGAGCGTGGTGGCCAAGGGTAGCGGCGACAACGCGGCGCTGCTGGCCAAGGTCAAGGGTCTGGGCTTCACCGACGCCTATTTCGTGACCGGCTGAGGCAGCAGCAAGAGGGGCCGACCACCATGCTTTCGCGCATCTTCCTGATCCTTGCTCTGGTCATCGCCCTGCCCGCGCAGGCGTTCGAGACCCGCGCCGCCGCGGCCTGGGTCTATGATCTGACCACCGGCACCGTGCTTTTGGAAAAGAATGCCGATCAGCCGCTGCCACCGGCCTCGATGTCGAAACTGATGACGCTCAACCTGCTGTTCGAGGCGCTGCGCGACGGGCGGGTGACACTCGACACCCCGTTCGCGGTCTCGGCGCGGGCCAAGGCGATGACGGGTTCGACCATGTTTCTCAACGAGATGGATCGCCCGACGGTCAACGACCTGATCCACGGTATCATCATCAACTCGGGCAATGACGCCACCGTGGTGGTGGCCGAAGGGCTGGCCGGCAGCGAAGATGCCTTTGCCGCGCAGATGACCGCGCGCGCGAAAGCCTTGGGTATGGCGAATTCGACCTTTGCCAATGCCTCGGGCTGGCCCGACCCAAACCAGCGCATGAGCATGCACGATCTGGGCCTGCTTGCCAGCCGCCTGATCACCGAATTTCCCGAATATTACCCGATCTTCGCGCTGACCGAGAACGACTATGCCGACCGCGCGCCCGACAACCGCTTCAACCGCAACCCGCTGCTCAGGCTCAACATCGGGGCCGACGGGCTAAAGACCGGCCATACCGAAGAGGCGGGCTACGGGCTGATCGGCTCGGCGGTGCAGGGCGAGCGGCGGGTGGTGATCGCAATCACCGGCCTGACCTCGGAAAGAGAGCGTGCCGAGGAATCCGAGCGCCTGATCACCTGGGCCTTTCGCCAGTTTTCGCTGAAAACCGTGGTCAAGGCCGGGGCACGGGTGGCCGAGGCCGAAGTCTGGATCGGCGATGCCGCTACGGTGGGGCTGGTAAGCGCGCAGGACGTGCGCCGCCTGCTGCCTGCCGAAGTGCAGGGCCAGATCAGCGCCGAGGTGGTCTATACCGGGCCGCTTCTCGCCCCGATTGCGGCAGGGGCCAAAGTGGCCGAACTGGTGGTGCATGTGCCCGGCCTGCCCGACGCACACCTGCCGCTGGTGGCCGAGACGGCGGTTGGCAAGGGCGGGTTTCTGACCCGGCTGGGCACCGCAGTGCAGGTGCTGCGGGCGCGCTACTGGCCTCAGGCCTCGTGACATGGCGCGGGCGGCGGCGCGCGGTCGCTTGATCAGTTTCGAGGGTATCGACGGCTCGGGCAAAAGCACTCAGGCGCGGCTGCTGGCCGAAGCCCTGCGTGGCCGCGGGCACACCGTCACTCTGACCCGCGAACCGGGCGGCAGCACCGGGGCCGAGGAAATTCGCCGTCTGGTGCTGGAAGGCGCCCCCGCGCGCTGGTCGCCCGAGACCGAGATCCTGCTGTTCACCGCCGCCCGGCGCGATCACCTGGAAAAGACCATCCAGCCCGCCCTGGCGCGCGGCGAGGTGGTGATCACCGATCGCTTTGCCGACAGCACCCGGATTTATCAGGGCGTCGCCCGCCGCGATCTGCGCCGGGTGGTGGACGATCTGCACCGGCTGATGATCGGGATCGAACCCGATCTGACCTTTCTGATCGACCTCGACCCGGCGACCGGCCTGACCCGCGCCCTGGGGCGCGCCACCGCCGAGCAGCGCTTCGAGGACATGGGGCAAGCGATGCAGGCGCGGATGCGCGCCGCCTTTGTGGCGCTGGCCGCCGAGACCCCGTCGCGCTGGCGGGTGATCGACGGCGGCGGTGACACGGGCGCCGTGGCGGCGCGGGTGCTGGCCGCAGCCCAAGCCTTTCTGGCGGAGTAGGCCATGCCCTCGGTCTATCTTGGCGATTTTCCCGAACCCGACCGCGTCGAGGGTGCCCCGCATCCGCGCGAGACCCTGCAGGTGTTCGGCCACGCCGCGGCGCAGGCCGAGTTTCTGGCCAACTACAACGCCCGCCGTCTGCACCACGCCTGGCTGATCACCGGCCCGCGCGGCATCGGCAAGGCGACCCTGGCCTGGAAGATCGCGCGCTTTCTGCTGGCCACCCCGGATGACGACGGCGGGATGTTTGCCGCCCCGCCCCCGACCCGGCTTGATCTGCCCGGCGACCATCCCGTCATCCACCGCACCCTCGCCCTGTCCGAGCCCCGGCTCTATCTGCTGCGGCGCGGGTTGAACGACAAGGAAACCGCCCCGGCGCAGAACATTCTGGTTCCCGAAGTGCGCAAGATGAAGGCGTTCTTCAACCTCTCGGTGGCCGATGGCGGGCGGCGGGTGGCGATTGTCGATTGCGCCGACGAGATGAACCCCAACGCCGCCAACGCCCTGCTGAAACTGCTCGAAGAACCGCCTGCCGGGGTGACTTTCCTGCTGATCAGCCACCAGCCCGCGACTCTGCTGCCCACCATCCGCTCGCGCTGCCGCGAATTGCGGCTGGAGCCGCTGGCGGCGGCCGACATGGCGCTAGCGCTTGCCGCCGCCGGGGCCGAGGTGCCCGACCCGGCCGCGCTGACCGAGCTGGCGGGGGGCTCGGTCGGCGAGGCGATAAGGATCGAGATGCTGGGCGGGATGGATCTCTATCGTGGGCTGATCGCCCTGATGGCCACCCTGCCCCGGCTGGATCGCCCGCGCGCGCTGGCGCTGGCAGAAGCGGGGGCCGGGCGGGGGCGCGAGGCCAAATTCGATCTGATCGTCACCCTGATCGACCGTTTTCTGGCCCGTATGGCGCGCGCGGGCACCTTGGGCCATTGCCCGCCCGAGGCCTGCCCCGGTGAGGCCGCATTGATCGCCCGGCTGGCCCCCAGCCCGGGCGCGGCGCGGCTCTGGGCCGATCTCGCGCAAAGCCTTGGTATCCGGGCGCGACGCGGCAAGGCGGTCAACCTTGACCCCGCCGCCCTTCTGTTCGATATGGTGATGACGATCGACGCGACGGCGGCTGTGCTCGCCCAGAGGTAGGCCATGACCCCCGACGCAGCCCCCCCGACCCTCGTGGACAGCCACTGCCACCTCGATTTTCCCGACCTGATCAGCGATCTGCCCGGCGTCATTGCCCACGCCCGTGCCGCCGGGGTAACGCGGATGGTCACGGTCTGCACTCAGCTTGCCAACGAGCCGCAGGTGCGCGCCATTGCCGAGGCTTACGCGGGCGTGTTCTACGCTGCGGGCACCCACCCCGAAACCGCCGGGACCGACCCGCAGGCCACGGTCGAGCAACTGGTGGCGCTGGCCGCCCATCCGAAGTTCGTCGGCATCGGCGAGACCGGGCTGGATTATCACTACAGCGCCGACAGCAAGGCGGCCCAGATCGCCAGCCTGCTGGTCCATATCGAGGCGGCGCGGCGCACCCGCCTGCCGCTGATCATCCACGCCCGCGACGCCGACGCCGACATCGCGCGGATCCTGACCGAAGAATACCGTGCCGGGGCTTACAGTTGCGTCATGCACTGCTTTTCGTCCTCGGCAGCGCTGGCGCGCGCCGCGCTTGATCTGGGCTTTTACCTGTCGATGTCGGGCATTGCCACCTTTCCGAAATCGGGCGCGGTGCGCGACATCTTTGCCGCCGCCCCGCTTGACCGCATCTTGCTGGAAACCGACAGCCCCTACCTTGCCCCGCCCCCCCATCGCGGGCGGCGGGGCGAGCCTGCCTTCACCGCCCTGACCGCCGCCACCGGCGCCGCGCTGTTCGGCCTGCCGCTGGCCGAGTTTGCCGCCGCCACCTGCGCCAACTTTGATCGCCTGTTCTGGAAGGCCGCGTGATGGACCGGCTGCGCTTTACCATCCTCGGGTGCGGCTCATCCGGCGGGGTGCCGCGGATTGGCGGCGACTGGGGGGCCTGCGACCCGGCCAACCCCAGGAACCGCCGCCGCCGCTGCTCGTTGCTGGTCGAGCGCATCAGCACGCGCGGCACCACCAGGGTGCTGATCGACACCGCCCCGGATCTGCGCGAGCAACTGCTTGACGCCGGGGTGGGCCTGTTGGATGCGGTGGCCTATACCCATGCCCATGCCGACCATGTGCACGGCATCGACGATCTGCGCCAGATCGTGTTCAACCAGCGCCAGCGCCTGCCGGTCTGGGCCGACACCCCCACCCAAGAGGCGCTGCTGTCGCGCTTTGCCTATGCGTTTGTGCAGCCGGAAGGCTCGCCCTACCCGCCGATCCTTGATCTGCACCGCATTGATGGCCCCTTCACCATCACCGGGGCCGGCGGGGCGATCACCCTGACCCCGTTCGAGGTCGATCATGGCTCGCTTGACGTGCTGGGGTTCCGCATCGCGGGGCTTGCCTACCTGCCCGACGTGGTGGCGATCCCCGAGCCTGCCTGGGCCGCACTTCAGGGCCTCGAAGTCTGGGTGCTGGATGCGCTGCGCCGCAAGCCGCACCCGACCCACGCCCATCTGGCGCTGGCGCTGGAGTGGATTGCCCGCGCCGCCCCCACCCGCGCGGTGCTGACCAACATGCACATCGACCTCGACTACGCCACCCTTGTGGCGGAACTGCCGCCCCACATCCGCCCCGCCCATGACGGCATGGTGATCGAGCTGGAAGCCCCTGCGATGCAGCCATGAGCGCCCTGCTTGATGTCATCCTGCCGGTGTTTCTGGTGATCGGCTTTGGCTACATTGCCGCGCGATCGGGACTGTTTGGCGAAAGCGCGGTCGATGGCATCATGCGGTTTGCCCAGAACTTTGCCGTGCCCTGCCTGCTGTTTCGCTCGATCGCCAAACTCGATCTGGCCGGAACCTACGACCTTGGCCTGTTCGTCAGCTTCTATGCAGGCGCGTTCGCAGGCTTCGGCCTGGGGTTCCTTGGCGCGCGCCATCTGTTCGGGCGCAGCGCCACCGACGCGGTGGCGATCGGCTTTGCTGCGATGTTCTCGAACTCGCTGCTGCTGGGCCTGCCGATCACCGAGCGCGCGTATGGCTCGGGCGCGCTGGCCGCCAACTATGCCATCATCTCGATCCACTCGCCGCTGCTTTACGGCTTTGGCATCACCGCGATGGAGCTGGCCCGCAGCCATGGCCACGGCACCGCCCCCGGTGCCCTGGTGCGGCAGGTGGTGCGGGCGATCTTTTCGCAGCCGCTGGTGCTGGGGATCGTGGCCGGGCTCATCGTCAACCTGACCGGGCTGCCACTGCCCGGCTCGGTTTGGGCGGCGGTCGATCTGATGGTGCGCGCGGCGATTCCGGCGGCGCTGTTCGGGCTGGGCGGGGTGCTGCACCGCTACCGCCCCGAGGGCGACATGAAGGCAATCATGATGGTCTGCACCCTTGGGCTGGTGGTGCATCCGGCGATCACCTACGGGCTGGGGCGCTATGGCTTCGGGCTGGATACCGCGCAGATGCGCTCGGCGGTGGTGACGGCCGCCATGGCGCCCGGGGTCAACGCCTACCTTTTTGCCCATATGTATGGTGCGGCACGGCGGGTCGCGGCCTCGGCGGTGCTGATCGGCACCACCGCCTCGATCGCCAGCGTCTGGCTATGGCTGCACCTGCTGCCCTGACCGCGCCGCTTATCGCTTCCTTGCGGTCGCTCTGCGCTGCTGCCCGCCCGCGAAGACGGACCGGCAGGGACGGATGAGCGGGCGCTACTGCGGGGTCAGCCCGCGCAGCCGTTCCGAGCGCCGCCGCAGCAGCTCGACCGAGGCCAGCAGCGCAATCGAGATGATCACCAGAATCGTCGCCACCGCCAGGATCGACGGGCTGATCTGCTCGCGGATGCCGTTCCACATCTGGCGCGGGATGGTCTGCTGGTCGTTGCTGCCGATGAACAGCACCACCACCACCTCGTCGAATGAGGTCACGAAGGCGAACAGCGCGCCCGACACCACCCCCGGCGTGATCAGCGGCAACTGCACCTTGAAGAAGGTGGTCACCGGCCCCGCCCCGAGGCTGGCCGCGGCGCGCAGCAAGCCGCGGTCGAACCCCATCAGGGTGGCGGTCACGGTGATGATCACGAACGGAATTCCCAGCGTGGCGTGGGCCAGGATCACCCCGATGTAGGTGCTGGTCAGTCGCCCGCACTCAAGGCTGAGGCCCACCACCGACAACACGTCGCAGGGGCTGGAATAGAAGAAGAACAGCCCGGTCGCGGTGATGATCAGCGGCACGATCATCGGCGAGATCAGCACCGCCATGATCAGCTTGCGAAACGGCATTTCCGGGCGCGACAGGCCAAGCGCCGCCACGGTGCCAAGCACGGTGGCAAAAATGGTGGCAAAGAAGCCGATGATGACCGAATTCTTCGCCGCCTTGAGCCAGGTCGCATTGGCCCAGACATCGGTCCACCACTCGCGGCTGGTCACGGTATCGGGCACCAGCACCCCGAACCGCAGCAGGTTCTCGTACCAGCGCAGGCTGTAGCCCTCGGGGTCCAGCGTCAGCATCTTGGCTGTGAAGGTGAAATAAGCCTCGGCGTTGAACGACAGCGGGATCACGATCAGGATCGGCGCGATCAGGAACACGAAGATCGCGGCGCACAGCACCTTGTAGGTCCAGTGCCAGGCCCGCTCCAGGGTCGAGGCATAGATCGGAAGCGCCATGGCGTTACCCCAGCTTCATGTTGTCGATGCCGATCAGCCGGTCGTAAAGCCAGTAAAGCACCAGCACGGCCCCCAGCAGCATGGTGGCCAGCGCCGCCGCCAGCGACCAGTTCAGCGATTTGTCCATGTGGAACGCGATCTGGTTCGAGATCAGGGTGCCGGTCGCTCCGCCCACCAGGGCTGGCGTGATGTAATAGCCAACCGCCAGAATGAACACCAACAGCCCCCCCGCGCCGATTCCCGGCACGGTCTGCGGCAGGTAGATGCGGCGGAAGGTGGTCCAGCTTGTGGCGCCAAGGCTGCGGGCGGCGCGGGCATAAGAGGGCGGGATGGTCTTCATCACCGAATAAAGCGGCAGGATCATGAACGGCAGCAGGATATGGGTCATGGCGATGATGGTGCCGGTCTGGTTGTAGATCAGCGCCAGCCGCCCGTCTTCGCCGATGATCCCAAGCGCCACCAGCAGGTCGTTGATCACGCCCTGCCCCTGCAACAGCACCATCCAGGCGGTGGTGCGCACCAGCAGCGAGGTCCAGAACGGCAGCAACACCAGAATCATCAGCAGGTTCGCTTTCGCCATCGGCAGGGTGGCCAGCAGATGCGCCACCGGGAACCCCAGCACCAGGCACAGACCCATGATCACCGCCGCAATCGCGAAGGTGCGTGCGAACAGTGTGACGTAAATCCGGCTTTCTGGGTCGGCCCGCACGAACTGGCCGCTGGCGTCAAGTTTGCGGTCGGCGGCGGCCTGATAGAAACTGGCGGTGATCGGGCGTGACGCTGCCCGCATCGCAGCCCACAGATCGTCGCGCCCCCAGCCGGGGTTCTGGGCCAGCAACGCGGCCTGCCAGGGCGGCGCCAGCTTGGCCGCCATCCGCCCGGTCGCGGTGAACAGCGAACGCGTGCCCGCCACATCGTAATTGATCCGCGTCCCTGCCGCGCCAATGGTGCGGTTTTTGGCGGCGGCCACCAGATCGCTGGCCAGTGCGGCGTAGGCGGCCTCGTCGGGCGTGGCCTTTGGGTTGGCGGAGAACCAGGCCGAGAGTTCCGGCATGTTGCTTGAGAACTGGGGGTTGTTGACCGACCGGAACAGCATCTGGCCGATCGGCACCACGAAGGTGAACAGGATGAACGCCAAGAGCGGCACCACCAGCATAAACGCGCGTACCCGCGCCCGCCGCGAGGCCCGCGCCAGCGCCGCTTTCAGCGGTCGCCCGTCGTGGGTGCGCAGCACCGCCTCGGGCGCGGTAGATGTTTCGACCATGGTTGGCGCTTTCGGTTCGGATCAGTCGGCGCAAGGCCAAGGGGGCGACAATCCCGCCGCCCCCCACGGCAGGGATTACTTCAACAGCCAGGCGTTGAACTGCTCGTTGAGCTGGATGTCGTGGTCGGCCCAGAACACGACGTCATTGAACAGCGCGTTGGTCATGTTTTCCGGCGACGACGGCATGTGCGGCTTCATGTCGGTCTTGCCGTCCTTGAACAGGCCGACGAAGGCCGCCGAGGATTTGCGCGCCGGGCCGTAGCTGATCCACGTGGCCTGATCGGCCAGCCGCTGGGTGTCGGTGGCAAAAGCGATGAACTGCATCGCGGCGTCCTTGTTCGGCGCGCCTTTGGGCACCACGAACAGGTCATAATCCAGCACCTGCCCGTCCCACATGATCTGGAACGGCTTGTTTTCGTTGGCGATGGCGTTGAAGATCCGACCGTTGTAGGCGGTCGTCATCGTCACTTCGCCATCGGCCAGCAGTTGCGGCGGCTGCGCGCCGGCTTCCCACCACACCACATCGCCCTTGATGGTGTCGAGCTTGGCAAAGGCCTGCGCAACCCCCTCGGGGGTGGCAAGCGTGGCATAGACATCGGCGGCAGGCACGCCATCGGCCATCAGCGCCATTTCAAGGTTGATCTTGGCCCCCTTGCGCAGACCACGCTTGCCCGGGAAATTGGCAACATCGAAGAAGTTCGCAATCGAGGTCGGGGCATTGCCTTCGAACTTGGTGGTGTCGTAGGCGACTGCCGTGGTCCACAGGATCGAGGCCACCGCGCAATCGGTCAGGGCACCGGGCAGAAAGTCATCGACCGCCAAGGTGCCATCGGGGGCAGCGGGCAACAGCGCGGGGTCGATCGGCTCGAGCAGGCCCTCGTCACACATCCGGATCGCTTGCGAGGTTTCAATGTCGGCCACGTCCATGGTGACATTGCCAGCCTCGACCTGCGCCTTCAGCGGCGTGGCCGGATCGTCGGCATCAACCGATACCACGGTGATCCCGGTCAGTGCTGTGAAAGGCTTGTGGTAGGCCTCGACCTAGCTGGTCGCATAGGCCCCGCCCCACGACACCACCGTAATCTCTTCCGCCGCCGCGATGAACGCGACGCTCGATAGCGCGGTGGAAAGGATCAGCAGTTTTTTCATTTCCTTGTCTCCCTGATTTGGTGGCATCTTTCAGACTGGCCACGCCACGCGGCCAGACCGCCCGCAGGCGGTGTCTTCACGGCAAAAGCGCGCGCGCGTCATGCGGGGCCCAGCCGATCTTGATCTTCTCGCCCGGCGCCAGCATCCGCTGCCCGGCGGTATTGCGCGCCTTGATCACGAAATCATCCGATCCCGCCACCCGCAGCCGGGTGCGAAACAGATCGCCCATGTAGATGAACTCCAGCACCTCGGCCTCAAGGGTATGCGCCCCCTCGGGCATCATCTCGGGCTTGTATTCCACCCGTTCGGGCCGGATCGAGACCAGCGTCTGCTGGCCTTTGGTGGTGACGTTGACCGGGGTCGCGTCGATCAGCTCGCCGGTGGTCAGCCGCACCAGCGCCTTGCCCCCGCCCAGCTCTTCGACGGTGCCCTTGAGCTTGTTGTTCTCGCCGATGAATTGCGCCACGAAACTGTTTTCCGGGCGCTCGTAAAGATCGGCGGGCGGGGCCAGTTGCTGGATGCGACCATCGTTGAACACCGCCACCCGATCGCTCATGGTCAGCGCCTCGCCCTGATCGTGGGTCACGTAAACCACGGTGATGCCAAGGCTTTCGTGCAGGTGCTTGATCTCGAACTGCATGTGCTCGCGCAACTGCTTGTCCAGCGCGCCAAGCGGTTCGTCCATCAGCACCAGGCCGGGGTCGAACACCAGCGCCCGCGCCAGGGCGATGCGCTGCTGCTGGCCACCGGAAAGCTGGGCCGGGCGGCGGCTGACAAAATCGCCCATCTCGACCATGTCGAGCGCGCGCTTGATCTTGGCCTCGCGCGCGGGCTTGGCCATGCCGCGCACCTCAAGCGGAAACGACAGGTTCTCGCCCACCGTCATATGCGGAAACAGCGCGTAATTCTGAAACACCATGCCGATGCCGCGCTGGTGCGGCGGCACCGAGTTGATCGGCTTGCCGTCCAGCCTGATCTCGCCATTGGTCGCGGTCTCGAACCCCGCCAGCATCATCAGACAGGTGGTCTTGCCCGAGCCCGACGGCCCCAGCATGGTCAGAAACTCGCCCTTGCCAATCGCCAGGTTGAGATCCTTCACGACCAGCGTTTCGCCGTCATAGCTTTTCTGGACATGATCGAAGGCGACAAAATCGCCGCCACGGGTTTCAGCAGCCACCCCAGTCTCCCCAGTCATCGGCAGGTGCCCTGCACTCTTGTTGATCTGACTAAAGCGGATTGGCCGCCGCAATGCAACGATGTTGTATGGCCAAGGTTTCCAGCGGCCAATTTCAGGAAATCCGACCGAAAACCGACGCTTTTGCAAGCCAAACGACGGCGCGCCATCGTGCGGCGGGAAGATCGGCGGCACCGATAGAATGGGGCGGCACCGCGACCGGGAACCCGGTCGATTCAGGCGCTGCCACGCGCGCGGCCAAGTCTGGTGCGGATGAAAGGACTCGAACCTTCACGGGAGTTACCCCACAGCGACCTCAACGCTGCGCGTCTACCAATTCCGCCACATCCGCATGTTTCGACCTGGTGCGGCGCTATCTAGCCGAGGTCATGCGATAAGGAAAGCGGATTTTTGGGTCAAAACGCCCGCTCTGAAATCCGCGCGAAAACACGGGCGGAGGGGGGGGCCACCGCTCGGGGTGCCCCCCCCCCCCGCTGCGCTCAGTGCAGCAGGCTGGATACGAACGACACCACCGTCGCACCACTGATGGGGGCCTCGACAGCACCGACCGCAGCGGGAGCTTCGGCGACCACCACCGGCGCGGGCGGGGCGGCCAGCACCGGCAAGGGGGCTGCCGGGGCCACCAGATCGGACCGCCCGTTGATGGTATAGGCCGCCTTGCGGATCAGGTCGGTGCGGTCAGGCAGACCGGGGGCGAAGATGCTGGCCCCGGCCTGGGTGGCCGCCAGCCCCATCTCATACCACCCCAGTGCCAGATCGGGCCGCACCGCCGCGCCAAAGCCCTGTGACAGGTGGTGCCCCAACAGTTCGCCGTAGCCCTTTTCACCCAGCGCCGTCAGCAGCAGCGCCGAGCCGATCGCGACATCCATCGCATCGGTGGTATAGCCCACCCCGAGGCAGATCTTGGCGGTGCCCGCCAGTTGGGCCGGGGCCATGCCGCTTGACAGCACAAAGCCCGACACCCCGGCCAGCACCTGCTCGCTGGGCTGCATCGACAGCGCGGCGACGTGATCTTTCAGCACCGGGCCAAAGCTCTGACACTGCTCGGTCACCTGCTGCGGGGTAAAGCCCGCCAGCTTGGCGGTAAGGTCTTCACTGGTCGCCATGGCGTAGGTGCGGGCAAGGCAGAACTGCTCGGCCAGCGCGAAATTGGCGTCCGTCATCAGCGCGGCGGTGGTGTAGCCGCCGTTGGTGTTGGTCATCAGGCTGATCTTGTTGCACTGCGACGCCAGCGAGACCTGCGCCACGCCGCTGCCCATGAACGACGGCAGCGCCGGGGCGGCAGGCTCGGCCGCCAGCACCGGCAACGACGCCGCAGGGGCGACCGGCTCGGCGGCGGGCACCGGAGCCGACGCCACCCCCGTCGGCACTGTTAGCCCCGCCATCTCGTCGCGCTGGGTCAGCAGCAGGCCGCGCAGCCCCATCGGGTGGGTGGCGATGACCTGCGCCACCTGCGGCCCGCCGGCCACCGCACGGTGATAGGCGGTGACCAGAATCGTGTTCTCGTATTCGGTGATCTCGCCGGTCGCGGGATAGCCCAGCAGCGCCTGGTATTGCGAGATCGCGGCGCGCGACTTCCGGCCGATCACCCCATCCGGAGTGCCCACCGGGTAGCCGAAGTAGTTGAGCGAGGTCTGCACCTCGCGGTTGGCCTCGCGCTGCGCCGTCGTCAGCGACGAACTGGTCGAACGGTAGGTCCGGCGGTTGCGGTTGGCGTCATTGGCAATCGCCGCCCCCAGCAAACCACCCACAATCAGCCCGCCGATCGCGTCGCCGCCGCGCGCCAGTGCCGGTGCCGCCGGGGTTACCGCCATGGCCGCCACCAGACAGCCACTTGCAATCCTGCCAAATTTCATCTTTGTCCTCCATCAAGGTCTTTGCGCCAAAATCGCGCCGATTTTAACACAATCGCGGTTACAAGGCCAGTTTTTCATTCCGGTGTTGTCGATCAAGGTCGGCAGGACAGAAAGTCGCAAGCGATCATGGTCGAATGGCACCACCTTCCTGGCCTTGCCCCTTACGTCGAAACCCTGGCCGCGATGGAGGCCCATGTCGCCGCCATGGCCGCAGGCCTGGCCCCCGAGCAGGTCTGGCTGCTGGAACACCCCCCGCTTTACACCGCCGGCACCAGTGCCCGCGCCGCCGATCTGACCGACCCCGACCGCTTTGCGGTGCATGTCGCCGGGCGCGGCGGGCAATATACCTATCACGGCCCCGGCCAGCGCGTGGCCTATGTCATGCTTGATCTCAACCGGCGCGGGCGCGACGTGCGCCAGTTCGTCGCCGCGCTGGAAGGCTGGGTAATCGCCACCCTGGCCGAGTTCAATGTGAAGGGCGAGCGTCGCGCCGGGCGGGTCGGGGTCTGGGTGGTGCGCCACGACCGCGCCCCGGGCCCCGACGGGACGTTGCGCGAAGACAAGATCGCGGCCATCGGGGTCAAGCTGCGGCGCTGGATCAGCTTTCATGGGATCGCCATCAATGTCGAGCCGGATCTGACCCATTTCACCGGCATCGTGCCCTGCGGCATCCGCGATCATGGCGTGACCTCGCTGGTCGATCTTGGCCTGCCGGTCACCCTGGCCGACCTTGACACCGCCCTGAAGGCAACATTTGCGCGTTTCTTTCCAACGCCATGAGCCCGGTCGAGGCCGCGCCGCCGCCGCTTGTCGCGGCACCGGGCAAAAGCGGTTTTTTGCCTTGCGCCGCTACCCGCGCAAATTTTTTCTTGACTCTTGTCACGTTGATTATAGGGCATTAACTAAAGAGGCACAGTCTTCGCCCGGCCCCAGTCTGCACCCGGGCGTGGATCGTGTTTCTCTGCAGGGAGGGAGGCTTGCCCTGCACGGCCCCAAATGAATCAAGGAAAACCAATGAAAATTTCTGTCTGTTCCGCCGCACTCGTTCTTGCCCTTGCCGTTCCCGCCTTCGCTGATGGCGAGGGCGACGTGAAGAAGGGCGAGAAGACCTTCAAGAAATGCGCGACCTGCCACTCGATCGTGGCCGAGGATGGCACCGTGATTGCCAAGGGCGGCAAGGTTGGCCCCAACCTTTATGGCGTGATCGGTCGCACCGCAGGCACCTACCCCGATTTTGCCTATGGCGATTCGATCGTGGCCGCCGGCGTGGCGGGCAAGGTCTGGAGCGCGGAAGAAATCGCCAAGTATGTCGTCAATCCGGCCGCCTGGCTGGCCGAGGCTACCGGCGATGCCGGGGCCAAGACCAAGATGGCCTTCAAGCTGGCCAAGGGCGGCGCAGACGTGGCCGCCTACATCGAGTCGGTCGGCCCCGCCACCGAGTGATCACCTGAGGCGCGCGTGGCCGGGCTTTTGCCGTCGCGGCAGGCCCGGCCACGCGTCTTTCAGGCGGCACATTCCGCCCTGTTTCGCTTGCCACCCCTCAGAGCCGTCGCTAACGCTGGGCGCGCGATCAGGTTCGGGTGCCAGCCATGACAACAATCTTCTTCATCGTCGATGGCCGCGGGCTGGAAGCGCAGGCCACCCTGCTGGCGGCCACCCTGTGGCAGCATAATGCCGATCGCTATCCGCTGCTGGCCTATCTGCCCGAACGCCATGTCGGCGCGGTCTCGACCCCCGCCCGCGCCCTGTTTGATCGTTGCGGCGTGACCTTGCGCCCGCTGCCGCCCGCGCCGCGCGACTGGCACCGGCCCTATCCGCACGGCAACAAGCTGCTGGCCGCCGCTGACCGCCGCGCGGGTGACTGGAGCCTGTTTCTCGATACCGACATGATCTGCCTCGCCCCGCTCGATCTGGCACCTTTGCAGCAGCCCGGCAGGATCGGGGTGTTGCCCGAAGGGGTGCCAAGCTGGGGCCGCGAGGGCGATCGCTGGGCCCGTGCCTATGCCCATTTCGGCCTGCCCCTGCCCGAGGACCGCGTCACCCTGACCCGGCGCAAGCGTCGCAGCCACCTGCCCTATTTCAACGCCGGTTTCGTGCTGATGCCCGAGGCCGATGTGACGGGCGGGCGCAGCTTCGGCCAGCTCTGGCTTGAAACCGCGCTCGATTTCGACTGGAACGCCCCGATCGGCGGCAAGCGGCCCTGGCTTGACCAGATCACCCTGCCGCTGACCCTCAAGCGCTTTGGGCTGGACTACAATCTGGTGCCGGTGGATTACAATTACTCGATCTCGGACCGCGCCCCCGACCCCGAGGCGCGCCCGCACATCATCCATTACCACCGCTGGTCACATCTCGCCGCCTGGCCGCAGCGCGCGCAAGCGCTTGCCACCCTCGCGCAGGTGGCCGGCCCCGCGCTGTTTGCCCGCCTCGACGCCGAGTTTGGCGATCTGTATCACGCCGAACCGACAGCTGCCGACTGACCCCCCAAGCGGGCGCAAATCAGCTCAGCATGTCCTTGATCCGCGGCCCGACGGCGGCAAAATCCATCTGGCCGGTGTATTTGCCTTTCAGCACCGCCATGACCTTGCCCATGTCGCGGATGCTGGCCGCCCCCGCCTCGGCAATCGCCGCCGTGATCGCCGCCGTGACCTCGTCATCGCCAAGCTGGCGCGGCAGGAATTCGTTGATCACCACGATTTCCGCCAGTTCCTTGGCCGCCAGTTCCAGCCGCCCGCCCTCTTCGTAGGCGCGCGCGCTCTCGTTGCGCTGTTTGACCATGCGCCCCAGAATCGCCAGGATGTCGGGATCGCTGATGATGGCCCCCTCGCCCTCGCCCCTGAGCGCGATTTCGCGATCCTTGATGGCGGCATTGATCAGGCGCAAAGTCGAAAGACGGTCCACCTCCTTGGCTTTCATCGCCTCTTTCATCGCCGTTTGCAGCCGTTCGCGCAAAGTCATCGCACTTCATCCCCGTGTCATCCGAAGTTGCGACAATACCGCCAAGCGCGGTCCGGCACAACTGCCGCGCGTTTGGGCAACCTATTGATTCTACGTGACAAGCCCTTTTTATCTTTGGTCCCACCACGCCTTGACCCGCCCTGCCCCGACCCGTAGTGTCCGCGCCAGCCACTGCCCCGAGAGTCGCTCATGCCCGCACCCGCCCGCCAACCCCGCCCGACCGCCTGCCTTGCGCTGGCCGATGGCAGCGTGTTCTACGGCATGGGCTTCGGGGCAGTCGGGCAGACCGTGGCCGAGCTGGTGTTCAACACCGCGATGACCGGCTATCAGGAAATTCTGACCGATCCCTCTTATGCCAGCCAGATCATCACCTTTACCTTTCCGCATATCGGCAACGTCGGTGTCACCATTGAGGACGACGAGTCGGCCGATCCGGTCGCCGCCGGGCTGGTGGTGAAGTGGGATCCGACCCAAGGCTCGAACTGGCGCGCCACCGGCGATCTGCAAAGCTGGCTCTGCGCCAAGGGGCGGATCGGGATCGGCGGGATCGACACCCGCCGCCTGACCCGCGCGATTTGCCACCAAGGCGCGCCGCACGCGGCCTTGGCGCATGATCCGGCGGGCAATTTCGACGTGGCGGCGCTGGTGGCCAAGGCGCGGGCGTGGCGTGGGCTGGTCGGGCTTGATCTGGCGCGCGAAGTGACCTGCCGTCAGTCATATACCTGGGATCAGACCCGCTGGGCCTGGCCCGCGGGCTACGGTCACCGCAGCGGCCCCGGCCTGCGGGTGGTGGCGATCGACTATGGCGCCAAGCGCAACATCCTGCGCTGCCTGGCCTCGAACGGCTGCGAGGTTACCGTGCTGCCCGCCTCCGCCACCGCCGCCGAAGTGCTGGCGCTTGCCCCCGAGGGGGTGTTTCTGTCGAACGGACCGGGCGATCCGGCGGCGACCGGGGTTTACGGCGTGCCGATGATCCAGGGTGTGC
>CAYQPD010000050.1:0-14793 GCA_964419305.1 uncultured Rhodobacter sp.
AGCGGGCAAGACCCCCGCCGACAGCGACCTGGCCGAGATGGAGGCGCTCTGGAACCGCGCCAAGGCCGAAGAACGCGGCTGACGCCCGAAAGTTGGTGACGGCGTGATCAGGTGGCGCGGGTCTGGTTGGCGTCGGTTTGCGCGACACAGTCGGTGATTGGGATGGCTTCGATGCCGTGAGGTAACTGGTTCGCGCCGTTCAGCATGCGCCAGACGGCGGTTACACCGTCCGCGCGGCGCAAATTTCCACCACGTCCTCGGACGTTACCGCGCTTTCCCCTAGTCAGGCCGGGCAATCTTCGCTACTCTTGTGGTCACGACCCGGAACACCGGGCGTTCGAGGCAAGGCAGCGCGGGCAGGCGGTTTTTCCATGACAGAGATGGTCTATGGCTCTATGCCGGTGCGGGCCACCGAGCCGGTTCTTCCCCGGTGGTGGCGCACGATCGACAAATGGTCGATGGCGGCGGTGCTGACGCTGTTCGGGATCGGGCTGCTGTTGGGGCTGGCGGCCTCGGTGCCGCTGGCCACCCGCAACGGCCTGCCGCCGTTCTATTACGTCCAGCGCGAGGCCTTGTTCGGCGGGCTGGCGATGGGCGCGATGCTGGGCTGCTCGATGCTGTCGCCCGATCTGGTGCGCAGGCTGGGGGTGCTGGGCTTCGTTGCGGCCTTTGTCGCGGTGGCCATGCTGCCGCTGTTCGGCACCGATTTCGGCAAGGGCGCGGTGCGCTGGTTCAGCCTTGGCTTTGCCAGTTTTCAGCCGTCGGAGTTCCTGAAACCCGGGTTCATCATCCTGACCGCCTGGCTGATCGCCGCCAGCCAGCAGGTGAGCGGGCCACCGGGCAAAAGCATCTCGTTCCTGGTGGCCACGGTGATCGTGGGCTTTCTGGCGCTGCAACCCGATTTCGGTCAGGCCATGCTGGTGCTGTTCGGCTGGGGCGTGATCTACTTTGTGGCCGGTGCCCCCTTGCTGCTGATCGCGGGGGTGGTGGCGCTGGTCGGCGGGGCGGGGGTGGTGGCTTATAACGGCTCGGAACATTTCGCCCGCCGGATCGACGGCTTCCTGAGCCCCGATCTCGACCCGCGCACCCAGTTGGGCTATGCCACCAACGCCATTCAGGAAGGCGGATTCTTTGGCGTGGGCGTGGGCGAGGGTCAGGTGAAATGGTCGCTGCCCGACGCCCATACCGATTTCATCATCGCCGTCGCCGCCGAGGAATACGGCCTGGTGCTGGTGGCCTGCATCATCGTGCTTTACGGCGTCGTGGTGGTGCGTTCGCTGCTGCGGCTGCGCATCGAGCGCGATCCCTTCATCCGCCTTGCCGGGGCGGGGCTGGCCTGCATCTTCGGGGTGCAGGCGATGATCAACATGGGGGTGGCGGTGCGGCTGCTGCCGGCCAAGGGCATGACGCTGCCGTTTATCAGCTACGGCGGCAGTTCGGTGATCGCGGCGGGGATCACCGTCGGGATGCTGCTGGCGCTGACCCGCACCCGGCCGCAGGGCCGGATCGGCGACATCCTGTTCCGGCGGGGGCGGTGATGGCCGCCCGTCCACCGCTGCTGCTGATCGCCGCCGGCGGCACCGGCGGGCACATGTTCCCGGCCCAGGCGCTGGCCGAGGCGATGGTGCGGCGTGGCTGGCGCGTCAAGCTTTCGACCGACGCGCGCGGGGCGCGCTATGCCGGGGGCTTTCCGCATGTGGTGGCGGTCGAGCAACTGTCCTCGGCCACCTTCGCGCGCGGCGGGGTGCTGGCGCGGGCGCTGGTGCCGCTGCGCATCGCGGGCGGGGTCATCGCGGCGGTGGCGGGGATGCGCAGCGACCGCCCCGCCGTGGTGGTGGGGTTTGGCGGCTATCCGTCGATCCCGGCGCTGACGGCAGCGGTGATCCTGCGCCGCCCGCGGATGATCCACGAACAGAACGGCGTTTTGGGGCGGGTCAACGCGCTGTTTGCCCGCCGGGTGGCGGTGGTGGCTTGCGGCACCTGGCCCACCGTGCTGCCCGAAGGTGTGGTGGGTCAGCATACCGGCAACCCGGTGCGCGCCGCCGTGCTGGCGCGGGCCGGGGCGGGCTATATCCCGCCCGGCGACTATCCGCTGAGTCTGGTGGTGATCGGCGGCAGTCAGGGCGCGCGGGTGCTGTCGGACGTGGTGCCCGCTGCGGTGGCGCTGCTGCCTGCGGCGCTGCGGGCGCAGTTGCGGGTGGCGCAGCAGGCGCGCGACGAGGATCTGGCGCGGGTGATTGCGGCCTATGCCAGCGCCGGGATCGACGCCGAGGTGCAGCCCTTTTTCACCGACATTCCGCGCCGTCTGTCCGAGGCGCAACTGGTGATTTCGCGCGCCGGGGCGTCGTCGCTGGCCGACATCAGCGTGATCGGCCGACCTGCGATCCTGATCCCCTATCCTGCCGCCACCGCCGACCACCAGTCGGCCAACGCGCGCGGGCTGGTGGCGGCCGAGGCCGCGATCCTGATCCCCGAAGCCGCGCTTGACCCTGCCACCCTGGCCCGGCATATGACGGCGGTGCTGGCCAACCCCGAAGCCGCCGCCCGGATGGCCGCCAATGCCCTGGCCGTGGCCCGCCCCGACGCCACCGAGCGGCTGGTGGCGCTGGTCGAGAGCCTGAGGCCGAAGGAGGCACCATGAACGCCACCAAACTGCCCGGCGAACTGGGCCCGATTCACTTCATCGGGATCGGCGGCATCGGCATGTCGGGGATTGCCGAGGTCTTGATGACGCTGGGCTACACGGTGCAGGGCTCGGACAGCAAGGCCAGCCCGATCACCGCCCGGCTGGTCAGCCTTGGGGCCACCGTTTTTGACGCTCAGCGCGCCGAGAACATCGGCGGTGCGGCGGTGGTGGTGATCTCGTCGGCGATCAAAAAGGGCAACCCCGAGCTCGAAGAGGCCCGCCTGCGCAAGCTGCCGGTGGTGCGCCGGGCCGAGATGCTGGCCGAACTGATGCGGCTCAAATCCAACGTCGCCATCGCCGGCACCCACGGCAAGACCACCACGACCACCATGGTTGCCACCTTGCTGGATAAAGGCGGGTTCGACCCCACGGTGATCAACGGCGGGGTGATCCACGCCTATGGCTCCAACGCCCGCGCCGGGGCGGGCGAGTGGATGGTGGTCGAGGCGGATGAAAGCGACGGCAGTTTCAACCGCCTGCCCGCCACCATCGCCATTGTCACCAACATCGACCCCGAGCACATGGACCACTGGGGCACATTTGATAATCTGCGCAAGGGCTTCCTTGATTTCGTCAGCAACGTGCCGTTCTACGGTCTGGCGGTGTGCTGCACCGATCATGCCGAGGTTCAGGCGCTGGTCGGGCGGGTCACGGATCGGCGCATCGTGACGTTCGGCTTCAACGCGCAGGCCGATGTGCGCGCGGTGAACCTGAGGTTCGAAAACGGCACGGCGCTGTTCGATGTGCTGCTGCAAAGTGAAGGGATCGGCGCACGGATCGACGGCTGCACCCTGCCGATGCCGGGCGAGCACAACGTCTCGAACGCCCTGGCTGCGATTGCGGTGGCGCGCCATCTGGGGATGACGGCTGCCGATATCCGCGCCGCTCTGGCCGGGTTTGCCGGGGTCAACCGGCGCTTCACCAAGGTGGCCGAAGTGGGCGGCGTGACCATCATCGACGACTACGGCCACCACCCGGTGGAAATTGCCGCCGTGCTGCGCGCCGCGCGCCAATCGACCAAGGGCCGGGTCATCGCGGTGCACCAGCCGCACCGCTATTCCCGCCTGCACGATCTGTTCGACGAGTTCTGCACCTGCTTCAACGAGGCCGATGTGGTGGCGATTGCCGAGGTTTACGGCGCGGGCGAAGACCCGATCGCTGGGGCCACGCGCGACGATCTGGTGGCCGGGCTGATCGCCCACGGCCACCGCCACGCCGTGGCGCTGCGCGCCGAGGCCGATCTTGCGGCGCTGGTGCGCGCCGAGGCCCGGCCCGGCGACATGGTGGTCTGCCTTGGGGCCGGCACCATCTCGGCCTGGGCCCATGCCCTGCCCGCAAGGCTGGGGGGGTGAGGCGGCTGCAACGCGACCGCCGCTTCCGCAACGCTGTGGCGTGACGCGGTGGGGTCTGGCCTTTTCGCGGTTTGCGGGTAGGATTGGCGTAGGTTTCGGGTTTGGGGGGCAGCATGCGCGGGTTGTGGCTCTTGGTGGCGGTTGTGGGGTTGGCGCTGGCGGCGGGCGCAGGAGTGTCTTGCCTCCAACTACACCCGCTGCGACAACTGGGGCAGGTGCGGCGCACTACCGGTGCAAGGCCCGCCGTATCCGGCGCATGATGCGGTTTTCTGGCAACCCTACACCCCTCCCGGCCCCGGGTTTTGGGCGCCGGGACCGGGTCAGCGGCGTTGCGGGGCAAGGACGCCCGGTCGCTTGCCTGAAGGCTGTGAGGCCGTAGGGCAAGGGGGGGTGGGCTTGGCCGAGGCTTCGAGAATCAGGCAGGCGCGGCCTGATTTGGTTGAAACCAAATCCGGCAAGGGAAGAAGGCAAGAACGCCGTTCCGTTCACGCGACTTCGCATGAACGGGATCACGTCCTGGCTTGCGCTGCGGCGCCGCAATTCCTATCACCGGGCCATGACCCGGCTTCCCACCCCGCGCGGCACCCTGACCGCTGACCGACCGCTGGCCGATCTGACCTGGCTGCGCGTCGGTGGCCCGGCCGAGTGGTTGTTGCAGCCGGCCGACGTTGGCGACCTTGCGGCGTTTCTGGCGGCGCTTGGGCCGGAAACTCCGGTGTTTCCGATCGGGGTGGGCAGCAATCTGATCGTGCGCGATGGCGGCATCCGGGGGGTGGTGATCCGGCTTGGGCGCGGCTTCAACGGCATTGAAATTCAGGGCGATACCGTCATCGCCGGGGCGGCGGCGCTGGATGCGCAGGTGGCGCTGCGCGCCGCCGAGGCCGGGCTTGATCTGACCTTTCTGCGCACCATCCCCGGCAGCATCGGCGGTGCGGTGCGGATGAACGCGGGCTGCTACGGGTCTTATGTTGCGGATCATCTGATCGAAGTGCGCGGCGTCACCCGGCAGGGGGTCGTGGCCACCCTGCCTGCCGCCGCTCTGCACCTTGCCTATCGCCATTCCGCTCTGCCAGAGGGCTTTGTCGTGACCGCCGCCACCTTCCGCGCCAGCCCCGGCAAGCCGCAGGATTTGCAGGCGAAAATGGCGGATCAGATGGCCCGGCGCGATGCCAGCCAACCCACGCGCGAGCGCTCGGCCGGTTCGACCTTTCGCAATCCGGCGGGCTATTCCTCGACCGGGCGGGCGGATGATGCCCAGGATCGCAAGGCCTGGACCCTGATCGACGCCGCCGGGATGCGCGGCGCGCGCCGGGGCGGGGCGCAGATATCCGAGAAACATTCCAACTTTCTGCTCAACGCCGGTGGCGCAACTGCCGCAGACCTCGAATTATTGGGCGAGGAAGTGCGAAAAAGGGTTTTCGATTGCTGCGGCTTGACGCTAGAGTGGGAAATCATGCGGGTCGGAGAGGCGCGCACGGAAAAACAAGAATAACGGGCCCAAGGTCCGGTGAGGCAGTGTTATGGCGGGCAGGTCGCAAGCGACCGGCTTTCGGGTGGCAGTATTGATGGGGGGGCTTTCCGCCGAGCGGGAAGTGTCGCTCGTCTCGGGGCGCGAATGCGCCAAAGCCCTGCGGGAAGCCGGATATCAGGTCATCGAGGTCGATGCCGACCGCGATCTGTGCGCAAGGCTGTCTGAAATTCAACCCGATGTGGTGTTCAACGCCCTGCATGGCCGCTGGGGCGAGGATGGCTGCGTGCAGGGCCTGCTGGAATGGCTGGCGCTGCCCTACACCCATTCCGGGGTGCTGGCCTCGGCCCTGGCGATCGACAAAAGCCGCACCAAGGCCACCTACCGCGCCGCCGGGCTGCCGGTGGTGGCAAGTGTGCTGGCGCTGGCCGCCGAGGTGGGCGCGCGCCATGTGCTGCCGCCGCCCTATGTCGTCAAACCCAACAACGAAGGCTCGTCGGTCGGCATCCATATCGTGTATGACGCCGCCAACACCCCGCCGCAGCTTGGGGCTGATGCGCCCGAGCGGGTGATGGTCGAAAGCTATGCGCCGGGGCGCGAGCTGACCTGCAGCGTGCTGGGCGATCGCGCCTTGTGCGTGACCGACATCCTGACCGACGGCTGGTATGATTACGACGCCAAATACCGCCCCGGCGGCTCGCGCCACGTCTGCCCGGCGGTGCTGCCCGACCCGATCACCGAAGCCTGCCGCGATTTTGCCCTGCGCGCGCATCAGGCGCTGGGCTGCCGTGGCCTGTCGCGCACCGATTTCCGCTGGGACGAGGGGCGCGGGCTGGACGGGCTGATTCTGCTGGAAACCAACACCCAGCCCGGCATGACGCCAACCTCGCTGTCGCCCGAGCAGGCGCGGCATTGCGGCATCACTTTCCCCGAGCTCTGCCGCTGGCTGGTCGAGGATGCGTCATGCAACCGCTGACCGCCCCCCGCCGCGCGGCGGGCAGCGTCCGCCACCGCGACCCCGCCCCCAGCAAGGCGGCCTACCGGCTGCAACGGCTGTGGCTGACGCCGCTGTTTCGCGCCCTGCTGCGGACCGGAGTGCCGGCCTTCATCGTGACCTTCGCGGTGGGCAGCTATCTGGGCGATTCCGACCGGCGGCTGGCTTTGGCCACCAGCCTTGCCGACATGCGCGCGTCGGTGGCGCAAAGGCCTGAATTTCTGGTTCGCATGATGGCGATTGATGGCGCGTCGCCAGCGCTGGCCGATGCCATTCGGGCGGTGGCGGCGGTGGCATTGCCGCAAAGCTCCTTCGACCTTGATCTGGCCATGATGCGGGCCCGGATCGTCACCCTCGACGCGGTGGCCGAGGCCGACCTGCGCGTCAACCCCGGTGGGGTGCTGCATGTCGATATCACCGAACGGGTGCCTGCGCTGGTGTGGCGCACGCCCGGGGCGCTTGAGCTGCTCGATGCGTCGGGCAAGCGGGTGGCGCGGGTGCTGGCGCGCGCCGACCGCGCCGACCTGCCGCTGATCGCGGGCGATGGCGCCGACCAGATGGCCCCGGAAGCGCTGCGCCTGCTGGCCGCCGCGCAACCGCTGCTGCCCCGTCTGCGCGGGCTGGTGCGGATCGGCGCGCGGCGCTGGGATCTGGTGCTCGACCGCGATCAGCGCATCCTGTTGCCCCCGGAGAATCCGGTGCGCGCACTTGAGCGGATCATTGCCCTCGATCAGGCTCAAGACCTGCTGGCGCGCGACATTGTGGCGATCGATCTGCGCAATCAGGCTCGCCCCGTGCTGCGCCTTGCCCCGGATGCCCTGCGCGCGCTGCGCCGCGCGGGCGGCATTCAAACCGTGGAGAACACGCTATGACCGATCTTTGCCAATCCCAGCGTGCGATGCGGCACATCCGCAAGGCGGCGATGCAGCGCGGGGTGATGGCCATTCTCGACATCGGCTCGGCCAAGATCGCCTGCCTGATCCTGCGCTTTGATGGCCCCGAGCGGCTGCGCGAGGTCGATGGCGTCGGCCCGATGGCCGGACAATCCTCGTTCCGGGTGATCGGGGCGCACATCACCCGTTCGCGCGGGGTGCATTTCGGCGAAATCGCGGTGATGAACGAAACCGAGCGCGCCATTCGCACCGCCGTGCAGGCGGCGCAGAAGATGGCGAACGTGCGGGTCGATCATGCCATTGCCTGCTTTTCCGGGGCCGAACCGCGCAGCTATGGCCTGGCGGGCGAGTGGGATTTGCAGGATTCGGTGGTGACCGAACACGACGTGGCGCGGGTGCTTTCGGCCTGCGACGTGCCCGACATCGGCGAGGGGCGCGAGGTGCTGCACGCCCAGCCGGTGAACTTTGCCCTTGATCACCGTTCGGGTCTGGGCGACCCGCGCGGCCAGATCGGCAACCGGCTGGCCTGCGACATGCATCTCTTGTCGGTCGATGCGGCGGTGGTGCAGAACCTGCTTTACTGCATCAAGCGCTGCGATCTGGAACTGGCGGGAATTGCCTCGTCGGCCTATGCCTCGGGCATCTCGAGCCTGGTCGAGGATGAACAGGAACTGGGCGCGGCCTGCGTCGATCTGGGCGGCGGTTCGACCGGGCTGTCGATCTTCATCAAGAAGCACATGATCTTTGCCGATGCGGTGCGGATGGGCGGCGATCATGTGACCTCGGACATCGCCAAGGGGTTGCAAGTGCCGTTGACCACCGCCGAGCGCATCAAGACCAAACACGGCGGGGTGCTGGCGACCGGCATGGACGACCGCGAGATGATCGAGATCGGTTGCGATTCCGGCGACTGGGACAAGGATCGCCGTTCGGTCAGCCGCACCGAGCTGATCGGCATCATGCGCCCGCGGGTCGAGGAAATTCTGGAAGAAGTGCGCGACCGGCTGGAAGCGGCGGGGTTTGACCACCTGCCCAGTCAGCAGATCGTGCTGACCGGCGGGGGTAGCCAGATTCCGGGGCTGGACGGGCTGGCGGCGCGGATTCTGGGCCAGCGGGTGCGGCTGGGGCGGCCGCTCAGGGTGCAGGGTCTGCCGCAAGCGGTGACGGGGCCGGCCTTTTCCAGTGCGGTCGGCCTTTGTCTGTTTGCGGCACACCCGCAGGACGAGTGGTGGGATTTCGACATTCCGGCCGAAAGATATCCGGCACGGTCGCTGAAAAGGGCGCTCAAATGGTTCAGGGACAACTGGTAAACCGCAATATCCTGCGTCTGCGGCAAAATACCGCTGAAAGCGCAGGTTTTCGGCCCATATCTGGTCGGATCGCGGATTTTTTTCGTGACCTCACGCGGGTCTGTGGATAGAATCGGGATAATTTGACCCCGACCGGCCGGTGACAGGCCGTCGGGATCAGGCAAAAGGCAACCGGGCAGCGTAACGGGCGGCACAACAACAAGGCAGGCAACAGCAATGGCACTCAATCTGATCATGACTTCGCAGCGCGATGAGTTGAAGCCGCGCATCACCGTGTTCGGGGTCGGCGGGGCCGGTGGCAACGCGGTCAACAACATGATCGACAAGAACCTTGAAGGGGTCGAGTTCGTGGTGGCGAACACCGACGCCCAGGCCTTGCAGCAAAGCCGCGCCAGCGCGAAAATCCAGATGGGCCCCAAGGTGACCGAGGGGCTGGGGGCGGGGGCGCGGCCCTCGGTGGGCGCGGCGGCAGCCGAGGAAACCATCGAGGAAATCGTCGATCACCTGGCGGGCGCGCACATGTGCTTCATCACCGCCGGCATGGGCGGCGGCACCGGCACCGGGGCGGCCCCGATCATCGCCCAGGCGGCGCGCGAGCTGGGGGTGCTGACGGTGGGCGTGGTGACCAAGCCGTTCCAGTTCGAGGGCAACAAGCGGATGCGGCAGGCCGAAGAGGGCATCGAGGCACTGCAGAAAGTCGTCGATACCCTGATCATCATCCCCAACCAGAACCTGTTCCGGCTGGCCAACGAAAAGACCACCTTCACCGAAGCCTTCGCGATGGCTGATGACGTGCTTTATCAGGGCGTCAAGGGCGTGACCGACCTGATGGTGCGCCCCGGCCTGATCAACCTCGATTTCGCCGACGTGCGCGCGGTGATGGACGAGATGGGCAAGGCGATGATGGGCACCGGCGAAGCCTCGGGCGAAGATCGCGCGGTGCAGGCGGCGGAAAAGGCGATTGCCAACCCGCTGCTCGACGAGATCAGCCTGCACGGGGCCAAGGGCGTGCTGATCAACATCACCGGCGGTTATGACCTGACCCTGTTCGAGCTCGACGAAGCCGCCAACATCATTCGCGAAAAGGTCGATCCCGACGCCAATATCATTGTCGGCTCGACCCTCGACACCGGGATGGAAGGGGTGCTGCGGGTATCGGTGGTGGCCACCGGCATCGACGCCAACCAGGCCAACCGGGCCGATGCGCCGGTGGCACGGCGAAGCATGGCGGCCCCGCTGGCGGTGGCCCCCCACGCCGCTGCCCCGGCCGCACCGCAACCCGAGCCGCGCCGCGAGGCCGCGCGGGTGGCCGTTGCCCCCGCGGCTCCGGCCCCCAGCCTGTTCGATGACGTCGATGCTGCGGCGATGGCCGGGTCAGACGACCCGGATGCCGACTATCAGGATCTCGGAGCCGACGATCTGCCGCCCCCGGCCTATCGCCCGCAACCCGCGGCGTTGGCGCGGCCCGCTGCCGGTGCTCTTGACCACGACGCGGCCAGCTTTGTCGCGCCGCGCCCCCGCGCCCCCGGCACCCCCTCGCCCGAGGCGCTGGCCCGGTTGCAGGCGGCGGTCAGCAAGGCTCCGGCAGCGCGCGCTCCGGCCCAGCAACCACCGCACGCCGCAGCCCCCGCCCCGGCTCCGCGGGTGGCCGAGCGGTCGCGCTTTGCCATCGGCTCGCTGATCAACCGCATGGCCGGCCACGCCGAGCCACCGCTTGATCGCAGCGCCCCGGCACCACGCGCGCAACCGCCGGTGACCAGCTATGATGATGAGCCGGAACTGAGCGCCGATCAGGAACGCATCGAGATTCCGGCTTTCCTGCGCCGCCAGGCCAACTGAAGCCGGTCACATCATGATCCTGAAAGGCCCGGGCAACCGGGCTTTTCATTGTTTTGAAACAACTGGTTGCGCCGACACGGGCGGATTTGTGCACAGGCAGCCCCGCCACGTTACAACCCGTCACAAAGCGTGTGTTGTGGAAATCGACCGATCATCTTAGCTGACATGAACCACAGTCGGCTGCCGCCTGTGGCGTTGTGGTGCGTGATGATTGGGGCCTGCCGTGCAAAATACTCTGAAATCTGCCGCCACCTTCAGCGGCCTCGGGCTGCACTCGGGCGTGCCGGTCTGCATGGCGGTCAACCCGGCACCCGAGGGGCATGGCATCTGGTTTCGCCGCAGCGATGTGGCACCTGATGCGGCGCTGATCCCGGCGCGCTGGGATACGGTGGTGCCGTCAAAGCTGTGCACCCTGGTCGCCAACGCGGCGGGCACCGGCGTCTCGACCATCGAACATCTGATGGCGGCACTGGCAGGCTGCGGCATTCACAACGCCCTGATCGACATTGACGGACCGGAAGTGCCGATCCTCGATGGCTCGGCCGTGCCGTTCGTGCAGGGCTTTCTGGCGCAGGGTATCCGCGTCCAGGCGGCGACGGTGCGCGCGATCCGCATTCTCGAACGGATCGAGGTGCGCGACGGCGAGGCGGTGGCGCGGTTCGATCCATCGGACATGTTCGAGATCGACTTTGCCATCGACTTTGCCGAGGTTGCGATCGGGCGGCAGGAAAAGCGGTTGAACATGGCCAACGGGGCCTTCGTGCGCGAACTGTGCGATAGCCGCACCTTCTGCCGAAAGCAGGATGTCGAGGCGATGCGGGCCAATGGTCTGGCGCTTGGCGGCAATCTGGAAAATGCGGTGGTGTTCGAGGGCGATCAGGTGCTGTCGCCCGGCGGCTTGCGCTACGGTGACGAGCCGGTGCGCCACAAGATGCTGGACGCGATGGGGGATCTGGCGCTGGCGGGGGGGCCGATTCTGGGCCGCTATACCGGCATCCGGGCGGGCCACGCGCTGACCAACCGCCTGCTGCGGGCCATGTTTGCCCGCCCGCAGGCGTTCCGGATGGTCGATTGCGGTGCGCAGACCGGCTGCAAGCTGCCCGGCGTCGGGGTGCGGCGTTCGGATATCCCGGCCTTTTCCTGAACCTGCGTCGGGGTGCGAAAGGCATTTTGCGCCCCGGATTTTTCTGTGCTAGGACAAAAGCCAATCGGCCCAAGTGGCGCGAAGGCCCTGCCTTTGCCCGGGTCGGAAACGACCAGGCAGGTGGGCGGAACATGGTTGGCGGAAATTCGGGCGCGCACCTTCTCGGCACGGTGTTGCTGGTTGCGCTGCTGTCAGGTTGTGGCGGCGGCACGACCGAGGTGCCGCTCGACACCCTGACCGCCGAGGAAATCTTCAAGCGCGGCGAATTCGCGCTGGAAACCAACCGCAAACCGGATGAGGGAATTCGCTACTTCTCTGAGGTCGAGCGGCTTTATCCCTATTCCGAATGGGCCAAGCGCGCGCTGATCATGGAGGCGTTCAGCTATCACAAGGCCCGCAAATACGAAGATGCCCGCGCCAGCGCACAGCGCTTTCTCGACTACTATCCCGGCGATCAGGACGCGGCTTACGCCAAGTATCTGCTGGCGCTGTCGTATTACGACCAGATTGATGAAGTCGGCCGCGATCAGGGCCTGACCTTCCAGGCGCTGCAGGCCCTGCGCGCGGTGATCGAGGAATATCCCGACACCGAATACGCGCGCTCGGCAATCCTGAAATTCGACATGGCGTTCGATCACCTTGCCGCCAAGGAAATGGAGATCGGGCGCTACTACCTGAAGAAGGGTCACTATGCGGCGGCGATCAACCGTTTCCGCGTTGTGGTGCAGGATTTCCAGACCACCACCCACACCGCCGAGGCGCTGCACCGGCTGGTCGAGGCTTATCTGGCCCTGGGTCTGAGCGACGAGGCGCAGACGGCGGGGGCGATTCTGGGCTACAACTACCAGTCCAGCCCGTTCTACCAGGACAGTTTCAAACTGCTGACCGGGCGCGGACTTGAAATGAAAGCCAAGGGCGACAGTTGGCTGGCGACGGTTTACCGGCAGGTGATCAGGGGCGAATGGCTCTGATCGGGGGGCGGGGCGGTGCTGCGCGGCCTTGATATCAGGGATCTGCTGATCATCGACCGGCTGACCCTGGCGTTGCAGCCCGGCCTCAACGTGCTGACGGGCGAAACCGGCGCGGGCAAGTCGATCCTGCTTGATGCGCTGGGGTTCGTGCTGGGCTGGCGCGGGCGCAGTGATCTGCTGCGGGTCGGGGCGCAGCAGGGTGAAGTCACGGCGGTGTTCGATCTGCCCGAAGGCCACGCCGCGCGGCTGGTTCTGGCCGAGGCCGGAATCGGCGGTGACGACGAGGTGATCGTGCGCCGCATCACCGATCGCGAGGGGCGCAAGACCGCCTGGGTCAATGACCGAAGGGTGTCGGTCGAGGTGCTGCGCGCGCTGGCCGACACGCTGGTCGAACTGCATGGCCAGCACGATGACGGCGGCCTGCTGAACCCGCGCGGCCACCGCCTGCTGCTCGACCGCTTTGCCGGGGTCGATGGGGCGGGGGTGCGCGCCGCCTGGGCCGCGCTGGGGCAGGCGCGCAAGGCGCTGGCCGAAGCCGAAGCGGCGCTGGCTTTGGTTCGCGCGGAAGAGGATTTCCTGCGCCACGCGACCCGCGAACTGGACCAGCTTGACCCGCAACCCGGCGAAGAGGCCGGTCTCGACACGCAGCGCCGCCGGATGCAGGCCGCCGCGCGCATTCGCGACGACATCGGGCGCGCCCACGGTGCCCTTTCCGAGCAGGGGGCCGAGGCGTTGCTGGCCGATGCGCTACGCTGGCTGGAAGGGGTCGCGGGTCAGGCCGAGGGGCAGCTTGACGGCGCGATTGCCGCGATTGGTCGGGCGCTTATCGAACTCGGCGAGGCGCAGCAGGGGGTCGAGACCACTCTGGCGGCACTGGATTTCGATCCCGCCAAGCTCGAGGCGCTGGAGGAGCGGCTGTTCGCGATTCGCGCCCTGGCGCGCAAGCATGGCGTGCTGGCCGACGATCTGGGCGGGTTTGCGGCAGGCTTGCGGGCGCGGCTGGCGGCGCTGGATGGCAGCGCGCGCGAGATCGCGGTGCTGGCACAGGCGATGCAGCGGGCGCAAGCCGGCTACGATAGCGCGGCGGGTGAGTTGAGCACGGCGCGGCGCGCGGCGGCCGTCAGGCTTGATGCCGCCATGGCAACTGAACTGGCCCCGCTGAAGCTGGAGCGAGCGCGCTTCACCACCCTGGTGGCGGCAGCCGAGCCCGGCCCCGAGGGCTGCGACAGCGTAACCTTTACGGTGGCTCCCAACCCCGGTGCCCCGTCCGGGCCGCTCAACCGGATTGCCTCGGGGGGCGAGTTGTCACGCTTCCTGCTGGCGCTGAAGGTCTGCCTGACCGGACAAACGCCGGGGCTCACGCTGATTTTCGACGAGATCGACCGCGGCGTCGGCGGGGCGACGGCGGATGCAGTGGGGCGCAGGCTGAAGGCGCTGGCAATTGGCGCGCAGGTGCTGGTGGTGACCCATTCGCCGCAGGTGGCAGCGCTTGGCGCGCATCACTGGCGGGTGGAAAAGCAGGTATCGGGCGGCACCACCACCTCGACCGTGACGCCGCTTGGCGGGGCGGCGCGGGTCGAGGAAATCGGTCGGATGCTGGCCGGGGGCTCGGTATCCGACGCCGCCCGCGCGGCGGCGCGGGCGCTGCTGGCGGGCTGATCACCCAATTCAACGCGTCGCGCGGACAAGGATTTGGGTCAGGACTCAAGGCGCAGCGCGTCGGCACCGAGTGGCATCAGCATCCGCGCGACGTTGAGCGTGGTCACGGCGCAGGCGTCGGGGTGGTGCCAGTGCGGGTTATGATCCTTGGCGATGACCGCGGCGCGGATGCCTTCGAGAAAATCCGACTGTGCCTGGGCGCGAAAGGTGAAGCGGTATTCCAGCTCCAGCGCGCGCGCGAGGGTGGGGGCGTCGCCAAGGCGGTGCTGCATCTCGACCGCGCAGGCTGCGGCCAGCGGCGAGACCCGGGCCAGCGCCAGAAGCGTTTCGCGCGCAAAGGCGGTGTCGGCGCGGCGCAGGCTGCGCACAATGTCGGCCAGGGTTTCGCCCGCGAAATGGCGCTCGATCTGCGCCAGCAGGGTGGGCAGGCGGCCCGGCGGCGGGGCCTTGGCAAAAGGCGCGAGGGCGGCGATCCCT
>CAYQPD010000050.1:14893-16434 GCA_964419305.1 uncultured Rhodobacter sp.
ACCCCGACCCCGCCGCCCATGGTAAAGCCCTGCATCAGGCTGACCACCGGCTTGGGGTAAGACGCAATCCGGGCGTTCATGCGGTATTCGTCGCGCCAGAACTGCTGGCCGTGGGCAAAGTTGCCGGCCTTGGCTTCGGCGTAAAGCTGGGCGATGTCGCCCCCGGCGCAGAAGGCGCGCGTGCCGGTGGCATCAATCACCACCAGCGCCACGCCATCGTCCTGCTGCCAGTCGCGCAGGGCAGTATCCAGCGCGCGGCACATCGGGTAGGTCAGGGCGTTGAGCACTGCGGGGCGGTTGAGCGTGATCCGGCCGAGCAGGCCGGTGCGGCGGATCAGGATGTCAGGCATCATGCGCCAGCACCTCGCGCGCGATGATCACGCGCATGATCTCGTTGGTGCCTTCAAGGATCTGATGCACCCGCAAGTCGCGCACGATCTTCTCGATGCCGTAATCGGCCAGGTAGCCATAGCCGCCATGCAGTTGCAGGCACTGGTTGGCGACCTCGAACGCGGCATCGGTGACGTAAAGCTTGGCCATGGCGCAGGCCTTGGTGGCATCGGGTGCGGTGTAATCGAGTTTCCACGCCGCCTCGCGCAGAAATACCCGCGCCGTTTGCAGCCGCACTTCAAGATCGGCCAGCCGGAATTGCAGCGCCTGAAACTGATCAAGGCTTTTGCCGAAGGCGTGGCGCGCCGCCATGTGGCGCCGGGTGGCCTCAAACGCGGCTTGCGCGCCGCCAAGGGCGGTAGCGGCGATATTCAGCCGCCCGCCATCAAGCCCGGCCATGGCATAGGCAAAGCCCTGGCCCTCGGTGCCGATCAGGTTGGCGACCGGCACCGGGCAGGCGTCGAACCTTACCGCGCGGGTGGGTTGGGCGCGCCAGCCCATCTTGACCTCGGGCGCGCCGAACGTGAGGCCCGGGCTGCCCGCCTCGACCACCAGCGCCGAAATGCCCTTGGGGCCAGCGCCGCCGGTGCGGCACATCACGATGTAACCATCGGCGTAGCCGCCGCCCGAGATAAAGGCTTTGGTGCCATCAAGGCGGTAGCCATCCCCGCTGCGATCCGCGCGGGTGCGCAGAGCGGCGGCGTCCGAGCCACAATCGGGCTCGGTCAGGCAGTAGGCGAAGATGCGCTCCATCCGGCAGATCGCGGGCAGCAGCCGGGCCTTGAGCGTGGGGGCGGCAAAGCGGTCGATCATCCCGGCGCACATGTTGTGGATCGACAGGAACGAGGCCACCGCCGGGCAGGCCATCGCGAGGGCCTGAAACACCAGGGTGCCGTCAAGCCGGGTCAGTCCCGCGCCGCCATGTTCGGCTGCCACGTAAAGCCCGCCCAGCCCCAGGTCCGCCGCCTTGGCCCACAGCGCCCTGGGGATGGTTCCCTCCGCCTCCCAGGTGCGGGCGAAGGGGGCGATGTGATCCTGTCCGAAGGCGTGGGCGGTAGCGAAAATCGCCTGCTGCTCGGTGCTGAGGGCAAAATCCATGGCGGTCTCCGATGGCCGGGCACCCGCGTGCCCGGTATCGTTTTCAACCCTTG
>CAYQPD010000051.1:0-16325 GCA_964419305.1 uncultured Rhodobacter sp.
AGGCCGTCAAGATCGCCGTATTGCTGGATCAGCAGGGCGGCGGTCTTGAGGCCGATGCCGGGGGCGCCGGGCACGTTGTCGGTGGCATCACCGGCCAGCGACTGGACATCGACCACCCGCTCGGGCGGCACCCCGAATTTCTCGATCACCTCGTCGCGGCCGATGCGCCTGCCCTTCATCGGGTCGAGCATCTCGACCCCGTCGCCCACCAGTTGCATCAGATCCTTGTCGGAACTGATGATCGTCACCGTGCCGCCGGCATCACGGGCGCGGCTGGCGAGGGTGGCGATGATGTCGTCGGCCTCATAGCCCTCGGCCTCGATGCAGGCGATGTTGAAGGCGCGGGTGGCGGCGCGGGTCAGCGGGAACTGCGGCCGCAGGTCTTCGGGCAGGGGCGGGCGGTTGGCCTTGTAGGCCGGGAAGATGGCGTTGCGAAAGGTCTTGGCGGAATGGTCGAAAATCACCGCGACATGGGTAGGCGCGTCGCCCGACTTGTTATCCTCGGCGTAGCGGAACAGCATGTTGCAAAAGCCCGCCACCGCGCCGATCGGCAGCCCGTCGGATTTGCGGGTCAGCGGCGGCAGGGCGTGATAGGCGCGAAAGATATAGGCCGAGCCGTCGATCAGGTGCAGATGGTGGCCCTTGCCGAAACTCATCGCGCGTCTCCCCGGACTGCTCATTGCTCCCTTGCGGTCGCTCTTCGCGGTGCCCGAAGAGGTTTGGCACCGACCGATGTGGCCCTATTTCACCCGGGTCCTGGCGCTGTCATGGACATAGCGCTTGTCGCAGTAGCCGCATTCGACAAAGCCCTGGTCGGCGGGAATTGTCAGCCAGACCCGCGGGTGGCCCAAGGCACCTTCGCCGCCGTCACAGGCGACTTTCCACGTGGTGACGATTTCGGTTTCCGGGGCGGCAATGGTCATGGCGGTCCTCATTCAGCTTGAGCTCATGCCATGATAGCGATCCCACCCGCCGGGACAAGGGTTCATGCCCCGATCAGCCCCGGCTGGCGCAGCGCCTTGAGCCAGCCCAACCCCGCCGCCGTGTGCCCCGCCGGGCGGTATTCGGCGGCGACCCAGCCGGTATAGCCTTCGCGGTCAAGTCCGGCCAGAAAGCCACGCAGATCGAAGCCGCCGCCGCCGGGCTCGGCGCGATTGGGAAAGCCCGCGATCTGGATGTGGTTGACGCGGTGCGCATGGCGCGCCCAGACCTGCTGCGCATCGCCATGCAGCCGGGCCGCGTGCCAGAGGTCGAATTGCAGGCCAAGGCCGGGCAGCGCCAGATCGTCGATCAGCCGCGCCGCCGCATCATAGTCATTGAGGAAATAGCCCGGCATGTCGGCCGGGTTCAGCGGCTCGAGCGTCAACCCCTGATCCGGGGCCTGCGCCACCGCCCAGGCCAGATTTTCGCGCAGCACGTCCTCGGCCACCGGGCCCTTGGCAATGCCGGTCATCACGTGCACCCGCGCCACCCCCAGCCGGGTGGCATAGTCGAGCGCGCGCAGCATCCCGTCACGAAACCGCGCCTGTGCCCCCGGCACTGCGGCAAAGCCGCGCTCGCCGAACGCCCAGTCGCCGGGCGGGGTGTTGATCAGCGCCAGCGGCAGGCCGTTCAGCGCCGCGGCCCATTCTTCGGGCGGATGGTCATAGGGAAACAGCACCTCGACCCCGTCAAACCCCGCCGCCTGTGCCAGGGCGGGGCGCGCGAGGGTGGGGCTTTCGCTGAACAGCAGCGTCAGATTGGCAGCGATCCGGGGCATCAGGCCAGCTCTGCCGCAGGGATCATTGGAAAGAACTGCCCGCCCGACCACAGGCCGAACCAGTCGGTGCCGTGAACCGGGTGGTGGCTGCCAAGCGCTACCAGCCGGTAGAACGACTTGCGGTCGATCAGGGCCTCAAGCCCGGCGCGCACCATGACATAGGGCGAGGGCTCGCCGGTGGCGGCATCGCGCACCACCCGGATCGGGTGATCGGGTCCGGCGGTCGCACTATCCCCGACTCCGGTGACAAAAGTCACCTGCTGCGTCACCCCGTCCCCTTCAGTGCTGAAATCAACCGCCACGAACGGTGCGTCATCGACCCTGATCCCGACCTTTTCCGCTGGTGTGACCAGAAAATACCGTTCGCCCTCGCGCTTCAGGATCGAGGCGAACAGTCGCACCATCGCGGGCCGTCCGATCGGGGTGCCAAGGTAGAACCAGGTGCCGTCGCGGGCAATCCTGATGTCAAGATCACCGCAGAACGGCGGATCCCACAGATGCACCGGCGCGGGGCCTTTGCTGGCAAAGACCTGCGCCGCCGCCAGCATCCCTTCGGCACTTGGTTTCACGATCATTTGTGCGGTTCTGCCTTTTGCCATTTGTGCCGGGCGTCAACATTCGGTCTAATGCGTTCCTAACCGCAATGGAGTGATTTGTCATGGCCGATGCCCTGATTGCCGAGATCGAAGCCCTGGGTGCCAAGCTGGCCGAGGCCAAGGCCAGCATCGGCCGTCGCTTCATCGGGCAGGAACAGGTGGTGGATCTGGTGCTGGCGGCGCTGCTGTGCGGCGGGCACGCGCTGCTGGTGGGCTTGCCGGGCTTGGGCAAGACCCGGCTGGTCGATACCCTGGCGACGGTGATGGGGCTCAAGGGCAACCGCATCCAGTTCACCCCGGATCTGATGCCGGCCGACATTCTGGGCTCGGAAGTGCTGGACACCACGCCCGACGGCGGGCGGGTGTTCCGCTTCATCGAGGGGCCGGTGTTCTGCCAGTTGCTGCTGGCCGACGAGATCAACCGCGCCAGCCCGCGCACCCAGTCGGCGCTGTTGCAGGCGATGCAGGAATGCGAAGTGACGATCGCCGGTCAGCACCGCCCGCTGGGCCGCCCGTTCCACGTGCTGGCGACCCAGAACCCGATCGAGCAGGAAGGCACCTACCCGCTGCCCGAGGCTCAGCTTGACCGCTTTCTGGTGCAGGTCGATGTCGATTACCCAAGCCGCGCCACCGAGCGCGACATCCTGATCGCCACCACCGGGGCCACCGAGGCGCAGGTCCACCCGGTGTTTGCCGCCGACCAGTTGCTGGCGGCGCAGGCGGTGATCAGGCGGATGCCGGTGGGCGAGGCGGTGGTCGAGGCGATTCTCGATCTGGTGCGCGCCTGCCGCCCGACCGAGCCCGAGTCTGCCGATCTGGCCGATGTGCTGGCCTGGGGGCCGGGGCCGCGGGCGGCGCAGGCCTTGATGCTGATGGTGCGGGCGCGCGCCCTGCTGGACGGGCGGCTGGCACCCTCGGCAGCCGATGTCGCAGCGTTGGCGCGGCCGGTGCTGATCCACCGCATGGCGCTGACCTTTGCCGCCCGGGCGCGCGGCGAAAGCCTGGGGGGCGTGATCGACCGCGTGGTCAGCCGCAGCCTTGGGCTTGAGGCGGCAGCGTGAGCGCAGCGCCGTCATTGCGCAGCCGGTCCGAGGCGCTGGGGCAGGCCTTGCCGCCACTGTTGGCCGCCGCCGAGCATCTGGCGGTGGGCGTGGTGCTGGGCGATCACGGCCGCAGGCGGGCAGGCATGGGCGACGAGTTCTGGCAATACCGCCCGGCCCACCCCGGTGATTCGGCGCGGATGATCGACTGGCGGCGCAGCGCCCGCTCAGACGCCCATTTCGTGCGCGAGCGCGAATGGCAGGCGGCGCAAGCGGTCACCCTCTGGGTCGATGGCGCGCGCGCGATGGGGTTCAGCGGCGCTGGCACCCGCCCGCCCAAGGCCGACCGTGCCCGCCTGCTGGCGCTGGCGCTGGCGGTGCTTCTGGTGCGCGGCGGCGAGCGGGTGGGGCTGGCGGGCGACGCGGCCCCGCCGCGCTCGGGCCGCGGCCAGGTGGAACTGCTGGCGCGGGCTTTGGCGGCGGATGGCACCGACGATTACGGCGCGCCTGAGGCCGCGGGTCTGGTGGCGCATGGAAGGGCGGTGTTCCTGTCGGATTTCCTCGGCGATCTGGCGGCGGTCGAGCGCGCTCTGGGGCAGGCGGCGGGTCGCGGGGTGCGCGGCGCGCTGGTGCAGGTGCTGGACCCTTCGGAAGAGGATTTTCCGTTCGACGGGCGCACCATTTTTGAATCGATGGGCGGCACCCTGCGCTTTGAGACCCTGCGCGCGGGCGATCTGCGCGCCCGCTATCTCGCGCGGCTGGCCGAGCGCAAGGCCCGGCTTGCCGCGCTGGCGCGGGCGTCGGGCTGGCACTATTTGTGCCATCACACCGGGCAGGGGGCGCAGGCCGCGCTGCTGTGGCTTTATCGCGCGCTGGAGCAGGGGGCCTGATGTTTGTGCTGGGCAGCCTCGGATTTTCGTCTCCGCTTCTGCTCTTGGGGCTGCTGGCCCTGCCGATCCTGTGGCTGTTGTTGCGGGTGGTGCCACCGGCCCCGATCAAACGGCGGTTTCCCGGCGTTGCGCTGCTGCTGGGGCTCAAGGACGACGCGGTTGAATCCGACAAGACGCCGTGGTGGCTTTTGTTGCTGCGCGCGCTGGCGCTGGCGGCGGCGATCATCGGCTTTGCCGGGCCGGTGCTGAACCCCGAGCCGCGTGCTGCGGGCAGCGGGCCGCTGCTGATCCTGTTCGATGCCACCTGGGCCGACGCGCGTGACTGGCCGCAACGGATCGGGCGCGCGCAGGCGGCTCTGGCCGAGGCCGGGCGGGCGGGGCGCAGCGTGGCCGTGCTGCGGCTGACCGACGCGCCGCAGCCGCCGGTATTTCAGGCCGCAGGGGCGGTGGCCGAACGGCTGGCGGGGCTGGTCCCGCAACCTTTTGCGAGCGCCGATCTGGGCACTTGGGTGCCGGTGCTGCCCGATGGTCCGTTTGATACCTTCTGGCTGTCCGATGGTCTTGATCACCCCGGCCGCGCGGCGCTGCTGGCGGCGCTTGATCCGCACGGACTGGTGCGGGTGTTTGCCGGGCCGCACCCGGTGCTGGCGCTGCGCCCGGCAGGGTTCAAGGATGGCGCGGTGCAGATCGCCGCCGCGCGCCTGCCCGGCCTTGGTGCCACCGAGGTCGAAGTTTCGGCGCATGGCCCGGACCCCGCCGGGGTCGAGCGCGAGTTGGCGCGGGTGACGCTGGCGTTTGCCGCAGGCCAGGCCGAGGCCGAGGCCACCCTCAACCTGCCGCCCGAGCTGCGCAATCGCATCACCCGCTTCGAGATCGCGGGGCAGCACTCGGCCGGGGCGGTCAGTCTGACCGACGACAGCCTCAAGCGCCGCAAGGTGGCGCTTCCGGGCGAGGGGCCGGGGCGCGAGGGGCTGCTGCTGCTGTCGCCCACCCATTACCTGCGTCAGGCGCTGGACCCGGTGGCCGATCTGATCAGCGGCACGCTCGACGACATCCTGCTGGCCAATCCCGATGTGATCGTGCTGGCCGATGTGGCGCGCCTTGCCCCGGCCGAGACCGAGGCGGTGCTGGCGTGGCTGGGCAAGGGCGGGCTGCTGCTGCGCTTTGCCGGGCCGCGGCTGGCGGCGTCGGACGTGGCGCGCGGCAGTGACGATGCGCTGATGCCGGTGCGGCTGCGCCTTGGAGGCCGCACCGTCGGCGGCGCGATGAGCTGGGGCGAGCCGCGCGCCCTGGCCCCGTTTGCCGCCGATAGCCCGTTCTTCGGGCTGGCGATTCCGCCCGACGTGACCGTCAGCCAGCAGGTGCTGGCCGAGCCCGACCCCGAACTGGCCGGGCGCACGCTGGCCGCGCTGGCCGATGGCACCCCGCTGGTCACCCGCCGCGCGGTCGGTCAGGGCCAGGTGGTGCTGTTCCACGTCACCGCCAATGCCGAATGGTCGAGCCTGCCGCTGTCGGGCCTGTTCGTGCAGATGCTGGAACGGCTGGCGGTTTCCACCCGCCCCGCCGCCCCCGAGGCCGCCGATCTGGCCGGGCAGGTCTGGGTGCCCGAAGTGGTGCTTGATGCCTTTGGTCAAGCGTCGGATGCCGGGGCCGTGGCGGGGGTGGACGGTGCCGATCTGGCGCGCGGCACCCCCGGCCCCGGTTTGCTGCCGGGGCTTTACGCCGGGGCGGACCGGCGGGTGGCGCTGAACGTGATCGGGGCCGATACCCGGCTTGATCCGGCGGTGTGGCCCGCGACGATTGCGGTCGAGGGGCTGGAGGCCGCGCCCGAGCAACCGCTGAAGGGCGCGTTGCTGGCGCTGGCGCTGGTGTTGCTGCTGGTTGATGTGCTGGCCGCGCTGCGGCTGTCGGGCCGTCTGGCGGGGCGGCTTGCTGGCCGGGCGGCGGCGCTGGTGCTGGCGCTGATCCTTGCCGCGCCGCAGGCGCGCGCCCTGAGCGGCGACGACTTTGCCCTGATGGCAACCTCGGAACTGCGCCTCGCCTACGTTCTGACCGACGACGCGCAGGTTGACGCGCTGTCGGCTGCCGGTCTGCGCGGGCTGGGTCTGCGGCTGTTCGAGCGCACCACGGTCGAGCCGGCCGAGGCCATGGGGGTCAACATCGAGACCGACGAGCTGGCGTTCTTTCCCTTTCTCTACTGGCCGGTCACCGCCAACCAGCCGCTGCCCTCGGCGGCGGCTTACGTCCGGCTCAACCGCTATCTGCACTCAGGCGGGATGATCCTGTTCGACACAAGCGACGGCGATCTGGCGGGTGCGGGCACCTCGCCCGCCGCGCGCCGGCTGCAACTGCTGGCAGCACCGCTTGACATTCCGGCGCTGGAACCAGTGCCGCCCGACCATGTGCTGACCCGCACGTTCTACCTGTTGCAGGATTTCCCCGGCCGCTACGTCGGCGCGCCGGTCTGGGTCGAAGCCGCCCCGCCCGATGCCGAGCGGGCCGAGGGCATGCCGTTTCGCAACCTCAACGACGGCGTGACGCCGGTGGTGATCGGCGGCAACGACTGGGCCGCGGCCTGGGCGGTGGACGCGCGCGGGGTGGCGATGTTTCCGGTCGGGCGCGGCAACGCGGGCGAGCGCCAGCGTGAGATTGCCACCCGCTTTGGCATCAACCTGATCATGTATGTGCTGACCGGCAACTACAAATCCGATCAGGTGCATGTGCCCGCGCTGCTGGAAAGGCTGGGCAATTGACCGGCGCGGTGATCTATGACCCGCTGCTGCCCTGGCCTCTGCTGGCGACGCTTGGCGCTTTGGCGCTGGCCGCCGTTGCGCTGGCGTTGGCGCGCGGGCTGGCGGGCTGGGCGTTGCGCGGGCTGGCGCTGGCGGCATTGCTGGCGGCACTTGCCAACCCCGCGTGGCAGCGCGAAGACCGCGCCGATTTGTCCGACATCGTGATCGCGGTGGTGGACGACAGCGCCAGTCAACAGATTTTTCCCCGCCCCGATCAGACCGCTGCCGCACTGGCGGCAGTGCGGGCCGAAGTCGCGGCGCTGCCCGGCACCGAGCTGCGGGTGGTGCGCGTCGGTGATGCGCCGGGCGATGGCGGCACCCTGCTGCTTACTGCGCTGGCCGAGGCGGTGGCGGCCGAGCCCCGCGCGCGGCTGGCCGGGGCGATCCTGATCACCGACGGCCAGGCGCATGATGTGCCCCTCGCGCCCGCCATGCCCGCGCCCTTGCACGTGCTGCTTACCGGGCAGGCCACCGATTGGGACCGCCGCCTGATCATCCGCAACGCCCCCGCCTTCGCCATTCTGGGCGAGCCGGCGACCCTGACGCTCAGGATCGAGGATCAGGGCGCGGTGCCCGCCGGGCTTGCCCCCGAGGCCGCGTTGGCCATCGCGATTGACGGGGCGGAACCGCTGACCTTTGCGGTGCCGATCGGGCGCGACATCGAGCTGCCCGTCACTTTGGCGCATGGTGGCCGCAACGTGCTGCAATTCGCGGTGCCGCAGGCGGCTGGCGAGTTGACGCCGCGCAACAATGCCGCCGTGGTGCAGATCAACGGGGTGCGCGACCGCCTTAGGGTGCTGCTGGTTTCGGGCGAGCCGCACGCCGGCGAGCGGGTGTGGCGCAACCTGTTGAAATCCGACGCCTCGGTGGACCTCGTGCATTTTACCATCCTGCGCCCGCCGGAAAAGCAGGACGGGATTCCGGTTGACGAGCTGGCGCTGATCGCGTTTCCGACCCGCGAATTATTTGTCGAGAAGATCGACCAGTTCGATCTGATCATCTTCGATCGCTACCGCCTGCGCGGCATCCTGCCGCTGGCTTACCTTGAAAACGTGCGCGATTATGTGCGCAAGGGCGGCACCGTGCTGGTGGCCGCCGGGCCGGAATTCGGCACCGCCGACAGCCTGTGGCGCTCGCCGCTGGCCGAGATTCTGCCGGTTGAGGCCACCAGCCGGGTGATCGAGGGTGGTTTTACCCCGGCGCTGACCGACCTTGGCCGCAGGCATCCGGTGACCCAGGGGCTGGAAGCGCAGGCCCCGAAGGGCGGCTGGGGGCGCTGGCTGCGTCAGATCGAGATCACCGCCCGTCCGGCTGGGCAGGTGGTGATGCAGGGCGCGGGCGACCTGCCGCTGCTGGTGCTGTCGCGCGAAGGCGAGGGCCGGGTGGCGGTGCTGGCCTCGGATCAGGCCTGGCTGTGGGGCCGCGGCTACGAGGGCGGCGGGCCACAGCTTGAGCTGCTGCGCCGTCTGGCGCACTGGATGCTGAAAGAGCCGGAACTGGAAGAAGAGGCGCTGACCGCACTGGCGACCGACCAGACCCTGACGATTACCCGCCGCTCGGTGGCGCAAACCCCGCCCGGCGCGGTGACGATCACCGCCCCGGACGGTGCCGAGACCAAGCTCGCCCTGCCCGAGGTGGCCCCGGGGCACTACGCGGCCGACTGGCAGGCGCCGACGGTCGGGCTTTACCGGCTGGCGCAGGGTGATCTGAAAACGGTGGTGGCGGTCGGCCCGTCGGCCCCGAAGGAATTCGAGCAGACCATCGCCAGCGCCGAGCCGCTGGCCCCGGCGGTTGCCGCGACCGGCGGTGGCATCCTGCGGCTGGAAGATGGCGCGCCCGACATCCGCGCGGTGCGCGCCGGGCGGGTGGCGGCGGGGCGCGGCTGGATCGGCATCACCCCGCGCGGGGCTTATGTCACCCAAGACATCCGCATTGCCGCACTGCTGCCCGCCTGGGCCTGGCTGCTGCTGGCAACCGCGCTGGTGCTGGCCGCGTGGCTGCTTGAGGGGCGGCGGTCTGGCGGGCGCTGATCGCGTCGGCAATGGCATCAGCGCAGGGGGGGCGGTGTTGCAGATTGACCATCATGTGCGGGGTTCTGCCTGGCCCCCCTGTCACGCCTCGGGGAGGCAAGCTACTCTGACCGCTGGCCGGGGGGCTTCGATGACAGGATTTCGCGATGTTCAAAGCTCTCCTATCGATGGCCCTGTGCGGGTTTGCGCTTGCCGCCGAGGCGCAGGACCGGATCACGCTGGGGCATGCCCGGCTCTTGTCGAACGATGCCTTTGGTGACAGCAAGGACCGCTGGCAGACCGGCAGCTATGCCACCAGCATTCTGCGCGGCACCATGTGGGATGGCAGCTTGCCGACCCGTCCGGGTGAGATCCTCGAATATCGCTTGCGCGCCCAGGTGATTGCCCCGGCCGATCTGGTGGCACCCGTGGTCGGCGATCGGCGCTATGCCGGGGTGCTGGCGGCGGGGCTGTTCACCCATTTCGCGCTGGGTCAGATCGAGACCTCGGTCGGGGCCGAACTGGTGGCCACCGGACCGCAGACCGGGATCGGCAATCTGCAGCGCGCGGTGCACAACCTGATCGGCCTGCCCGAGCCGCTGGTGCTGGGCACCCAGATCGGCAACGCCGTGTATCCGACCGCCAGCGCCGAGGTCGGGCGAACCTTGCACTTTGGCCAAGCGCTGGCGCTGCGACCGTTTGTCGAGGCGCAGGCCGGGGTTGAAACCCTGGCGCGGGTGGGCGGCGACGTGGTGTTGGGCGGCCTTGGCCGCGGCGCGCTGATGGTGCGCGATACGGTGACCGGGCAGCGGGTCGAAGGCATCAACGGCAGCGACGGCACCGGCCTGAGCCTGAGCTTTGGCGGGGATGTGGCGCGGGTCTTTGACAGCGCCTATCTGCCGACCGGCGGAGCGGCTACCCTGCTTGACACCCGCCGCCGTCTGCGGCTGGGGTTGAACTGGCAGGGCGAGCGGGCCGAAGTGTTCTATGGCCTGACCCTGCTGGGGCGTGAATTTGATACCCAGCCCGAGTCGCAGGTGGTTGGATCGTTGCGGTTGCGGCTACAATTCTGAGCAACTGTTGCCGATCGGTCATAGCCAGGCGCGGCTGCGCCTGCTAGCTTTGTCACGAGGCGGATAACCGTCCGATACAACGATAAAAAACGAGCAGGCAGACAGGCATGAAGACGGGCTCTAGTGGCACGTTTGTCATTTCCTGGTCACAGACGGAAACAGACGGCCTTCGGGCCGCACCCATGGACGTGGTGAGCGTCGGTGCCGCGTGGCGCTGGAGCGGCCAGCCGGTTCGGGTGGATGGGCTGCAAGGCCCGCTGGTTCTGGAGGCGGCCGAGGGGGCAGCGGAGATAAGGCAACGCGCGGCGCAGATGGTGCGCCGCCTGATCGGGGCAGGGGTGGCGTCCGGGCGCGGCACTGCCGCACCGCCTGCGCTTGCGGTGCCGGGTGGCGATCTGCCCGAGCAGGGCTTCATCCTGACCGACGGCCACGTCAGCTATGCCGCCACGCTGATCGAGGTGCCCGATACCGGGGCGCGGCTGGTGATGTTTCTGGATCAGTTGCCGCCGCGCGAGGTGGATCTGTGGGTGGTGCGCACCGCGCTTGACCGGGCCGTCGGCCGGGCCGGAGGGGGGCCAGCCGCGGCGGGCGGGGTGATCTGCTTTACCCCCGATACCCGGATTGCGACGGAGGATGGCCCGCGCGCGATTCGCCTGCTGCGGCCTGGGGATCAGGTGCTGACCAAGGACAACGGCCCGCAGCCGATCCTGTGGTCGGGTCAGCGCCGGATGAGCGGGGCGCGGCTTTATGCCATGCCGCAATTGCGCCCGATCCGGTTTCGCGCCGGGGCCTTGGGCGTCGGTCGCCCGGACGCCGATCTGCTGGTGTCGCCGCAGCACCGGATGCTGGTGCGCGGGGCGGCGGCGCAGGCGCTGTTCAATGCCGACGAAGTGCTGGTCGCCGCCGAGGACCTGGTGAACGATGGCTCGATCACAGTGGATCACACCCTGCGCGAAGTGACTTACGTCCATATAATGTTCGAGGCGCATCAGATCGTCTTTGCCAATGGCCTCGAAAGCGAAAGCTTTCACCCCGCCAACGCCGCGCTCGACGGGCTCGATCCGGTGCAGCGCGAAGTGCTGCTTGGCATCCTGCCGGGGCTGGCACAGAATCCGCAAGCTTACGGCGATCATGCCCGGCGCAACCTTTCGGCCGCGCAAGCGGCGATCCTGCGCCACGACATGGCAGCCTGATCCGCTGGCTGCGGCTGATCGGTGGGAAGCGCCGCGCCAGAGCAGAAAACCACTTCGCACTCGGGGCAAAGCGCTTTAGTCTGGTGCGGATGGATGAAGGATGCCCGACGCACCGTTTTGGCCACGCAACCGGATTGCCGGATTGCTTCCGTGCGCGGGGTTGCCGGGGTCTGATGGCGCTGGCAGTTGCCGGGCTGGCGCTGCTGGTGGTGGCCTGCGGGCGTGATGATGTGATGCTGGGGATGGCCCCGAACCTTTATCACGCCGCCGGATCCTATCCGGCGACCGAGGTGGCCCCTTACCTGCGCACCGATCAGCCGACCCTGTTCTATGTCACCGACCGCAACCCGATCGCCCTGGCGGATGGCAACGTCAGCTATGGCCATGAGCGCTCGTCGTCGATGGTATTCGGGGCGTCGGTGGTTCAGATCGGAGCGGGCCGGGGCTGGGAGTCGCTGGCGCAGGCCAGCACCCAGAATGCCAATGGCGGCGAGCTTGACCTCAAGGTGCTGCAATCGCGCGAAATCGTGCGGTTCTCACCGACCCCCCTGCGGTTCGAGGTGCGCGGCGGGCAGCCCGAAACCCTGGCCCCCGACCGCCAGATTTACGAGCAGCAGACCCGGGCCTTTCAGGCCGCAGTCACCGCCGAGTTGCGCCAGGCCGCGCGCAAGGAGGTGGTGGTTTTCGTGCACGGCTTTCGCAATGATTTTGTCGAGGCCGAGGCCTCGCTGGCCAGCATCTGGCATTATTCGGGGCGGATCGGGGTGCCGATCCTTTACACCTGGCCGGCCGGAAATCCGGGGATGTTCGGCTATTTCAAGGATCGCGAATCAGGCGAGTTCTCGATCTATCACCTCAAGGAATTCCTGCGCATGCTGGCGGCGATTCCCGAGCTGGAGCATATCACCATCATCGCGCACAGCCGCGGCAGTGACGTGACCACCAGTGCGCTGCGCGAGATGGTGATCGCGGAACGTGCCGCCGGGCGGGTGCCGCTGGCGACGCTGAAGATCCGCAACCTGATTCTCGCGGCCCCCGATCTTGACTTCGGGGTGATGCGCCAGCGCCTGATTGCCGAACGTTTCGGCGCGGCCTTCGGGCAGGTCACGGTCTATCTCAACCCGAACGACAAATCGCTCGGGCTGGCGCAGCGGCTGATGGCGGGCATCAGGCTGGGCCGGATTTCGTTCGATGATCTGGGGGAAAGCGAACGCGAAAGCTTCCGTCGCATCCGCAACGTGAATTTCGTCGATGTCGAAAAAGTTGTTCTGCGCCAGGGGCACTCGTATTTCCGCGACAATCCCAGCGTGGTGTCCGACATCGTGCTGGTGCTGCGCACCAATGCCCGGCCCGGCACGGCGGAACGCCCGCTGGACCAGCTTGATTTCAATTTCTGGAGCATGCATCCGGGCTATCCGCTGGCGCGACCAAAGCCCGCGCCGCCGCCGGTGGCGCATGAAAAGCACGATTGAGGTGGGGCTGCGGGGCAGGGCAAGGGGGGGGGCCTCTGCCCCCCCTTGGCCTTGCGGCCAATTCACCCCCGAGGATATTTGGGCCAATGAGAATGGCATGCGCGGGCGGTTGACACTGCCACGGGGGGCTTTATAAGCCGCGAGGTTCCGGGGCATGCTCTGGTGCATTCATTGGTGTTGGTGGACCCCGCAAGGGGATGCCTGTCGGGTTGCAAGACCAAAGGACAACGCCCTTCTGGACCTTATGAAGGAGATCAGCGGTGACCAAGCGCACCTCTGCCAAATACAAGATCGACCGCCGGATGGGCGAGAACATCTGGGGGCGGGCAAAATCCCCGGTCAACAAGCGCGAATACGGCCCCGGCCAGCACGGCCAGCGGCGCAAGAACAAGCTCAGCGATTTCGGCACCCAGTTGCGGGCCAAGCAAAAGCTGAAGGGCTACTACGGCGATCTGACGGAAAAGCAGTTCCGCAAGATCTATGCCGAGGCCGAGCGCGTGAAGGGCGACACCGGCGAGATGCTGGTCGGTCTGCTGGAGCGCCGTCTGGATGCGGTATGCTACCGCGCCAAGCTGGTGCCGACGGTGTTTGCGGCGCGTCAGTTCGTCAACCATGGCCATGTCACGGTGAACGGCACCCGCGTCAACATCGCGTCCTACCGGGTCAAGGAAGGCGACATCATCGCGGTGCGCGAGAAGTCAAAGCAGATGGCGATGATCCTCGAATCCAGCCAGTTGACCGAGCGTGACGTGCCCGATTACCTGGAAGTCGATCACGGCAAGCTGACGGTCCGGTTCGTGCGCACCCCGGCGCTGGGCGATGTGCCCTACCCGGTGCAGATGGAGCCGAACCTGGTGGTCGAATACTACGCCAAGAACTGATCGCGTCGGACGGATGAGATGGGGGCTCGCCGCTGGGCGGGCCTCTTTGCGTTTTCCCCGCCATCGCCCAAGGAGCACCTGATGTCGAGCAAGCCCACCATCGAGACCCGGTTCGAGAAGGGTCTGTTTGCCGCGCGCTGGCTGATGGCACCGATGTATCTGGGGCTGGTGCTGGCGCTGGGGATGCTGGTGGTGGTGTTCGCCAAGGAGCTGATCCACTATCTGCCGCAGACCTTCAGCATGGAGGCCGATCAGGGGATTCTGGCGATCCTGTCGCTGATCGACCTGACGCTGGGGGCGAACCTGATGCTGATCGTGCTGTTTTCTGGCTACGAGAACTTCGTATCAAAACTGGACATTTCGGATACGGTGGACCGGCCCGAGTGGATGGGCAAGGTCGATTTTTCCGGGCTGAAGATGAAGCTGATCGCCTCGATCGTGGCGATCTCGGGGATCCATCTCCTGAAGGTATTCATGGAACTGGGCAAGGGCGCGCCCGAGCATGCGCCTGATCTGACCACGGTGAAATGGATGATCATCCTGCATCTGACCTTTGTGGTGTCGGGGGTGCTGCTGGCGCTGATGGACTGGCTGGCGGGCAAGACCGACAAGCACTGAGCCGCTGGCCAACATCCGGCTGGCGCTGGCCGGGCCTGCTGGTTAGAACCGGCGCGACACAGGGGAGACAGAGATGAGCGACGCGATCCGCCCGCAGCCCGGCATCCTGGACATCGCCCTTTACGAGGGCGGAAAAAGTGCTGTCGCCGGGGTGGCCAATGCGCTGAAGCTGTCGTCGAACGAAAACCCCTTCGGCCCGTCCGACAAGGCGCGCGAGGCGTTTTTGCGCTCGGTGCATCAGATTAGCCGCTATCCCTCGAGCGATCACGCCGCCCTGCGCGCGGCGATTGCCGAGGTCCACGGGCTGGACGCGGGGCGGGTGATCTGCGGCGTGGGCAGCGACGAGATCATTCATTTCCTAGCCCAAGCCTATGCCGGGCCGGGCGACGAGGTGCTGTTCACCGAGCACGGCTTTCTGATGTATCGCATTTCGGCGATGGCCGCCGGGGCGACTCCGGTCGAGGTGTCTGAGTGCCGGCGCACCACCGATGTCGATGCCCTGCTGGCGGCGTGCAACCACCGCACCCGCCTGGTGTTCATCGCCAACCCCAACAATCCGACCGGCACCATGATCGGGGCGGCCGAGGTGGCGCGGCTGGCGCAAGGCCTGCCGCCGCAGGCGCTGCTGGTGCTGGACGGGGCTTACGGCGAATATGTCGAGGGCTTCGACGGCGGGCTGGCGCTGGTCGAGGCGCGCGCCAATGTGGTGATGACGCGGACGTTTTCCAAGATTTACGGGCTGGGGGGCCTGCGCATCGGCTGGGGCTATGGGCCGCGCGCGATCATCGACGTGCTGAACCGCATTCGCGGGCCGTTCAACCTGTCGAACACCGCGCTTGAGGTGGCCGAGGCGGCGGTGCGCGATCAGGATCATGTCGCGCGCTGCCGGGCCGAGAACGGGCGGCTGCGGGTCTGGCTGGCCGAGGCGCTGGCCGAGTTGGGGGTGCCGTCGGACGTGTCGCTGGCGAATTTCGTGCTGGCGCGCTTTGCCGATGCGACCGAGGCCGAGGCCTGCGATCTGTTCTTGCAGGCGCAGGGGCTGATCGTGCGCCGGGTGGCGGGCTACAAGCTGCCGCACTGCCTGCGCATCACGGTGGGCGACGAGGCCGCGTGCCGCCGGGTGGCGCATGCGGTGGCGCAGTTCAAGGGTGTGCGGTGATGGCCGTGATCTTTGAGCGGGTGGCGCTGATCGGGCTGGGGCTGATTGCCTCGTCGATGGCGCATGCGATGCGCGAGCACGGGCTGGCGGGCGAGATCGTGGGCTATGCCAGGACCAAAGCTACCCGTGCTGTGGCGCTGGAGATCGGGATTTGCGACCGGGTGTGTGACAGCGCCGCTGCGGCGGTGGCGGGGGCGGATCTGGTGGTGCTGGCGGTGCCGATCGGGGCGATGGCGGCGCTGGCGGCGGAAATCGCGCCGCAGCTTGCGCCCGGCTGCACCGTGACCGATGTCGGCTCGGTCAAGCAGGCGGTGATTGCGGCGGTGGCACCGCTGATCCCGGCGGGGGTGCATTTCATTCCCGGCCACCCGCTGGCGGGCACCGAGCATTCCGGGCCGCGTTCCGGCTTTGCCAGCCTGTTTCACAACCGCTGGTGGCTGCTGACGCCCGACCCGGCCACCGACCGCGCCGCCGTCGCCCGCCTGCGTCGCCTGTGCGAGGCGATGGGGGCCAATGTCGATGAGATGGATCCGGCGCACCATGATCTGGTGCTGGCCGTCACCAGCCATGCGCCGCACCTGATCGCCTATACCATGGTGGGCGTGGCCGACGATCTGCGCCGGGTCACCGACAGCGAGGTGATCCGCTATTCCGCCGCCGGGTTTCGCGATTTCACCCGGATCGCCGCCTCTGACCCGACCATGTGGCGCGACGTGTTCCTGAACAACAAGGAGGCGACGCTGGAAATCCTCGGCCGCTTCACCGAAGAGCTGTTTGCGCTGCAACGCGCGATCCGGCTGGGCGACGGCGATCACCTGCACGCCTATTTCACCAGGACGCGGG
>CAYQPD010000052.1:0-16055 GCA_964419305.1 uncultured Rhodobacter sp.
CCTGCCGGTCACCGCCCTGATCGACCAGTTCTACAAGGATGTGCAAAACCTGGGTGGCGGGCGCTGGGATACCTCGTCGCTGATCCGGCGGCTCGGCTAGGACGGCACGCACCCTACGACTTCTTCTTTGCGCAAATACTCCGGGGGTGCGGGGGCAGAGCCCCCGCTGGTCCTTACGGGATGATGCGGGTGTATTTCACCCCGGCCAGGGTGGCCCCGGCGATCAGGCCCGACTGGCCGAACACCAGCGCGATCACCGGGTCAAGCTCGGTGGTCTCCTTGCCGATGCTGCCGCCTTGTTGCGGCGTGGCGTAGCGCACGTCGGCCCCTGCCGCCCAGCCCGACGAGGCGCGAAAATCGCCCAGCGCCTGTTCGGTCATGAAAAACAGCGCATGGGCATATTGCTGCACCCCGATCTGCAAGCCGATGGTGGCGCGGGCGGCGGAATAGTAATCCACCGTCGCGTCATTGATGCGCAGCGCGCCGCGCCCATAACCGCCACCGATGCCGAAGCCCGCCTCGGTGATCAGCGGCATGTAAAGCACGCCAAAGGCTTTCTGCGCCAGGCCCTGGGTGCCGGGATAGTTGCTGAACAGATAGTCGCGCGTGGCATCGACCCGCGCGTCGATGGTGGGGCCGCCATCGCCGCCCACGCCGTTGCCGCAGGCCGCCGTCAGCACCAGTGCCGAGCCTGCCGTGCCAAGAAATATCCGCCTCGAAATCATCGCCATCGTGCTGCCCTTCATGCCTCGTGCTGGAGTTCTGTGCCCCCCGTGCCACAAGATATAGCGTGAATTGCCCCCGCTGTCACCAGTGCGCCGCAACCGGCGGCAAGACTTGGCCGGCTCAGCGCGCAGGGGTCAGCAGCGCCGCCACGTCCGGGGCGAAATAGGTCAGAATGCCGTCGCAGCCGGCGCGCTTGAAGCCGATCAGGCTTTCCAGCATGGCTTTCTCGCCGTCGATCCAGCCGCGCTCGGCCGCCCCCTTGATCATCGCGTATTCGCCCGACACCTGATAGGCATAGGTCGGAACCCCGAAGGTATCCTTCACCCGGCGGCAGACATCGAGGTAGGGCATGCCGGGCTTGACCATCACCATGTCGGCGCCCTCGCGCAGGTCGCGCTCGATCAGGCGCAAGGCTTCGTCGCTGTTGGCGGGGTTCATCTGATAGGTCTTCTTGTCGCCCTTCAGCGCCCCGCTGGCCCCGACCGCATCGCGGAACGGGCCGTAGAAGGCCGAGGCGTATTTGGCGGAATACGAAAGGATCGCCACATCCTTGTGCCCCGCCGCCTCAAGTGCTGCGCGCATCGCGCCGATCCGGCCATCCATCATGTCGGACGGGCCCAGAATGTCGGCCCCCGCCTCGGCCTGGCGCAACGCCATCCGCACCAGCGCCTCAACCGTCTCGTCGTTCAGGATCACCCCGTCGCGCACCAGCCCGTCGTGGCCGTTGGCATTGTAGGGATCAAGCGCCACATCGGTCATCACCGCAATTTCAGGCACCGCGGCCTTGATCGCCCGGATCGCACGGTTGGCGAGGTTGTCGGGGTTCCAGGCCTCTTCGCAACTGGCGGTCTTGAGCGCCGGGTCGGTATAGGGAAACAGGCAGATCGCCGGAATCCCCAGGGCCGCCGCCTGCTCGGCCGCCTGCACCACCCGGTCGATCGAGCGCCGCACCACGCCGGGCATCGACGCCACCGGCTCTTCGATCCCGACCCCGTCGCGCACGAACACCGGCCAGATCAGATCACCCACCGACAGGGTGTTTTCCTGGCTAAGGCGGCGCAGCGCGTCCGAGCGGCGCAGGCGGCGAAAGCGGGCAGCGGGGTAGGGGGCCTGGATCGGGCGCATCGGGACTCCGGTTCTGGGTGCCCCCGGGGTGATACCGCCGGGGCTTGCAGGAATATTTTCTGCCTGCCATGGAAATGCGCGCATCTCAAGGGTAGGAATGCCGCACCGCCCTGCCATCGGGGGCGGCCTTGCGAAAAAACGACAGGGGGCAGGACGCGTGCAGTGGTATCAGACCATCTTCCAGTTGATCGACATGCGGTCGTTCTCGAACCTGTGGTTCTGGATCGCGCTGGCGGTGATGTGGTCGCGCGCCAGTCACTTCGTGCTGGGGGTGCCGTTCGACATGGTGCAGCGGGCGCAGAAATATGGCGACGAGGCCGAAACCGATCTGCATGCCCTGGTTCAAATCAACATCGGGCGGATCTTGCACATCGCCACCGTCTCGGGGGCGTGGATCGCGGCGGTCACGACTTTCACGCTGACCGCGCTGGTGCTGCTGGGCTTTGTCTATGGCATCGAATTTGCCCAGGCGGTGTTCTGTCTGGCCTTTCCGATGACGCTGGTGGGGCTGTTGCGGCTGCGCGCCGCTTACCGGATTGCCGAACTTGACGAATCGGGCGCGGCGCTGCGCCGCCGCCTGACCCGCCACCGCACCATGGTGCAGGGCATCGGCATGCTGTCGATCCTGGTCACGTCGCTGTGGGGCATGTGGCAGAACATGCGGGTCGGGCCGTGGTAAGCGCGGCAAGCGCGCCCCCCGCGCGGATCACCCTTGGCGGCGCGCCCGAGGGCTATGATGCCCGGCTGCTGGCGCGCGAGCTCAAACGCGGCGCGCCGGTGATCCATGTCGCGCGCGACGACAAGCGACTGGAAGCGATGCGCGCGGCACTGGCGGTGGTGGCCCCCGAGGTGGTGGTGCTGGACCTGCCGGCCTGGGATTGCCTGCCCTACGACCGGGTTTCGCCCAACCCCGAAATCTGTGCCCGCCGGATGGCCACGCTGGCGGCTCTGGCGCAGGGTGTGCCGGGGCCGTTCGTGCTGCTGACCACGGTCAACGCCGCCAGCCAGCGCCTGCCCGCGCGGGCGGTGCTGGCGCAGGCCTCGTTCAGCGCCACCGTCGGCCAGCGCGTCGATGAGGCCATGTTGCGCGGGTTTCTGGCGCGGATGGGGTTCGCGCTGGTCACCACCGTGACCGAGCCCGGCGATTATGCCCTGCGCGGCGGCATCATCGACATCTATCCGCCGGGGCCGGGCGGGCCGGTGCGGCTCGATTTCTTCGGCGACGTGCTGGACGGCGCGCGCCGCTTCGATCCCGAAACCCAACGCACCACGGAAAAGCTGGGCGCGATTGATCTGGCACCGGTTTCCGAGGTGATCCTCGACGACGCGGCGATCACCCGGTTCCGGCAGAACTACCGCATCGAGTTCGGTGCAGCGGGGGTGGACGATCCGCTTTACGAGGCGGTCAGTGCCGGGCGCAAGCAGCAGGGCATGGAGCATTGGCTGCCGTTCTTTCACAGCGCGCTGGAAACCCTGTTCGACTATCTGCCCGAATCAACGGTAATGCTCGACGACGCCGTGACCCCGGTGCGCCTCAGCCGCTGGGAAGGCATCGTTGATCAATACGACGCAAGGCGCGAGGCGCTGGCCGCCAAAGGCCGGATCGACACGGTTTACAAGCCCTGCGCGCCGGGGCTGTTGTATCTTGATGACCCGGCCTGGGAGGCGGCGATTGCCACCCATCGGATGATCCAGCTTTCGCCGCTGGCGCAGGCACCGGGGCCAGGGGTTCTGGATGCAGGCGGCCGCGCCGGGCGCAGTTTCCTGGCCGAGCGCAAACTGGAAAGCGTAAATCTTTTCGATGCCTTGGCAGATCATCTGAAGGTGTTGCGCAAAGCTCATCAGGTGGTGATCGCCAGTTGGTCGGACGGCGCGCGCGAGCGGCTGCGCGGGCTGATCGAGGATCAGGGCGTGGCGGGCGCGCAGCCGATCGCCGATCTGCGCGAGGTGCCTGCGGGGCAGGGCGGGCTGTATCTGGTGGTCTGGGCGCTGGAACAGGGCTTCACCGCCCCGGGCCTTGCGGTGGTGTCGGAACAGGACGTGCTGGGCGACCGGCTGATCACCAAGCCCCGCAAGCGCCGCAAGGCCGAGAATTTTCTGGCCGAGGTCGACAGCCTTTCACCCGGCGATCTGGTGGTGCATGTCGAACATGGCGTCGGGCGCTTTCGCGGCCTGGAAACGATTCAGGCCCTGGGCGCGCCGCACGCCTGTCTGGCGCTGGAATACGCTGAAAACACGCGGCTTTACCTGCCGGTCGAGAATATCGAGCTGCTGTCGCGCTTTGGCCATGAAGACGGGCTGCTGGACCGGCTGGGGGGCGGGGCCTGGCAGGCGCGCAAGGCCAAGCTCAAGGACCGCATCCGCGAGATTGCCGAGCGTCTGATCCGCATCGCCGCCGAGCGTCACCTGCGCCATGCGCCCATTCTGGAAGCGCCGCACGCGATGTGGGAGGCTTTCTCGGCCCGTTTTCCCTATGTGGAAACCGACGATCAACTGGCGGCGATTGCCGATGTGGTGGCCGATCTTGAGGCGGGCAGCCCGATGGACCGGCTGGTGGTCGGCGACGTCGGGTTCGGCAAGACCGAAGTCGCGATGCGCGCCGCCTTTGTCGCGGCGCTGGCCGGGATGCAGGTCGCGGTGGTCTGCCCGACCACCCTGCTGGCGCGCCAGCACAGCCGCAGCTTTGCCGAGCGCTTTCGCGGCTTTCCGATCAACGTTCATGCGCTGTCGCGGTTTGTGCCTGTGCGCGAGGCCAATATCACCCGCGCCGGGCTGGCCGATGGCGCGGTTGATATCTGCGTCGGCACCCATGCGCTGCTGGCCAAAAGCATCCGCTTCAAGAACCTTGGCCTGCTGGTGATCGACGAAGAACAGCACTTCGGCGTGACCCACAAGGAACGGCTGAAAGAGATGCGGGCCGAGGTCCATGTGCTGACCCTGACCGCGACGCCGATCCCGCGCACCTTGCAGATGGCGCTGACCGGGGTGCGCGATCTGTCGATCATCGCCACCCCGCCGGTCGATCGGCTGGCGATTCGCACCTATGTTTCCGAACTCGATAGCGTGACGATCCGCGAGGCCCTGCTGCGCGAGCGCTTTCGCGGCGGCCAGTCGTTCTACGTGGTGCCGCGCATTTCGGACATTCACGAGGTCGAGGATTTCCTGCGCAGCCATGTCCCCGAGGTCAGCTTTGTGGTGGCCCACGGGCAACTGGCGGCGGGCGATCTCGATCAGCGCATGAACCTGTTCTACGACGGCAAGTATGACGTGCTGCTGGCGACCTCGATCGTCGAGTCGGGGCTGGATATCCCGACCGCCAACACCATGATCGTGCACCGCGCCGACATGTTCGGGCTGGGCCAGCTTTACCAGATCCGCGGCCGGGTGGGGCGCGCCAAAACCCGCGCCTATTGCTACCTGACCACCAAACCGCGCAGCCCTCTTACGCCGCAAGCTACCCGGCGGCTGCACCTGCTGGGCAGCCTTGACAGCCTTGGCGCGGGGTTCAATCTCGCCAGCCACGATCTTGACCTGCGCGGCGCGGGCAATCTGCTGGGCGACGAACAATCGGGCCACATCAAGGAAGTCGGGGTCGAGCTTTACCAATCCATGCTGGAAGAGACCATCGCGCGCCTCAAGTCGGGCGAGTTGCAGGGCCTGACGCCGCTTGACGACACTTGGGCGCCGCAGATCAACCTTGGCGTGCCGGTGCTGATCCCCGAGGATTACGTGCCCGATCTCGACATCCGTCTCGGGCTTTACCGCAGGCTGTCGGGGCTTTCGACCAAGGTCGAGCTGGAAGGTTTCGCCGCCGAGTTGATCGACCGTTTCGGGCCGGTGCCGCACGCGGTCAACACCCTTCTGCTGGTGGTGCGGATCAAGTCGATGTGCAAACGCGCCGGAATCTCGCGCCTGGACGTTGGGCCGAAAGGGGCGACGGTGCAGTTCCATAATGACAAGTTCGCCAACCCCGCCGGTCTGGTCGATTTCATCCAAGGTCAGGCCGGTGGCGCGCGCATCCGCGACAACAAGATCGTGCTTGCCCAGGGTTGGTCAAGCGAGGCCGAGCGCATCAAGGGGGCGTTTGCGATTGCCCGCGATCTGGCGGAAAAGGTTGTGCGGCCAAAGGGTTGATGCCCTAGCGTGGAATCGTCTGCATCAGGCCGAACCCCGCCGCGGTCAGCGCCGCGATGCCAAGCGCCAGCGGCACCGGGGTGCCGTCAAACGCCAGCCCCAGCGGCACCGCCAGCAGCACCGACCCAACCGTGGCCAGCGCCCCGGTGACCGAGGCGGCCATGCCCGCGATATGCCCCATCGGCTCCAGCGCCAGCGCGTTGAGATTGCCCAGCGTCAGCCCGGCCATGAAGAAGACACTGGTGGTCCAGGCGATATAAAGCGCAAAGTCCAGCCCCTCGGGCAGCAGGCCAAATGCGGTCAGCCCGGCCATGGTCAGCGACGCCACCACCTGCGCGCCAAGCGTGACGGTGATCAGAAAGCGCATTCCCAGCCGCACCACCAGGGTGGCATTAAGCAGGCTGGCCGAGCTTGCCAGAGCCGCGATCAGCCCGAACCACAACGGAAAACCGCCCGCCCGCCCGAAGCTCTGATCAAAAATCGGCTGGATTGATGACAGGGTGGCGAACAGGCCGGCAAAGACCAGCGTCTGCACCACCATCGCGCTCACCACCACCCGGTGGTCAAGTACTTCGCGCAGCGCCTGCCATAGCGGGCCGGCGCGCAACCGGCGGCGCAGCGCCACCGGCAGGGTCTCGGGCTGGCGGGTGGTGAGCCACAGCATCGCGATGGCGGAAAAGGCGATGAAGGCCAGAAAGATGCCGCGCCAGCCAAAGCCCGCGATGATCGCGCTGCCCAGCAGTGGCGCGAAAGCCGGTGCCAGCGCGAAGATCATCATCGCGAAACTGACCACCCGCGCCATCTCGCGGCCCTTGTAAAGGTCGCGCACCAGCGCCAGCGATACCACCCGCGGCCCCGCCGCCCCCAGGCCCTGCACCAGCCGCGCTGCCAGCACCGTCTCAAGCGTGGGGGCCATGTATGCCACCGCCGCCGCCAGGCAGTAGAGCGCCGCCCCGGCCACGATCACCGGCTTGCGCCCGAAGCTGTCGGACAGCGGCCCGGCGACCAGAGTGCCCAACCCGATCCCCAGCACGAAGCTGGTGATGATCAGTTGTGCCGCATTGGGGTTGCCCGGTGTCAGCTCCTGCGCGATCCGGGGCAGGGCGGGCAGCATCGCGTCGATCGAAAAGGCGATGGTGGCAAACAGCATCGCGATCAGCGCGATGAATTCGCCCTGCGCCAGGCGCAGAGCAGGGCGGGTCATGCCGGCGCTGCCAGTTCGGCGATCACCTGCCCCCACAGCGCCACCGGCTGCGCCCCCGACAGCACATGGCGGTTGGCAATCACATAGGTCGGCACCGCGCCCACGCCGCGCGCCCTGGCATGGGTATCGCGCGCCGCAATCTCGGCGCGGTCAGCGTCCGAGGCCAGCAGGCGCGCCACCACGGCGGGGTCCATCCCGACGCCGCCCGCCAGATCGGCCAGGGTGGCCGCATCGCCGATATCGCGCCCGTCGCGAAAGAATGCGGCAAACAGCGCCGCGACCATCGCCGCCTGCCGCCCTTCCAGCCCGGCCCAGTGGATCAGCCGGTGCGCGTCAAGTGTGTTCGGCATCCGCTTCATCGCGGCAAAGTCGATCACCAGCCCCGCCGCCTGCGCCGCTTCTTCGATTCGGGCATAAACCTGCGCCGCACGGGCCTTGCCGCCAAATTTGGCCTCAAGATAGCTGGCGCGGTCCACCCCTTCGCGCGGCAGGTCGGGATTAAGCTGGAACGGCTGCCATTCGATGACAAAGTCATGCGCGGGATGGGCTTCCAGCGCGCGGTCAAGCAGCACCTTGCCGATGTAGCACCACGGGCAGACCGGATCGGAAAAGATGTCAAGCCGGGTCATGCGCCCTCCGAGCCGGAACCACGCGACCCTGCTACCCGCCCAAACGGCAGGTTGCAAGCCAGCCCCACGCACAGCGCCTGTGCGCCGGGCTTTCTTCTTTGGCCAAATACTCCCGCCGGAGGCGACGCCGCCAGGGGCACCGGCCCCGGATCAGCCGAACCAGCCCGCCACCCGGTTGGCCCCGCCCGAGATATCGCGCCCGATCCCATCCACCGTGCCGCACCCGGCCAAGGTGGCCAGCATCGCAAGTACAACAAGTTTCTTCATCATCACGTTTTCCTGCTCTCAGTCCTCATGCCACCAGACTTCCGGCTGGAACCCCAGCCAGTCCCCGTATATCGGCAGGCGCGTGGGGAATTTCAGGTGTTTGCTGTGCGCCAGCCTTGAAACGTCAGAATACCAGATCGGGATCACAAATCTACCCGTTGTCAACACCCGGTCCAAGGCCTGCGTCGCGGCCACGAAATCCTCGCGGCTGGTCGATGTCAACATGGTGTGGATCATCGCCTCGGCGGCGGGCGAATTGATGCCCATCCAGTTGCGGGTGGCGGGTTCCGTCACCCCCGCTGAACCCCAGTAAAGCGTCTGCTCGTTGCCGGGCGACAGCGACAGCGAGCGGATATAGTGGGTCATGTCAAAATCGTAGGCGTTGGTGCGTTCCTTCATCTGCGCCGAATCGACCGTCGTGATCTGCGCCGCGATGCCAAGGCGCTTGAGGGCCTCGACATAGATGTTGGCGACCGCGATCAGCTCGTCGGCGCCCTGCACCAGCAGGATGTCGAACGTGAAAGCGCTGCCCGCGCCATCGCGCAAGACCCCGTCCTGCACCGTCCAGCCTGCCTGCGCCAGCAAATCACTGGCGGCCCGGATCCCGGCGCGGTTGGCCTCGCTGCCATCCGAGACCGGCAGGGAATAGCCTTCCAGCGCGCCGGGCAGCAGTTCGGCGGCAAACGGCATCAGCAGCTCTTTCACCCGGCCTTCGGCGGGCGCGCCGGGCGTCATCCCGAGTTCCGAATTCGCGTAATACGAGGTGATGCGCGGCTGGGTGCCGCCGGTTATGGTGGTGTTGATCAGCTCGAAGTTGAAGGCCTGGATCAGCGCCTCGCGCACCCGCCAGTCGGCAAAGATCGCGCGCCGGGTGTTGAACACCAGCCCTGCGATCCCCGACGGGCGGTGGTGCGGAATTTCCGATTTCACCACATCACCCGCCTGCACCGCGGGAAAATCGTAATTCGTCAGCCACTTGGCGGCATTGCCTTCGCGATAGCTGGTGATCTCGCCGGCCTTGAAGGCCTCGAACACCACGCCGCTGTCACCGAAATAGTCGTAGCGCACCTCGTCGAAATTGTGCTGGCCGCGATAGAACGGCAGATCGCGCCCCCACCAGTCGGGGTTCTTGCGGTAGCTGATGAAACGGCCCGGATCAAACTTGTCCACCACATAGGGGCCAGAGCCGATCGGGGCCTCGAGGGTGGAGGCGGTGAAATCGCGGCCCTCCCACTGGGCGCGTTCGAGAATCGGGCGCAGGCCCAGAATCAGCGGCAACTCGCGGTCTTCGGTGTTGAAGGTAAAGCGCACCGAGCGCGGCCCGGTGATTTCGGCCTTGGCGATCTTCTTCCACGCCCCGGCATAGCGCGGGCTGCCTTCGGTGCCGAGCGTCTCGAACGACCAGATCACGTCATCGACCGTGACCGGGTTGCCATCGGAAAACCGCGCGCCCTCGCGCAAGGTGAACGCGACATAACTGCGCGCGGCGTCGGTATCGACTGATTCGGCCAGCACGCCGTAAAGCGTGAAGGGCTCGTCGTAGGAACGGCCCATCAGGGTTTCAACCGTAAGTAGAGACAGCCCGGCCGGGGCCGAGCCTTTGACGATGAAGGGATTGAGTGAATCAAATCCGCCCGATTCGCCAAACACGATCCGCCCGCCCGACGGCGCATCCGGGTTGGCATAGGGCAGCGACACAAAATCTGGTGGCAGGGCAGGGTCGCCATACATAGCGATGCCATGACGCGGCTCGGCCCCGGCCGGCAGCGCCAGCGCGCCAAGGATCATCGCTACCCCGATTCGCCGCAGTTTTGCGCAACAATCCTGGCTCATTCCGGCACCAATCCTTTTCGCACCTGTTTTTCTTGGCTTTGACCCTAAAGTGCCACGCCTGTCATTTCAAACATTTTACTTCCCCCCCGGCGGCTTAGCGCGTATAAGGTAAGCACTGCTCGATAGGTTTCTTGCCTGTATGAAACCTGCCTCAATAACTTGACGCCAGCCTTGTGCTGGCGTTTTTTTTGGCCACGGGACTAGCTCGGCATGGCTCGATTTCCCGCGCGGCCTGCGCTATTGCTGCAAATGCAGCATCAGCAGGAGGCCACCATGACCCTGACCACAAAGACCGCCATCATCACCGGCTCGAACTCGGGCATCGGCCTTGGCATCGCCCACGAGCTGGCGCGCGCCGGGGCAAACGTGGTGCTGAACTCGTTCACCGACCGGCCCGAGGATCACGCCCTGGCCGCCAGCCTGGCCGCCGAGCATGGGGTGCAGGCGCGCTACATCGCCGCCGACATGGCCGACGGGGCCGCCTGCCGGGGGCTGATTGCCGCTGCCGGGGGCTGCGACATCCTGGTCAACAACGCAGGCATCCAGTTTGTCGCCCCGATCGAGGATTTCCCGACCGACAAATGGAACGCGATCCTGGCGATCAACCTCAGCTCGGCCTTTCACACCACCGCCGCCGCCTTGCCGGGGATGCGGGCGCGGGGCTGGGGCCGGGTGGTCAACATCGCCTCGGCCCATGGGTTGACCGCCAGCCCGTTCAAGGCCGCCTACATCGCCGCCAAGCACGGGCTGGTGGGGCTGAGCAAGACCGTGGCGCTGGAAACCGCCGGGCAAAACATCACCTGCAACGCGATCTGCCCCGGCTATGTGCTGACGCCGCTGGTCGAGGCTCAGATCCCCGATCAGATGAAGGCGCACGGCATGGACCGCGAAACCGTGATCCGCGAGGTCATGCTGGAACGTCAGCCCTCGCGCCAGTTCGCCACCACCGAACAATTGGGCGGCACCGTGGTGTTTCTGTGCAGTGCCAGCGCCGACCAGATCACCGGCACCACGATCAGCGTCGATGGCGGCTGGACCGCGCTCTGAGCCGAGCGGCTGCCCGCCGCTTCAGTGCGCGGGCAGCACCGGCTGGGTCGGATCTTTCGCGTTGGGATAGACCAGCCCGGCCGAGATGACCAGCTTGGCCGTATCCTCGATCTTCATCTCCAGCACGATGACATCCTGCCGCGGCACGAAGATCAGGAAGCCCGAGGTCGGATTGGGCGTGGTCGGAATGAAGATCGTCAGAATGTCGCCGTCGAACGGAATTTTCTCGGCCAGTTCAGCCTTGGCCTCGGTGGCGACAAAGCCGATTGCCCAGACCCCTTCGCGCGGAAACTGCACCAGGCAGGCGCGCTCGAAATTGCTGGTGGACTGGCTGAAGACGGTTTCCGCGATCTGTTTCAGGCCGTTGTAGATCGAGCGCACCACCGGCATGCGGTCCACCAGGCGCTCGGCCCAGGCGATCAGCGAGCGCCCGATCAGGCCCTTGGCGATCCAGCCGATCACCACCGTGAACACCAAAAACACCACCACCCCCACCCCGCGCACCGGAAAGGCGTAGCTTGGCCCCAACAGCCAGCGCAGCAGGGCGTCGGGCTGATAGGCGGCGGGAATCAGCGGCAGCACCCAACTGTCGATCCAGCCGATCACCGTCCAGATCAGGTAGATGGTCAGGCCGACCGGCAGCACCACCACCAGACCGGTCAGAAAGCTGGCGCGAAACCCGGCAAGCGGGCCACGGCGGCGCGGGGGGTGGGCGGCGGGCTCGGTCATCTTGGCTCCTCTGTCGGGATGAATGTAGGGGCAGCTGCTGCCCGCCACAATGGCCAAGGTTGACGGGGGCTCAGCCCTGTTGCTGGCGCGCAATCGCGCAGGCAATCGCCGCCCCGAGCCGCGCATTGTTCAGCGCCAGCGCGATGTTGGCGGCAAGCGACCGCCCGCCGGTCAGCGCAAACATCCGCTCGAGCAGGAAGGGGGTGACCGCCTTGCCGTGGATGCCCTGCACCTGCGCCTCGGCCAGGGCCTGCGCGATCAGCGGGGCAATCTCGGCGGCCGGGATCTCGGCGCTGGCGGGGATCGGGTTGGCCACCAGTTGCCCGCCCGGCAGGCCAAGGCGAGCGCGCATCAGGTGGGCGCGGGCGACGCTGTCCGCGTCATCCAGCCGCAACGGGGCGGTCAGGCCCGAATCGCGCGACCAGAAGGCGGGCAGGGCGTCCTGACCGTAGGCAATCACCGGCACCCCGTGGGTTTCCAGCACCTCAAGCGTCTTGGCCAGATCGAGAATCGCCTTGGCCCCCGCCGCCACCACCGTGACCGGGGTCGCGGCCAGTTCCATGAGATCGGCCGAGATGTCGAAGCTGTGCTCGGCCCCGCGATGCACCCCGCCAATGCCGCCGGTGGCAAACACCGCGATCCCGGCCAGATGGGCGCAGATCATGGTGGCGGCAACCGTGGTCGCCCCGGTCTTGCCTTGGGCAATGCACACCGCAAGGTCCGCCCGGCTGAGCTTCATCACCGCGCGCGCCTGCCCCAGGGCGTCGAGTTCGGCGTCCGCAAGACCGACATGAATGCGCCCGGCCAGCACCGCGATGGTGGCCGGCACCGCCCCCCCGGCGCGCACCTCGGCCTCGAGCGCGCGGGCGGTCTCGACGTTCTGCGGATAGGGCATGCCATGGCTGATGATGGTCGATTCAAGCGCCACCACCGGCTGGCGCTGCGCCAGGGCAGCGGCAACGGCGGGGGTCAGAACAAGGGGCAGGGTCACGATCCGGTTTCTCCTGAAACATGCGCGGCCGCGGCGCGCAGGGCCGCGGCAAGCGCCGCCGCCGGGGGCGCGCCGCGTTGCTCGGCCACGATATGAGCGGCCATGAACGTATCGCCCGCGCCGGTGATCCGGGTCACCGGCACCGGTGGCGGGGTGGCGGTGATCACCGCCTGTCCGTTTGCTCCAAAGGCTGCGGGGTGGTCGCCGTCGGTGACCAGCACCCGCGCCGCACCCAGCCCCAGCAGGCCGCGCGCCGCCTCGGCTGCGGTGCCGAACCGCACCCGGGCCAGAATGCCCGCCTCTTCGAGGTTGACATAGAAGGTGGCGCGCGGATGGGTCAGCAACGGGGTCAGCCGCCCGGCCTTGCCGGGGCTGGCGGGGGCGATGCGCAGATCGGCGCGGGCGAACAGGTTCGAGGCGGCGATCTGGGCCAGCAGGGCCTCGGTCAGGTTGCCATCAAGCGCGATCAGCCCGCGCCATGGGGCCTCGGCCGAGCCCAGCCGCCCGTCAACCAGCGGGCGCAGGATCTTGTCACCCGCCGCTTCCAGCGCATGGGCATCGGCGATTGCCGCGATCAACCCGTTTGCGCCCTCGATCGCCATGTAGCGGTCGGTCGGCAGATCGTCCGGGCGATAAAGGTGGTCGGTGATCAGCCCCATCCGGGCGCAGGCGGCGATCAGCGCCTCGCCGTCAGCGTCACGCCCGACCGCACTCAGCAGCAATGGGGTCAGGCCGAACCGGCGCAGGGTCTTTGCTATGTTCAGCGCCACCCCGCCCGGCAGGCGGGTGATGCGGCCGGGCACGTCCGCCCCCAGATGCATCGCACCGGGCGCGCGGCCGATGCTGTCCCACAGGACCGAGCCGATGCACAAGATGTCGGGGGTGGTTGCCATGTCCCCTGTGTCGCCCAACCCCAAGGCCTGCACAAGGGGGGGGGCCGACGCTTCGCGGAGGATATTTTTGCCAGCAAGAAATCAGCCGGGCTTTCTTGCTGGTCCAAATATCCTCGCCGAAGGCCAGAAGTTTCTGCGGGGCTTGCGTTCATCGACACCACACGGTAGATGCGCACCACTTCACAGGCGAGGCTTGGGCTGTTCGGGGGAGAAATCCCCGAAGGTCCGCCGGTTGGGACCGATGGTTCTGAAGATGGCTTCGCCGCGGCATAAACCGGAAAGGAAATGGCATGGCATTGCCAGAGTTCAATATGCGTCAGCTTCTTGAAGCGGGCGTTCACTACGGTCACCAGACCGCGCGCTGGAACCCGAAGATGGGCGAATTCATCTACGGCAACCGCAACGGCATTCACATTCTCGATCTGACCCAGACCGTGCCCATGCTGGACGCGGCGCTGAAGGTGGTGCGCGACACGGTGGCCAAGGGCGGCCGCATCCTGTTTGTCGGCACCAAGCGTCAGGCGCAAAAGCCGATCGCCGATGCCGCCGACAAATGCGCCCAGTTCTACATGAACCACCGCTGGCTGGGCGGCACCCTGACCAACTGGAAAACCGTGTCGCAGTCGATCAACCGGCTCAAGCAGGTTGACGAACTGATGGCCCGCGGGGCCGAAGGCATGACCAAGAAAGAGCGCCTGCACATCGAGCGCGAACAGGGCAAGCTGCAATCCTCGCTGGGCGGTATCCGCGAAATGGGCGGGGTGCCGGACCTGATCTTCATCATTGATGTCGGCAAGGAAGACCTCGCAATTCTGGAAGCCCAGAAGCTGGGCATCCCGGTGATCGGGGTGGTCGATACCAACTGCTCGCCCAAGGGCGTTGACTACATCATCCCCGGCAACGACGACGCGGCGCGTGCGATTGCGCTTTACTGCGATCTGGTGTCGCGGGCGGCGCTGGACGGCATGACCGCCCAGATGGGCGCGGCTGGCATCGACGTCGGCGCGCTGGAAACCGCGCCCGAGGAAGAAGCGGTCGCCGAAGCCTGAGGCTTTAGGCGAGATTATTGCCCGGCGGGGTCAGCCCCGTCGGGATTTCCCGGTTTGATTGAAGGAGAGCCGCAATGGCGATCACCGCATCAATGGTGAAGGAACTGCGCGATTCCACCGGCGCAGGCATGATGGACGCGAAACGCGCGCTGACCGAGACCGCAGGCGACATGGAAGCCGCGGTCGATTGGCTGCGCACCAAGGGCCTGGCCAAGGCCGCCAAGAAGGCAGGCCGGGTGGCGGCCGAGGGTCTGGTGGGCGTGGCTGTGGCCGGGGGCAGGGGGGTGGCCGTCGAGGTCAACTCGGAAACCGATTTTGTCGCCAAGAATGGCGATTTCCAGGCGCTGGTGCGCAGCATCACCGCGGTGGCGCTGACGGCGGCCGATCTTGACGCGCTGAAGGCCGCCGATCTGGGCGGCAGGTCGGTCGATACCGCCCTGGCCGAGACCATCGCGGTGATCGGCGAAAACATGACCCTGCGCCGCATGGCGCGACTCAACGGCGATTTCGTGGCCTCCTATGTGCACAACGCCGCGGCCGACGGCCTTGGCCGGATCGGGGTGCTGGTGGCGGTGAAGGGCACCGACAACGGCATCGCCAAGCAGATTGCGATGCACGTCGCCGCGACCAGCCCGATTTCGCTGAGCCAGGCCGATCTTGACCCGGCGGTGGTGGCGCACGAGCTTACGGTGCAGACCAGCAAGGCGCGCGAAGAAAACGCAGCCTCCGCCAAGCCCAAGCCCGAAGCGGTGATCGAAAAGATGATCCAGGGCCGGATGGCCAAGTTCTTCGAGGAAGTCACCCTGCTGGGGCAGAAATTCGTGCTCAATCCCGACCTCACGGTGGCGCAGGCCGCCAGGGATGCCGGCGTCGAGGTCGTGGGTTTCGTGCGCATGGCGGTAGGCGAAGGCATCGAGAAGGAAAAGGAAGATTTTGCCGCCGAGGTTGCCAAGACCTTGGCCGGCTGATCTGTTTGCTGGCCTGCGGGGAACGCGGGCCAGCCCTGACGCCAAAAGAAAAGCGGTGCAACCCTGGGGAGGTTGCACCGCTTTGTGCTGCGTCATTGGGGATGAGCCCGCCGCACCCGTCACGCCATCGGGGTTTGAATGAACCCCTCAGGCGCGCCGCCACCCGCGCTTTGTTACCAAAGCGAAGGCGCAAAGCGGGCAGGATGAAAATGCACCCCGACCGATCTGCCCGTTCCGAAGGCCGAAGCCACCACTCACGGAACAAGGCCAACATGCCGGTTTACGCAGCGTCAGGGTAGTCAGGTATTCCTTACCTTGTGATCAAATGTGATCAGATCGTGTTGGCCCCGTCGGGGGTCGCGTCAGGTTCGGCCTCCGGGCGCAGAAAAATCTTGTTGAGCAGCGCCCCCTTGGCCACCGCCTGGGCGGTGGTTTCGACATCCAGCGCTTCGCGCGCCAG